>NZ_MJXJ01000022.1:0-186914 GCF_001762735.1 Campylobacter sp. BCW_6461 | reverse complement strand
TCATCCTCCTTTATTTCATCGTATCAAAATACCTCTCCCCACTTGCAGCTATCCAAACAGGTTTAACTTCATTCTTTGATTTTATCAACTATAAAACAAAAAATGTTTCTACTATAGAAGTAAAAAGCAATGATGAATTTGGACAAATCTCAAATGCTATCAATGAAAACATTCTTGCTACTAAAAGAGGCTTAGAACAAGACAATCAAGCCGTTAAAGAATCAGTTCAAACCGTATCAGTTGTAGAAGGTGGTAATTTAACAGCAAGAATTACTGCTAATCCAAGAAACCCACAACTTATTGAACTTAAAAATGTTCTAAATAAACTTCTTGATGTTTTACAAGCTAGAGTAGGTTCTGATATGAATGCTATTCATAAAATTTTTGAAGAATACAAAAGCTTAGACTTTAGAAATAAATTAGAAAATGCTAGCGGTAGTGTAGAATTAACTACTAATGCTTTAGGTGATGAAATAGTTAAAATGCTAAAACAAAGTTCAGACTTTGCTAATGCTTTAGCTAATGAAAGTGGAAAATTACAAACTGCTGTTCAAAGCTTAACCACTTCTTCAAATTCTCAAGCTCAATCTTTAGAAGAAACTGCAGCAGCTTTAGAAGAGATCACTTCTTCTATGCAAAATGTTTCAGTTAAAACTAGTGATGTTATCACTCAATCTGAAGAGATTAAAAATGTTACAGGTATTATAGGTGATATTGCAGATCAAATCAATCTTTTAGCTTTAAATGCAGCTATTGAAGCAGCTCGTGCTGGAGAACATGGTAGAGGCTTTGCAGTGGTAGCTGATGAAGTTAGAAAGTTAGCTGAAAGAACTCAAAAGTCTTTATCAGAAATTGAAGCTAATACTAATTTACTTGTTCAATCTATCAATGATATGGCAGAAAGTATTAAAGAACAAACTGCAGGTATCACTCAAATCAATGATAGCGTAGCTCAAATTGATCAAACTACTAAAGATAATGTTGAAATTGCTAATGAATCAGCTATTATTTCTAGTACAGTAAGTGATATAGCTAATAATATCTTAGAAGATGTTAAGAAGAAAAGGTTTTAACCTTAGATAACTAGCCAAAAAGCTAGTTATCTCTAAATTTACTTATTGATTTAAAATTTGATTTTTACTCTTACATAAATTCTGCCAATTTGAAGCACTTTTGATTTCAAGACATTGTTTTAAACTTTCTTTTTCAGCTTGTATATTTTGCATTCTTTCATAAGTTAAGGCTTGGATATATAAAGCTCTTGCTCTATCTTCATCTGAAAGTTTTAATTTAAGTAAATCTGTTAAAACAGCTAAACTTTCTTCATTTTTATTGATTTTAGTCAAAGCATCAAGATATATAAATTCTAAATTAGGACTAAAAAGATTTATACCTTTAAAATTTTGATAGTCAATGGCCTTAGGTGCGTAAGTTAAAATAGTTGTTTGCATATTATGATCATTAGCGTAAGAAAGTAAAGCATCATAAGCTTCCACCATACTAAAATTCATTGGAAAACTTTCTAAAATTTGCAAAATTTTAATGGCTTGATTATAGTCATTTAAACGCAATAAAGATAAAAATTGCAAATAATAAGCCTTAAAATTCTCATCATCACTTTTTAAAATTCTAGAATTAGCTATGTCTTTAGAAATTTTAATCACCTGAGGATATTGTTTATTGTCAAAAAGAATAGATGCTTTTTGAAGACCATAAAATATAGAATCTTCATTATAATTTTTATCTATATAATCAAGTGCTTGTTCAACATTAGAAGTTCTGATAAGACAAGCTAACATTTGTTTTTTATTCTCAATTTTCTGACCTATATCATAAGCACTAAAACGCATAAAAATATTTGCAGCATTGATACAATTATCAGCTTTTATGGCATTTTTTAAATCATTAATGGCTGCTTTCTCTAAAAATTGAGTAGCATTTGGAATTTTTTTACTTTCTATAAGATCTTTATAAGCTAAAATAGCACTAAAATTTCCCTCTTTATAATAAAGTGCAACATCTTCATCTAAAGCTTTATTTGCAATATTCTCATCTTTATTTGCATATTGCTTCATTAAATCTGTATAACGCTGATGCAAAAAGCTTGCATTATTATCACCTAAAGCAAAGAATACCTCATCACTTGCTTTTTTAATTTCATCTAAATACTTACCATCTAAATAATCATCCATATACAAATCAAGGTATTTTTTAGCATCACTAGATCTGTTAGCATGTGATAAAACCAAGGCTAAATCTTTTAAAGTTTCTTCATAACTTGGATCAAGTTTGGACATTTTAGCAAAGGCATCTTCATAAATACTTGCACTTATATCAAATTGTCCCTTTTGATTAAATAATTTAGCAAGTTCTAAAGATCTTGGAATATCTTTTCCAAAATATTCAGGATTGGCTTTTAAAATGGTATTAATATATTCTATAGCTTTATTTACTTGCTCATTTGAAAGCAAATTCTTTGCCAAACTCATAGCTGCTCTTGCAGCTAAATCTAAATTTTTTGTATTAAAATAAGTATTTTCATAAATATTTACAGCTTTTTCTTTTTCATTTAAATTATAAATATAGTCTGCATAATCAAGTTTTGATAACTGAGTAAAATAATTATTAGGTTGTTCATTATCCAAAATCGACATTGTATACTCTACATCAGCACGCTGAGCTAAAGCGATATAAGTTCTTAACATTATATGTAAAACTTCTGAAAAATTTTTATCACTTGTAAAAGTACGCGTCCAATTTTTAGCATCATCAATCATCTTTTCTAAAATTTGTTGATCACGCATGCTTGGATCTTGAGTGTAAAGTTTATTTTGAGCTCTTAATTTATAAAGTATAAATTCACTAGTAAAAATACTGCCACGATATCTATTGATAGCATTTTGTGCATCAATCACCACTTGATTGTAATTAGCCTTATCGTATTCTTTTTTGATGCGTAAATAAGTATTGATATCTGCACTTTGAGGAATAACAACAGGATCAGAATTTAAATCCAAAGCTCCAACATAAGGCAAACTCTCATGTGGAAAATTGATATTAAAATCGAGTCCATCATAGTCTTTAATAGGTGCTAGTTCTGGTGTAAAAATAAAAGTAAAAGCCTTACTTTTATGCGAACTTGATGAACTGAGTTCTTTATCTATATAAATATTTTGAGAAGTGTCAAACATTCTTGCTTGTATTTTTGGCAAAATGATCATTTTAATTTTTTGAGCTTCTTGTATAAATTTTAAATCAAAAGCAGAAAAACTCTGATCTTTTAATTTATTATCAACCATACCTGCAATATCACATTCAAAATGAACTTTTGCTTCGGTAATAAATTTTTGACATGTAAATTCTAAATCATTACTCGCATGTAAAACTGCAAAAGCTTGATTATTTTCGCGACCCGTGTTTAAAACAAGCTCAAAAGCAAAAGCATTTAAAAAACTTAATAAAATTAAAAATAATATTCTCATAAAATAATTATAGCAAAACTCTTATAACATTAACAATATAGCAAAAATGCTTACACAAACACAAAAAGCTAAAATAAAATTTTGTATAAAACTAAACTTAATATTATAAACCCTATCATTTTTCATAAATAAAACATGAATTAAAATCTTTAAATACGCATAAAGCATAATAACAGAAGATAAAGCCACAAAAAGCGCCAAATACCAATATCCATTTAAAATTACTGTATTTAAAATCATAAATTTACCCCAAAATACTCCAAAAGGCGGAATACCTGCTAAAGAAAGCACACTAATGCTTAAACAAAAAGCAATTAAAGGTTTTTTAACCAAAAGCCCATTTAAACTCTCATAAGAATTATTCTCATAATTACTTAAAATCATAAATACAGCATAATTTGCAAAAGCAAATAAAGTCCAATATCCAAAAATAGCAAGCAAAATTCCATCAAAATTTTGTTCTTTTAATAAAGGAATGCAAGCTATCAAAACCAAAGAAGAATGCACTACAGAACTATAAGCAAACATTTTTTTGATATTGTTTTGACTTAAAGCCGCAAAAGCGCCTATAAGCATAGAAAAAATCGCTAGAACTATTATGATATATTCAAAACCTGTATTATTTAAAAAATCAAACAAACGAATAACCACAACCAACATGGCAACTTTTGGCACAACTGAAATAAAAGCAACCAAATTTGTATGTGCTGCATAATACACATCTTTAAGCCAAAAATGAAAAGGTGCCAAAGAAAGCTTGATTGCACAAAGAACAAAAATCATCACTCCAGCACCCAAAAGCATGGGATCTTTTTGAAACTCATTTTTTAACGCTAAATTAGCAGATAAATCTAAAGTTCCTGTTTTTAAATAAATAAAAGCTACAGCCATAACAAAAAATCCAGCTCCTACAGCCGCTATACTAAAGTATTTTATCGCACTTGAAATAGCATTATCACTTCCACGCATTGCTATTAAAGTATAAAGCGCTAAAGAAGAACTTTCAAGTCCTATAAAAATAAGTACTAAATTTGAGCTTGAAACCATCAAAAGCAAAGATGCAATCATAAATAAAAATAAAGCATAAAATTCACCTTGATTTTCTTCTTTTTGCATTAAAAGATATAAAAATGAAAAACACAAAATCACCAAAGAAGCATAAAATGAAACAATATCATTATTTAAAGTAGCCAAAAAAGCTTTTGCTTCTAAACCTTGAGCATTTGCATTATTTAAAATCAAAAAAGCACTTACAATCAAAGACAAAGAACTTATGCCGATATAAAACGATCGATGAAATTTCCAAAAACCAGAGCAAAGCAAAAGAACTATTGCAGTTGTAATTAAAAATAAAAATGGATAAGATAAGCTTATATTTAAAAGTTCTAAATTTAAAAAATTATTTAACATTTGCCTCTCCTATTTTAGATAAAAAATCTAAAGTATTTTGCTCAACAGCTCTAATATTCATTGTTTTTATAAGATTATCCACATCTTTTTGTATCGGCTTTAAAAGTATATTTGGCATAAGCCCTAGTCCAAAAATCATTACTACAATGCACACAAGCGCTACTATTTCTCTAAAACGTAAAGAAAAACCCTCTATAAAGCTTTGTTTTTGCATGAAAAATATTTTTCTAAATACTGCGAACATATAAATCGCTCCTAAAATAATCACCAAACCTGCCAACAAAGCGTAAAATAAATTAATCTTTGCTATACCTAAAAGAATTAAAAACTCTCCCACAAAAGAAACAGTTAAAGGCAAAGAAACGCTTGCGAGTAAAATTAACATAAAGAAAATTGAAAATAAAGGTGCTTTTTTGGCCAAAGAATGGTAAAAAGAAATATCATAAGTATGATATCTTTGGTATAAAAGTTCAACCATTAAAAATAAAGTTCCTGTTACAATACCGTGTGCAAACATATAAAAAACTGCACCACTAATACCCAAAGCATTTAAAGAAAAAATTCCCAAAATCATCACACCAAGATGTGAAATAGAACTATAAGCAATCAATTCTTTAATATTTTCTGCTCTATAAGCAATTAAAGCATTATAAACGATACTTACTATACATAAAGCTACAATTAAAGGCATAAAATACACACTCGCATCTGGAAAAAGTGGTAAACAAAAAAGTAAAAATCCAAAAGGAGCCATTTTAAAAACTACAAGCATTACAGAAACAAGTATAGGCGAATTTGCATAAACCTTAGGTGCCCAAGTATGAAGTGGAAATAAAGGAGCTTTGATAGCAAAAGCGATAAAAAATGCTCCAAAAAGTAAAAGTTGCTCTGTAAAATTTGCTGCTGAGGCATTATTTTTCCAAATTTCCAAGTCAAAAGTGAAGATATTTAAAAGCTGATAATTTAAATAAGCTTGATAAATCAATGCTACAAGCATTAAAATTGAACCCGCAAAAGCATAGATAAAAAATTTCACCCCTGCTCTAAAATCTTTACCATAAACTCCCATAATATAAAGCAAAGGCAAAAGAGAAAATTCCCAAAAAATATAAAACAACAAACCATCTTTTGCGCTAAAAAGTCCCATAATAGCAAATTCTAAAAAGAATATACAAGATATAAGCGCTTTCTGTTCTAGTTTCAAAAATAAAAAGCTTAAAAATATCATCAAAGAACTTAAAAGCATCAATACAAGTGCAATACTGTCTACTCCTACATGAAAGCTAAAAAATTTCAAAATTTTAAAAGAGAGATTATAATCAAAGCTTACCCCTTGTAAAAAATCCGCAAAAGTATCCAAATTTAAAGCCAAAATCATAAAACTTACAACAACGCTAAAAACCTTAACGCCTCCGCGATTTAATAGCAAAACCACAAAAGCAGAAATTAAAGGAAAAAATATCAAATAATTTAGCATTTTACACCATCCATACTAAAATCAACAAAATCACAAAAGCTGCCACCAAAAACCTAAGCATTAAGTTTAAGCTGTTTGGCATAATCATTTTTTGTGAAATATTTTGAGAATACAAAGCAATTTTTTCAACTATTCTGTCAAAAATATAAAGATCACAATGCTTTAAAATCGCACATAAACTTTCATATTTTGAAACGATAAATTGATGATAAAATCTAGGAATAAAATAATCATTACTTAAAAGTTTGTGAATTTTATTTTCTTCAATACTTTCCTTAAACCAAGAATTTTTATAAGCAAAAATAGCCAAAATTACACCCAAAATAGCTGCTACACTCGCACAAATCATTACAATTTGATTTTGTGCATCAATAAAAACTAATTTTGTGCTTAAATATTCAAAAAAACTATGTTCAAAAAATCCTGCAATAATAGCTAAAACCATCAAAGGACTCATAGCCAAGAGTGCTATTTTACTTGCTTCATTCGGATGTTCATCATGTCTTGCAGGGGTAAAAAATACCAACATTAAAAGTCTAAAGCTATAAAATGCTGTTAAAAAAGCTGCGATTAAAAGCACTAAAAAAATACCATGGTGAAAAGAAATGAAAGAATATCCCAAAATCAAATCTTTAGAGAAAAATCCTGCAAAAGGATAAATTCCTGCTAAAGCTAAAGATCCTATACACATTAAAATAGCTGTAATTTTTAAAGGTTTAAAAAGTCCACCCATTTTTTTAATGTCTAATTTATCATTCATAGCATGCATTACATTTCCAGCGCCTAAGAAAAGTAAAGATTTAAAAAAAGCATGCGTAGCTAAGTGAAATAAAGCTATACCATAAGCCCCAAGTCCTGCAGCCACAAACATATATCCAAGTTGCGATAAGGTAGAGTAAGCAATGATACGTTTTAAATCCCTAACCACCAAAGCCATAGAGGCTGCAAAAATCGCTACAAAAGCTCCGAGTAAGGCAATAATATAAGAAACTTCAGGAACTAAATCATAAAGCGTACTCGCACGAATTACCAAATAAACCCCCGCTGTTACCATGGTTGCTGCATGGATTAATGCAGAAACAGGAGTTGGCCCTGCCATAGCATCAGCAAGCCAAGTGTGAAAAGGAAATTGTGCAGATTTTCCCATAGCCCCTATAAATAAACAAGTTGCGATTAAGATCAAAGCATTGTGATCTAGGCTTTGTGCCATGGAAAAAACTTCATCATATTTTAAAGTTCCTGCTTGCAAATAAAGCCAAAAAATTCCTAAAAGCATACCCAAATCCGCAATACGATTCATAATAAAAGCTTCATTAGCCGCAAAAGAATAAGTATCGTTTTTATACCAAAAACCTATGAGCAACCAAGAGCAAAGCCCAACGCCTTCCCAACCTACGAAAAGTCCTAAAAAATTATCACTCATGACTAAAAAAAGCATAGAAAAGACAAAAAGCCCCAAATAAGCAAAAAATTTATTAAAACCTTCATCATGAGCCATATAAAAAATACTATAAAAATGCACACAAGTGGCTACAATACCTACAATACTCATCATAGTAAGCGAAATAGCATCTATATCAAAACCAAAATTTACTCCAGCAAACCATTCAAACAAACTCACATTAAAAGCTTCATTGCAAAAAAGCAAATACAAAGAACAAAAAGTACTCAAAGCTACTAGAAGTGAACAAAATATCCCTACGAATTGTTTTTTCTCACTCAAAGCAAAACAACTTGCAAACAAAAAAGCTACAAAAGGACTAAAAAGAGAAATCAAAGCCAAATTTTGCATACTAAGCCTCCACTTCTTTTAAGCTTTTTAATTCCAAAGTGCCTTTTCTTCTATACCAAAGCACGCACAAAGCTACACCAACAGCTACTTCACAAGCCGCTACACCCATGATAAAAAGTGCAAAAACCTGTCCATTTAAATCATTGTGCATTTTAGAAGCCGCTACTAAGGCTAAATTAGCACTATTTAATAAAATTTCACTCGAAATAAAAAGCATGATGAGATTTTGTCTTTTTAAAATACCTACAAGCCCTATGACAAACATTAAAATAGCAACGAAAAAATACTTTTCTATCATTGTTTTTCCTTTGTAAGCTCTTTATGAGTAAGCACTATAGCACACACTAAAGCAATCAAAAGTAAAATAGCTATAAACTCAAAAGCCAAAAGATATTTTGAAAAAATCGCTAAAGCCAGTTGTTTATTAAAATCAAACAAAGCAGGATCATTTAAAGGCAAATCCGTGCTGATATTTTGGTATTTAAAACCTATAAGCATAGTCAAAAGTAAAATCGCACTTAAAACCACCAAAGTAAAAAAACTTTTTTTAGCTTTAAGTTGTTCTTTAAATTCTTTAGAAGCATCAAAAAACATCATCGCAAAACTATAAAGTCCAAGTACAGCTCCGCTATAAACAATAATTTGTATCACGCCTAAAAACTCTGCATCAAGTAAAAAATAAAATCCCGATAAAAACACCATTCCACCTGCTAAAGCCGAAAGAGAATAAAGCATATTTTTACTTAAAACCGCAATGCCAAAAAAACCTAAAACCACTACACTAAAAAATACAAAAGCCAAATTTTCTATCATTTGTTTTCTCCTTGCTCTTGTGTGTTTTGATTTTCTAAGGCACTTTCAAGCATCGCATCGTAATAATTTGGCGTTTTTTTAACCCACAAATTTGCATCCTTTCTAAGACTTCCTGCTCCTTCAAATTCAACTTGATTTTTAAGCTTATCAATAGGAGTTAAAAAATCTTGCTTATAACCAAAATAAGATCTTTGCTCGGCCGCATTTTCATACTCTGTGCCATGCACTATAGCAAGTTCAGGGCAAACCTCAGCACAAAAACCACAATAAATACAACGCCCTAAATTAATACTATAATTTCCTACTTTTTTACGCCCATTTTCATCTAAAGAAGTTTCCATTCTAATACAATTGCTAATGCAAATTTTTTCGCAAAGCCCACAACCTATACATCTTTCGTTTTCACTTTCTATAAAACGCATCAGACGATGAACAGCACGGTAACGATTGTCAAGTTTTACCTTTTCAAAAGGATATTTAATCGTAGCGCTATTATTTCTCTTAAGTAATTCTCTCATCATCACAAAAAGCCCTACAAAAAGCTCTAGTTTAACGCTTCTACGCAAAGCTTGTGAAATTTTCTCCCAAGTGCTAACAGGAGTTTTTCTTTTCTCATCCACTAAATAATAATTTTTCATATCAAACTCCTATAAAAGAACTGCTAAAGCAGTGATTAAAAGGTTTAAAACCGCTAAAGGGATTAAGATCAAATAGCACATTTTCATCACTTGATCTGGACGCAATTGCGGAAAAGCTGCTCTTGCCCAAAAATACCAAAAGAAAATAAAACTTGATTTTACTATCATCATAATCCAACCAGGAATAATCCAAAAGCTATTAAAACCCCCTAAAAACAAAAGAGTTACTAAAATAGCTCCAGCTATCATAGAAGCATATTCACCTATAAAAAACATACCCCATCTTAAACCCGAATACTCCGTTCCATAACCCGCTACAATTTCAGCATCATTTTCCGTCAAACAAAGCGGAGTTCTATTAGTCTCTATAAATAAAGCAATTATAAAAAGCACAAAAGCCAAAGGCTGTTTAAAAATAAGCCAAGAAAAAAATCCATCGCTTTGATAATTGTTAATATCCACCAAAGAAAAAGAACCTACAAGCATTACAATAGCAATCAAAGCTAAAGCTCCTACGCTTTCATAGGAAATAATCGCTACAAGCCCTCTTGCAGCCCCTAAAATCGACCATTTATTATTACTTGCAAGTCCACCCAAAAACACCGCATAAAAGCAAAGTCCTGAAGTACCGATGACAAAAAGCAAAGCTACATTGATATCTGCCACTATAGGCTGAATTACCTTTCCAAATAAAGTAAATTCAGGTAGCATAGGAATAGCTGCTAAAGAAACAAAAGCACAAATAGCAGAAATCAAAGGTGCTATAGCAAAAATAAATTTTTGCGAATTTGAAGGGATTATATCTTCTTTAGTAAAAAGTTTTATCATATCAGCTACAAGTTGAATAAGCCCAAAAGGCCCTACCATATCAGGCCCTATGCGTCTTTGAAAATAAGCTAAAACCTTTCTTTCAGCATAAGTTGCAAGACCTGCTAAACTCGCAAATATTGCAATGATAATAATACATTTAATTAAAGCCTCTAAAGCAAAAAAAGCAAAATCACTCATGGCTTGCTCCTAATTTTTCTAAATTTGCCGCAACAAATCTTTCATCAAAAAAGCTTAGCGTATCAAGTTTTTCATCAAAATACGGCAAGAAAGCTCCATTTTTTATATCCTTATCCACACGCACGCTAAGGCTTAATTCTTTATCTTTTATTTTAAGTTTTACAAGATCTTTATCTTTTAAATTTTTCTCTTTAGCTAAATTTTCACTCACACCTAAAAAAATCACCTCATTAATCGCACTAGCACGATTTGAAAATCTACCAAATTGATAGCTAGGATTAGCACTATAAAGCAAAATTTCATCTTCTTTTAGGCTTAAATTTTCAAAATTTGGAGAGATGAATTCTTTTTTAGCAACTTGTTTGAAACATTCTAAATTAAGCTCATATCCCCTTTTACAATCGCCTGCATTGGTATAAAAATTGTCTAAATGATCAAAATCAATCGGAGAAAAACCTTTATTTATAGGGAGTCTCTTAGTATAATTTATAGTATATTCCTCATCAAAACCTAAAGCATTAGCCAAATCATTTAAAAAATATCCCTTAAATTCTAAAGCAGCATTAGTTGGTACCACTCTTTTATCATAATTTAAAAAAGTTCCTTCTTGCTGATTTAAACTCGCACTAGCTAAATTTGCATGCTCTTCATAAGAAAAACTAAAATCACCTTTTTCATTGTAGCCTAAAGTCTTGCCTTCTTGTGTATTGTTATCCAAATCACAAATCATAGCCACACCTAAGGTATTAGTATGCGTAGGATTTAAAAAGACTTTAAAAGGAGTAGTATTTTGGATCAAAGCAAGTAATTTAGCAAGTTTTTTCGCATTTTTATGAAAATAAAAATCACTCCCTACAACAAGAGTAAAATTTGCTTTTTTAAGCAATAAATCTTCTAATTTATCTTCATCTATGCCTAAATTTTTAGCAAAAACAGACCGTTGTACTTCTATGATTTTTTTTACTTTTTTAGGTACGACTTTTTTTACTTCTTTTTGAATTTCATTGCCTTCTTCATCTTTTTCTATGACTTGTTCTACAACTTCTTCGTTGATACTTTCTTCTATTTCTTTATTTTCACTAACAAAAAACTCTGCTAAATGAGTTTTGATACCTTCATCTTGGCTAAATTTTTGAAGTAAAAAATATAAAATTTGCTCTTCATCGCCATTTTTATGAATGTGCGGGATAAAATTTTTAGAATATTTTGCTATACCCATATCTTCCATAGGATGAAAATAAAGCCCTGAGCCTTTATTCATCACTAAAGCATTATTGATTTTATAACTAAGCGTTGGAGCATCATATCTTAAAAGCATTCCAGCCACAACCAAAAAATCACTTTTTGTTATATCTTGAGTATTAGCGCTATAAAACTCACCAGAATTAGCGATAAATTCTTGTAAAAATTCTTTAAATTTCAAAGCTTCTTCATTGATTAAAGAAAGATTAAATTTCTTTTTTAAATTTTGTAAAATCAAAGCTTCTTCATTGGTAATAAAACTATTAAATTTAATGTTTTTAATTTCATTTTTCTCAAAAAGCTCCACAAGTTCTTTAAAGGCTTTTTCATCTTTATCCGCCTCATTTTGCGTATCAAAAGCAAATCTTGCAGCCTTATTTAAACTTGCAAAGGCAAAATCATTACTCACACGATAAATTTTTTCTTTTTGATTGCTAATACCACTTTGCTTAATATCATAATACATCAACTCACAATCGCTTGAATGTGGATTTGAAGCAGGGATTCTTTTAAGTTCCCAAATATTTGAAGTGTATTGAAATTTCGAACCTATCAAAGCTCCTGTTGGACACACGCTTGTACATTCTCCACAAAATGAACAATCAAGCGTGTCGCCATTTGTAGGGCCTATCAAACTTTTTTGAAATTTAGTCCAAATCGCATAAGCATCTTTTCCCATGCTCTCTTTAAAGCTATTATCCACACTATCTCCGCCACGAGGAACAGTCTTTAAAGCACTTTCTCCGATTTTATCCTTACAAACTGTAATACAACGCTCACACACTATGCAAAGTGCGGGATCGTAATTAATCATTCCCCAATGTTTATGTGGTTTATGCGTGTCTTTAATCCAATGTTTTTGAACATTTACACGACTTTTATGAGTAAAATTTTGCAATTCACACTCGCCTGATTTATCGCAAACTCCACATTCTAAAGGATGATTGATACAATAAGCTTGCATGATCTCATTTCTTTCATCCCAAAGATTTTGTAAATCACTTTCTACAACCATACCCTCTTTTGCTTTAGTATTGCAAGAATATACCTTTTTACCATCAGCTTCAACCATACACATACGACAAGCCAAAGTAGGACTACAGCCCGAAAGATAGCAAATCGCTGGGATAAAAATATCATTTCTTCTTGCTATATTTAAGATATATTCGCCTTCTTCAAAGGCGCAATCTATACCATTAATCTTAACTGTCATTTTGCTTC
Organism: Campylobacter sp. BCW_6461; assembly: GCF_001762735.1. NCBI lineage: Bacteria > Pseudomonadati > Campylobacterota > Epsilonproteobacteria > Campylobacterales > Campylobacteraceae > Campylobacter > Campylobacter sp. BCW_6461. The sequence continues at coordinate 173,831 of NZ_MJXJ01000022.1, read as the reverse complement.
CTTTATGCGAATTGGAGTAAAATCAAAACCATTATTTTCATAATTTAAAAAAGCTATGGTGCCTTGTAAATTTTCATCTAAACAAAGCTTAGTTTTAAAACTAAAATCTTTAGCTAAAATTTCAACTTCACTTTGATCTTTGCATTTTGCAATTTGTAAAAATTGCTTTGAACAATGTAAATTTTTATCTTGCAAATTTGCTCTAAAAAGCACTAACCCGTCATAATTATCGAGTTCTTTTAGGGTGTTTAATTTTGCCTTTTTAAAATCGCATTCTTCTTCATCGCTATCTAAAATCTTTAATCCATATTTTACACTTAGGAAATTCAAAAAATATTTGATATTTTCACTATCTTTATAAGAATGGATATTTTTATCTATAATTAAATACTTAACCTCTTTTAAAAAAGCAAGCACTTCGCCTGCTTCTTCCTCTCCAAAACAAGATTCAGCACTTAAATATCCCTCATCTAAATCGCAAAATTGTCCTTCATCGCTTAATTTACAAAGCAAGGCCAAAACAAAACTCAAACTTGCAATTTCGCATTTGTAAAATTTAGCTTTTAAGTTTTTATCTTCCAAACAAGAAATATTAATGCTATTTACACCTATTTTTTCACATAAATTTTTGTTTTTAAGGCTTGGCATATCTAAAAAACAAAGAGCATTATCATAAATCATACCCTCTCCTTTTTTATAACAATAGTCCAATCGACTTGATTAAATTTCAAAGAATTTAAAAGCTCACAGCCTTGTTCTTTTACAAAAGAAAAACTTTTTTCAACAGGAGAAAAATCGCCGATTTCAAAAAGCACCACTAAAACCTCACCTTGTTTTGCTTCTTTTATGATTTGTGCTAAATCTTCAAAAAGCTCTTTGCTTTTTCTTAAATCTACCCTTCTCATCGATCTATCTCACCTAAAACTATATTTACATTACCCATAATGGCTACAACATCAGCTAAATAAGTACCTACAAGCATTTCTTCAAAAAACGCACAATGCCAATAACTAGGCGTTCTAGCCTTTAAACGATAAGGTCTTCCTGTACCATCACTATGGATAAAAAAGCCAAGCTCACCTTTTGGACTTTCAGTAGGCACATAAACTTCGCCTTTAGGGGGTTTTAAACCTTGAGTGATTAAAACAAAATGCTGCATTAAAGAATAATTCTGCGTTAAAATTTGTTCCTTTGAAGCACTTACATACTCAGGATGCGTAGCTAAAATTTCAGGCGAAGTATCTTTATAAAGCATGGCACATTGTCTAAGGATTTTCAAACTTTCACGAAATTCTTGCATATAAACTTTATATCTAGCATAAGAATCTCCTTGCGTTGCATAAGGCACACCAAATTCAACTTCATTATAAAGCAAATAAGGCTCTTCTTTGCGTATATCGTATTTTATGCCACTTCCTCTTAACATCACACCCGTACAACCCCAATTTAAGGCTTGTTCTTTAGTAACCACACCTACATTTTCAGTTCTTAAACGCCAAATTCTATTATCATCTAAAAGATCTTCATAATCTTTTAAATCATTTGGAAATTTATCGCAAAATGCAAGCATTTCTTCTAAATAATTCTCAGGTAAATCAAGCATAACCCCGCCTATTCTCATAGAAGAATGTGTAAGCCTTGCACCACAATACTTTTCTATCAAATCCAAAACATATTCTCGTTCTCTAAAGCAGTATAAAAACACACTCATCGCACCAATATCAAGCGCATGAGTAGCAAGCCAAAGCAAATGCGATGTGATACGGTTTAATTCTAAAAGTATCATGCGTATCACTGCGGCACGGCGTGGAATCTCTAAACCACAAAGCTTTTCAACCGCTGCACAATAAGCATAATTATTCGCTGAAGCAGCGATATAGTCCATTCTATCAGTAGTAGGAATAAATTCTTGATAAATCATATTTTCAGCCATTTTTTCCATACCGCGATGCATATAACCTATACAAGGACGCGCTTTTACAACTTGCTCTCCATCGAGTTCTAAAATAAGACGCAAATTTCCATGCGCTGAAGGATGTTGAGGGCCTAAGTTGATAATCATTTTTGAGTCTTCTTGCTCAAAAGCTATATTTTCATAATAAGGTTTTAACTTGCTAGGAATTTGCATTTTAACGCCTTTTCTCTAAAATTTTTGCTTCATCACGTTTTACTTTTTTTACAAAAGCCACACCTTCATCTTCTTGATATTCTTGTTTAAAGGAAATTTCCTTCTTTTGACCACCTTTTGGCACTTCATGATAAAGTCTTGCAAAATTTAGCGTATCTTTATCATCAGCAAAACCAGAATCTCTTTGTTCTTCGCCCACTACTTCACGATATTCTTTGCCAAAAATTTTATCAATCTCATACCATCTTGCAAACTCATCGCCCTTTAAAGGATAAGTTTTCAAAAGCGGATGTCCAAACCAATCATCAGGCATTAAAATGCGTTTTAAATTGGGATGATTTATGATGAAAATTCCAAACATATCATAAATTTCTCTCTCACTCCAATTTGCCCCTTTAAAAACATGAGCCACGCTTTGTAAACGCTCTTTTACGCCTACAAAAGTTTTTATTCTCACTCTTAATTTTTTTTCTAAATTTAAAAGCTGATAAAACACTTCAAAACCATTTTTACTTGCTATAAAATCAATAGCGCTTGCTTCTGTAAAACTTAAATACCCTAAAGTTTTAAGCATTTGCAAAGTTTTAACATTGTCTTCTTTTTTAATTTCTATTACCCAAAAATCAAGTTCTACAAAGGAATTTAAAATTTCTACTTGAGTTTTTAAAACTTCAAAATCCTCTTTAAAAACACTTTCATTAACATCAGATTTTACAGTGTGTGGCGCGTGATAAAATCTATCTTTGTAGTAATTTTGAGTTTGAGCATTTTTTTTATCGCTATACTTTCTCATTATACCAACCTTTTAGGTGCGATTTTACGACTTGCTTTTTCTTTGCGGATCTTTTTTTGCAAAATCATCAAAGCAAACTGAAAACTTTCGGGGCGTGGAGCACAGCCTGGCACATAAATATCTACAGGTATAATTCTATCCACTCCTTGAACAGTAGAATAAGTATTAAACATACCGCCTGTATTGGCACAACTTCCCATAGAAATCACCCATTTAGGATCAGGCATTTGATCATAAAGTCTTCTTGTAAATTCAGCATGCTTTTTACATAAAGTTCCTGCAATAATCATTACTTCACTATGGCGTGGCGAAGCTCTAAAAATCGTTCCAAATCTATCAAAATCATATCTTGAACCCCCAGCCGCCATCATCTCAATCGCACAACAGGCAAGTCCATAAGATAAAGCCCATAAAGAATTACTCCTACCCCATTGAACTAGTTTATCAACACTAGTTAAAACTACGGGTAAACCACTTGCATAATTTATTTGATGCTCTGCCATGCAAACGCTCCTTTTTTATAAGCATATAAAAATCCAACTCCTAAAAGTACGATAAAAACAAAAACTTCTAAAAGTCCAAACCAACCTAAATCTTTAAAAATCAATGCCCAAGGAAACAAAAATACAACTTCTATATCCAAAAGTATGAAGATTAAGGCGATGATGAAAAATTGAGAGTTAATCTTGTTAGCTTGTTTAACAGGAATAGGACCACATTCATAAATTCCAAGTCCTAATTTTTTGCGATTTTTTGCGGCAAAATTATTACCGATTTTTGAAGCTAAAAAAACCAGTCCAAAAAAAATAACACTAGCAAGTACTAGCATTAAAAAAATACCAAAATAAGGATGCGAAGCATCTATATGAGACATTTATTCTCCTTTTTTAAAGCACTTTAATCACTCCACAACAAAAATTAAATTTACACTTTTCTTTATTTTACTCTAAACTTTCTATATTGAAACTTATATTAAAAAATATTTTTTAAAGTTTTAATTTTTTATGATTAAATTTATAAAAAAGATCACTTTGATGGCTTATAAATATATAAGAAATATTATTTTTTTGCTGATAGTCATATAAAAAAGTTAAAATTTCTTTAGAAGTTTTAATATCAAGCGCTGAAGTAATTTCATCTAAAATCAACAATTTAGGATTTAAAACCAAAGCACGGATAAGACCTACACGTGTGGCTTCTCCTCCGCTTAACTCATAGGGCTTTTGTTCTAAAATTTGTTTTTTTAGACTAAAAAAATCAAAAAATTCTAAAATCAAGTTATCATTCTTTTGTAAATTAAAATTTTCCAAACCATCTTGTATAAGATTTCTGATTTTTTTATAAGGGTTTAAAGCCATTTTTTGATCTTGAAAGCAATACTGAATTTGCTTTCTTAAAAGTCTTTGTTTGTTTTTATCAAGCTTGTGCAAGTTAAGATTTTCATACCATACCTCACCTTCACTTGGATCTTCTAAAAAACAAAGAATTCTAGCTAATGTGCTTTTACCTGCACCACTTTTACCTAAAATTATTAAATTGTCATTTTCATTTAAAGAAAAATTGACATTATCAAAAATAATATGTCTTTCTTTTTTTAAATACCAATGCTTTTTAAGCTCATAAAACTTACTTAAATTACAAACTTTAAGCATTATAATACCTTAAAAACTCATCTAAGCTATATAAATTTGAACTATTTTTTTCTAGCATAAGAATTTCATCTGCTAAAGAATTTACCAAATTTAAATCATGAGTGATACAAACTAAGGCTGCAGTATTTTTTAATTCTTCTAAAATCGATATGATCTTTGAAGCGTTTTCTTTATCCAAAGAAGCTGTGATTTCATCACAAATTAAAATTTGGGGTTGATTTAATAATGCCAAAGCTAGGCTCACCCTTCTTGCCATACCCAAACTTAATTCATTAGCATAAGAATGCCACAAACGATCAAGATTTTCAAATCCTAATTTTTGAAAATAAGAAAAAGCGTAATCTTTTCTTTCTTTTTGTTTTAATTTTGTATGAGTTTTTAAAACAAGATGACATAAATTTCCAATATCCAAATAAGGATAAAGACTAAGCTCTGCATCTTGCAAAACAAGTGCCACCTTAGAACGAAAATTTCTAAGCTCTTCTTTGTTAAAATTAAAAATACAAGAATTATGAAAACTTAATTCATCAAAACTTATTGTGAAATTAGAATCTAAAAGTCTTACCAAAGCTTTTCCCAACAAACTTTTGCCCACTCCACTTTGTCCTAGTATCATTAAAGTTTTGCCTGTTTTTATATCTAAATTAATATCCTTAAGCAATAAATTATTCTTCAAACTGATATTTAAATTTCTTACCTTCAAGATCTTATACCCCAAATTTTTTGTAAAAAATTACCCAACCATAAAAGAGGTAAAAACAACAAAAGCAAGCTTAAAAGTGGAAAAAGTATCATCCACCAAGCGCCTATAAAAACTGCTTTTGAAGACTCACTCAAAAGAGTACCTAAAGTTGGAATTTCAAATCCTAAACCCAGTCCAAAAAAACTCAAAGTAGCTTCTGTGGCTATAGCATGAACGATATTAAATATAAAAAGTGTAAAAATCAGTGTTTTTAAAGCAGGTATTAAATCTTTAAAAAAAGCTCTAAATTTAGTTCTTCCAAGCACTATATTTGCTTTGTAAAAATCTAAATTTTCAAGTCTTTTTAATTCACTTTCTATAATTCTTGCTATGAAACACCAATGAATTAAAGCGATTAAAAAAATCATCAAAAACACATCAGAAGTTATCATACTTTGAAAAAACATCATAAGTAAAAAAGCAGGCAAGGCTAAAAAAAACTCTAAAATACGCATCCAAAAAACATAAAAAAAACATCGCGCTAAAAACAAATAGTACAAAGCAAAGATAATAGACAATAAAGATCCACCAACACCTATAATCAAAGAATTTCTCAAAGCAAAAAGCAAACGAGAAAACAAATCTCTGCCTAAAAAATCAGTCCCTAAAATATAAGTAAAATTAGGAGCTTGATGCAAATTTTCTAAATGAGTGCTTAAAATATCAAAAGGAGCCAAAAAAGGTGCAAACAAGGCGCATAAAAACAAAAAAATTAAAGGCGCAAGAATGATAAGAAATTTAAACAAAATCAAGCCTTCTTAATCTAGGATTTAAAATCCTAGCTACAATATCACTTAAAAATGTAAAAAATGCTGCAAGCAAAACGCTAAAAAATATAAGTGCAAGTACAACAGGATAATCTTTAAAAATAATACTTTTAAAAAGCAAAGACCCAAGCCCCTCATAAGCAAAAACACTCTCAACCACATAAGTTCCCATCATAAAACTTAAAGCACTGCCTCCAAAATAAGCTATAATAGGGCTTAAAGAATATCTTAAAACCAAAAAATAAATATCTTTTTCCCTTAAGGCTCTAGCGTATAAATTTTGAATAAAAATTTGAGAAAAACTTTCATTGATAAAATTTCTAGCAATCCTTAAAAATAACGCCAAATGTGATAAAACGAGCACCAAAACAGGCAAAATCAAATGCTCTAAACGATTTAAAAAATCATCTTCAAAGCCTATATCACTACTTCCCATAACAGGCAAAATTTTCCAAAAAATTCCAAAAACCAAAACAAACAATAAAGCCAAAACAAAAGGAGGTAAAGTAAAAAAATTAAAAGCTAAAAAAGTGATGATTTTATCTATAAAACTTTCTTTATAAGAATATCCCAAAAGTGCCAAAAAAACACTGAGTAAAAATAAAAGCATTAAGGCGCTAAAACCCAAAATAAAAGTATTAAAAATTCTTTCTTTTATAAGCTTTAAAACACTTTCTCCGCTTAAAAAAGAAACTCCCAAATCTCCTTTTAAAGCCTTAAAAAGCCAAATTTTATACTGCTCTAGCAAAGGCTTATCAAGCCCTAAATTTTGTTCTATTCTTTGAACAAATTCTTTACTTTGTGAATTAACTCCATTAGCATAAGCTATACTACCTTTACTAAAATAAAGTAAAACAAAACATAAAAAAGTGCTAAAAAATGCTATGAAAATACTAAAAACTAAGCGTTTTAGCACTATTTACTCCACTCATAAACATTCCAAGTAAAACCCACTCCGTGATGACCTAAAGTCCTTGCTTTGATACCTTTTAAATCTTTATTATAAACTAAAGCAAAATCAAGATAAGCTAAAAAAATAAAAGGGGGATTTTCATACAAAGCATCTATAAAATCTTTATAATATTTTTTTCTCTCTTCTAATTTTGAAGTATTTCTTGCTTTTTGCAAGGCTATATCCACTTTTTTATCATGATAATGTCCAAAATTCCAACCCTCATCATTTAAAGCACTATCTTGCGAACTTTCAAATACCCTAAAAGTGTGAAAATCAGGATCTAAAGGACTTCCCCAGCCTATTAAAAAACTATCTACTTTAGAATAATCAAAACTTCCAGCAGGTTTAGCCACCACCTTGCTTACAACTCCTATTTTTCTAAATTCGCTTTGCAAAATTCCAGCCAAACTTACCCTTAAAGGATCATTACTCATCGCCCAAATTTCAAATTCTAAAATCTTGCCATCTTTTTCAAAAATACCCTCATCGTTTTTCTTAAAACCTAAAGCCAAAATCAAATCTTGGGCTTTTTTAGGATTGTATTCATAAGTTTTAAAAGCTTTAGAATCCGCCCAAGAACGCTCTAAAGGATGATTGGCTACAAAACCATAATCATGCAAAAGATTTTTGACTATACTTTGCTTATCAACAGCATAATTTAAAGCCTTTCTTATTTGAATATCTTTTAAAAATTCATTCTCTAAATTAAACATTAAAGCTCTATAATCAGCAGATCTTTCACGCAAAATTTTAAAATTTTCATCCTTTTTAAAAATATTCAATAAAGAAACATCAATCAAAGCCGCATCAATTTTGCCATTTTTAAGCTCTACGCTTGCAACCGAAGGATCAAAAATATGTTTGATGATAAGTCTTGGGGTTTTTACTTTTGTAAGATAAAAATTCTCATTAGCTTTAAACTCTACATATTCGCCCTTTTTCCATTTTACAAATTTATAAGGACCTGTGCCTATGGGATTTTGATTAAAAGAAGCAGTATTTAAGTCTTTATCACTAAGTAAATGTTTAGGAAGCATTCCTATACTTAAAGCATCTAAAAATGCAGGAAAAGGTTTAGAAAGCGTGATTTTAAGATGATAAGGATTTAAAATTTCTATACTTTTAATATCTTCAAAATTCACATAAATAGAAGAATTATTTTTAGGATTTTTAAAAGCTTTAAGACTGAATTTAACATCATCGGCACTAAATTTCACTCCATCGTGCCACAAAACATCTTCACGCAAAAAGATATCATAGCTAAGTCCATCCTTGCTAACATTCCACGACGCAGCTAAATCAGGCTTTAAGCTCATATGCTCATCAAAACGCGTAAGTCCTGAAAATACAAGATTAATCACCGCATCATGATCTTCGCTATATGCAGGATTTATCCTTGAAATTTCATTTTCCACAGCTACGATTAAAGTATCTTTTGGAATTTTAGCCTCAACATTGAAAAACAATAAAAATAGTAAAATAAACCATCTAAGCACTTGTAACTCCTCAAATTTAAAATTAAAAAAATTATAAAATAAAAAATAAGAAGCCACAAGCCCTATAGGGGGATAATTTGCTTTAAATTATGGAGTTTTATTTATCAATTAAATTGCTTCACTGCATTCATCCAATAAATACGCTATATGCTGCCAAGATATACCCGTAGCATCGCTTAATCCTATCTCGCAAGTGCTTGATGTACTAAACCCGCGCTTAATATTTGTTTTGGCATAAAATTTTTTAAAGCCCTTTGTAGCATTAATATTTAATTGAGGCTTGAAAAAGCCCTTGTATCCAGCAAACCCGCAACAATAGGTATCATTATCTATTAATACTTTTCCATTCGTGCATAGCTTTGCAAGCTTGATTATATTTTCATTTAAACCAAGCTTTCTAGCAGCACACATGATATATAATCCTACATTCTCATTGATTTTATCAATGCGTAACTTAGGAGCAATAAATTTTAATAAATACTCGCTTAAATCATAAATTTCATACTTTAAATGATCGCTAATTAACTTAGCACTACAAGCACTATGATCTAACACTATGGGCGAGTCTATATTGCTTAAAAAATCATTGATTTTTTGTATATTTTTATCTTGGATATCTTGAAAATTCTCATAAGCCTTACCACAACATAAATCATTGGGTGTATAAATAATGCCTATATTTGCTTTTTTACACAAGCTCTCAAATACTTCTTGCAAACTTCTTTTATCATGCATTTTTTCATTTGGTTTAAAGCTTTTATTAAGACAGCTTGTAAAATAAACCACATTGCAAGCTCTTTTACGACTTTTTAACTCATAATCATTCACCTTAGGCAAATACGCCCTAGTTCTTGGTATAATGCTAAGAAAATTGCTTGCTTTTTCGAGCTTATTATCAAGACTTAAATTATCAAATTTATTTGCGATACTTAATGAAAATTTAGCAATTTTTAGAGTTTTTTCATGATTTTTATATGCTAGATTTCCTAAAATTTTAGATATAAATCCTATATTATTTTTTCTATATTTTAATGAAAAATCAGCAAAATTAATCCCCAAAGGACATGAAAAAGAGCACACCCCACAAGCAGCACAAGAGCTGTCTACTAAATGATTGTAATATTTTTTAATATCCTTTAATTTTGCTTTTGACTCATCATCATTTAAGCTTTCAAGGCGTTTGATCTCTCGTAAGATCGCAATTCTTTGTCTTGGAGTAATTGTATATTCATTTGATGGACAAAATCTTTCGCAAAATCCACATTCCATACAGGTATTTAATTTCTCATCAATCCAACTGACTTGTTTGATATTTTTCTTATAAATATCTTTATCATCGCTAATGATTACATCGGGATTAAATAAACTATCCTTATCAAAGATACTTTTGATTTTTTTATTGATCAAATAAGCTTGCTTACCCCACTCTACCTCCACAAAAGGTGCCACCATACGCCCTGTGCCGTGTTCAGCTTTTATACTTCCACCATAAGAAGCTACTATATTAGACATTTCTTTAACTAGATTTGAAAAATTATCAAATTCAAGCTTATTGTTTAAATCCGGTGTGATAATAAAATGGATATTGCCTGCTAATGCATGGCCAAAAATGATTCCATTATCACCAAAGCCATATTTATAAAACAATTCTTGAATGCTTTTAATTCCATCGGCTAAATCCTCGATATTAAAACACACATCTTCAGTAATTACCGTTGAACCTGCCTTTCTAAGACTAGCTGCTATAGGCAAGAGTGCTTTTCTAATCTTCCACCATAAATCATATTCGGCCTTATTCTTGCTAAAATATGACTTATAAGCCAGTTTGGAAATTTCTTTTATTTTATTTATATTTTCATCAAGCTTAAGCTCATTACTATGCTCACTTTGGATCAATACACAAGTATTACCCTCTTTAATATCAGCTAAAATATCTCTTAACTCATCATAAGTTGATGCAGCTTTTAAACTTGCATAGTCCATTATTTCAGCAGAACTTACAAAATCAACTTTAGCAAATTCTTTTATAGTGTTTGCAGCATTATTGATATTATCAAAAAACAATAAAGCACAGGCCTTAAATTCCAAATCATCCAAAACAGCAAGCTTAACTTCGCTTACAAATCCCAAAGTCCCTTCAGAGCCAATAAGCAAGTGTGCTAAAATATCTATTTCATCATCATAATCAACAAAGGCATTAAGGCTATAACCTGTGGTGTTTTTGATTTTAAATTTTTTGATTATTAAATCTTTTAATTCTTTATTGGCATTAATCTCTTCTTTGATCTCTCTAAGTTCATTAATTAATTTTTTATTTTCATCTTTAAATCGAGCCACGCTTAAAGCATCACTGGTATCAAGCATACTACCATTTGCCAAAATCACCCTAATACTTCTTAAGGTTTTATAGCTATTATCCTTAGTTCCGCAGCACATTCCGCTTGAATTGTTATTTACAATCCCTCCAATTAAAGCTGAATTTATAGTAGCTGGATCAGGTCCTATTTTTTTCTTCAAAAAAGCAAGACTTTCATTAGCATGAATGCCTACTACACCACATCCTAAAGTAATTTCACTAGCGTCTTTGTTAATTTTTATTTTTTTAAAAGCAAATTTAATCACTACAAGTACTCCATCACAAGAGCTTTGTCCACTTAAACTTGTACCTGCTGCTCTAAATGTTATAGGAGTTTTATAAGTATTTGCTAATTGAATAATTTGCTTAATTTCATCTTCATTTTTAGCAATAATCACTATTTTTGGAATATAAAAATAACACGACGCATCAATGCCATAAGCATAGCATCTAGCATAATCATTAAAAATTCTATCCTTAAAAATATACTTAGCCTCATTATAAAAAGCTTTAAAATTTGCCATAGTCCCTCTTTTTAATTTATTATCAATTATATAATTTAATAATTTAAAGATAATTTTAAATTTATATTTTTGAGCATAATTTTAACACAAGTCAATTTTTTTCTCCTTTTTAAGATATAAAATATCTCTTTTACAACAAAAAGGAGAAACTATGACAAAAGAACAAATTCAAATCATCAAAGATTGTGTGCCTATTTTGCAAAAAAATGGAGAGGATTTAACCAATGAGTTTTATAAAATAATGTTTAATGATTATCCTGAGGTAAAACCTATGTTTAATATGGAAAAACAAATTTCAGGAGAACAACCAAAAGCTTTAGCAATGGCGATTTTAATGGCGGCTAAAAATATAGAAAATTTAGAAAATATGAGAAACTTTGTTGATAAAGTTGCCATAACTCATGTTAATTTAGGAGTTAAAGAAGAGCATTATCCTATAGTTGGAGCTTGCCTTTTAAAGGCTATTAAAAATCTTTTAAATCCTGACGAAGCTACTCTTAAAGCTTGGGAAGTTGCTTATGGAAAAATTGCTAAATTTTATATCGATATAGAAAAAAAGCTCTATGATAAATAATATAAGCCCATTTTGGGCTTTAATCAAATTTTTCTACTAAATTTTTAGCTAATTCCTTTATATTCTCACCCTTTAATTCGCTGATTTCACCATTTTGAGCCAAGAAAATTCTATCAGCACTATCAAAATATGCATCATCATGTGTGATAGCAAAGATTGTTTTACCTTGCTCTTTTAGCAAAGGTAAAAGTTTTTTATAAAAAAATCTTCTAAAAACAGGATCTTGATCAGCCGCCCATTCATCAAGCACTAAAATATCCCTTTCTTCAAGCAAGGCTATAAGCATAGCTAAACGCTTTTTTTGCCCTGTAGAAAGTTTGGTTAAGGTCAGTTCATTATCTTTGACACTTGTTTTATTTTTAAGTTCTAAAAACTCCAACCAAAAAGCAATTTTTTCTTCGCTTGCAAAATTTTCTTTATTTAAGGTTTTAGTAAAAAGATGAAAATCGCTAAAAACAGCAGAAATAAGAGATCTATACTCATCTAAATTTTTATCATCTATAAGCGTATCATCAACATAAATTCCGCCTTTGCTTGGCTTAAAAAGTCCTGTCAAAAGCATACAAAAAGTGGATTTACCACTTCCATTTTTACCTATTAAAAATACCAATTCACCTTTTTTAAGTTCTATATTTACAGGATTTAAGTGAAAATTTTCTTCATAAGCAAATTGAGTATTTCTAAAAGAAATTTTTTTCCATTCGCTAATATAATGTGTTTTTTTAAAACCTTCTATATAATCATCTAATTCCAATTTTGCGATCTTATCCAAAGCGATTTTTGCCAAAAGCAAAGTAGGAAAAGATCCTATCATAGATACTAAAGGGGTTCGTAAAAACAAAATAGAAAGAGCTATAGTTGTAGCATCTGCAACACTTGCCCATTCAAATTTTAAAGCTAAGTAAAACTCTACACCCACTAAAGCCAAAAGAGTTACATTTGTCCAGTTGTTTGAGAGATTGTTAAAAAGATTGCCTAAAGTACTATTTTTCTTTTTCAATCTTGCATTATTTTCAAATTCATCTTCATAGTAAAGTTTGGCTCTATCACGATTGATCAAAAGTTCTTTATGTCCATCTAGTATATTTTGGTAATTATTTTGCAAAGCATCATCATTTTCCCTTGCCTTTCTAAAATACTGATATACTTTCATCATCAAAAAATTATTAGTAATAAAAATAACCATAATCCATACCACACACAAAGCAAAAATTTGTGGTGAAAGATAACATAAATAAACACTAGTGCATAAAATCAATATACTTGATTGTAAAAAATCAGGCAATCTTAAAAGCCCAAAAGATATATTTCTCACATCACTTCCTAAAGAAGCTAAAATTCTAGCCTTACCTACTTTAGCCACTCTTAACAAAGGGGTGTCTAAGATCTGCTTTACTACACGCCTTTGCATTTTAAAAATAAAATTTTGTCCAAAAATACTAAGTCCAAGTTCAACTATGGTAGAACTTATAAAAAATATCAAAAGCAAAACAATAAAATAAAAAATAGGAATGTTTTGTGCATTTTTAAGCAAATAATCATTGATAAAAACAAGAGTTAAAACTCCAACAGCGCTTGTAATAAAAGAAAAAAGCAAAAAAGAAATCAACTTTAATTTATTTTGCTTAAGTAATTCCATAATAAAAGGCATTTATAAACTCCAAAATATAATTTTAATTATAACATTTTAAGAGTGATTATCAAAATTTTATTTTATCTTTTACTATAAAAACAGCACAAATAGCCAATAACGCTAAAAAAATCATATATATACTCATACCATATAAAAATGGATTTTCATTTTTACTCGCAAGTGTATTAAGCCAAAAAACGAGTTGCGGAGTAATACCGCCTGAAATTGCATAAGCAATATTATAAGAAAAAGAAATTCCTGAAAATCTTATTTTAGCTCTAAAAACTTCACTCATTAAAATAGGTGCGAACACATTAATCCCACCTAAAAAACAAACAATCGAATACAAAATACACACCAAAACCAAATTTTTAAGCTCATATAAAGCATAAAAATATAAAAAAGAAAAAAATACAAAAGTTAAAGAAAAGAAAATGCAAATTTTAAATAAACCAAATTTATCTACAAGATAACCCATAAAAGCCCCGCCTAAAGCTATTCCCAAAATTCCTAATATCTGTAAATAACTTCCTTCAACCCCACTTAAATTTAAAATACTAGGCATAAATTTAGGCATCAATAAAACAAGCACAATAACACAACCTGTTAAAACCCAAGTCATCATCATTGATGAAAATAAATTTTTTACAATATCCTTTTCTTTAAATAAATCTTTAAGCGGAAAAGAACTAAGCGATGATTCTTTTTTCATTTGTTTAAAAACAGGAGTTTCTTGCAAAAATCTACGCAAATAAATAGAAATAATCCCAAAAATTCCACCTACAAAAAAAGCAATACGCCATGCATAAGTAGCAATTTCTTCTATACTAAAAAAAGCATTAATGATTAAAAATACTATACTTCCTAACAAAATTCCTAAAGCCATAGCTGAATTTAAACAGCTTAAAAAGAAAGCTTTTTGTTTTTCTTGACAATGTTCTCTTACAAAAACCCAAGCTCCAGGCAATTCTCCACCTATAGCTATGCCTTGAAAAATTCTTATAAGTATCAATAAAATAGGAGCTAAAAACCCAAGAGTTTCATAACCTGGAATAAAAGCTAAGACAAAGGTGGGAAGAACCATTAGTAAAATACTTAGCATAAACATATTTTTACGCCCAAATTTATCTCCAAAATGTGCCATAACTATACCACCTAAAGGACGTGCTAAATATCCAGCTGCAAATGCTCCATAAGTATTTAATAAAGCCCAAAATTCACTCATACCTTTAGGAAAAAATACATTGGCTATATATTCAGCAAAAAAGACAAAAATAATAAAATCATAAAATTCTAAAGTTCCTCCTAGTGAAGAAAGTCCTAAGATCTTAATTTCCTTTGTTCCAAATTTTGATTTTCTCATTGATTAATTACCTTAAATTTTAAAAACATTGTTTTTATTATACTATAATCATTTCCAAAATATTATCTAAAAAATTTAAGGATAAATATGTTTAATTTTATAACCACCCTTTTAAAAACCAATCTTTATTTTTTAGAAGAAAAAACCACAAGCAAAAGTTCAAATCAAACCCATATAATCTCGCTTAAACAATCTGATGATGAATTTTTAAATTTATTATTTTCTTTTTTAGTGCCACAAAACGATGAAGATAAGAATTTTATAGAAAAAACTCGCACAAAAATCAAAAGAAATGAGCATAATATTGCTCTGATAAAAAATCCAAATTTTAATGCTTTAATAGACACAGGGTTTTTAGATACTATTGATACATTAAAGAAAAATTACATATCCACAAAACCGATTTTAAAGATATCACTCATATTATCTTAACACATGCACATCCTGATCATATAGGAGCTTTAATGAGCGAAGAAAATCTTTTTCCAAAAGCTCAAATTTTAATCGATAAAAAAGAATATGATTTTTGGATCAAAAGTGATAGACAAGAAATTAAAAACACCTTGCTTAAACTTAAAAATATAGAATTTATTAACCACTCTAAAGATTTGATCTTTCAAAATTCAGGCATTAAAGCCATACCTGCTTACGGGCATACCCCAGGTCAAAATGCTATCATAATTGATGATAAAATAGTCTTTTGGGGAGATTTACTTCATCTTTATGATATACAAATCCCAAAACCTAAAATCGCTATAAAATTTGATATAGATCAAAATGAGGCTATACAAACAAGGGAAAAACTACTTAAAGAATTTAAAGAAAGAAAACTCAAAGTTATAGGGACTCATGTGCCTTTTATCAAACCTAAATTTTTAGATTAATTACTTAAAAATTACTAAAAATTAAGTAAAAATTTTAATAATTTTTGCTAAAATTATAGCCTTTTTATTTCATGAAAGGAGAAAATTTTGGCAAAAGATGATGTAATTGAAATTGATGGCACCGTACTTGAAGCATTGCCTAATGCAAATTTCAAGGTTGAACTTGACAACAAACATGTAATTTTATGTCATATTGCAGGAAAAATGCGTATGCATTATATAAGAATAATGCCAGGTGATAAAGTAAAAGTAGAACTTACACCTTATAGCCTTGATAAAGGGCGTATAACTTTTAGATATAAATAATCTAAGTTATTTAAAAGCTAATTTTAGATAAAATTAGAGTTTTTGCGGCAAATTACATCGAACTATATGAAGAAGTATTTTTAAAATCCACCACTTATTTTGAAAATAGTTGGTTATTCATAAAACCTGATGTAGTCGTAAATCAAGTGGAATTCATTCAAGGAGACGCTCATGAAAGTGAGACCATCGGTTAAAAAGATGTGCGACAAGTGCAAAGTAGTTCGCCGTAAAGGCGTGGTTCGCATTATTTGCGAAAATCCAAAACATAAACAAAGACAAGGATAAACATGGCTCGTATTGCAGGTGTGGATTTACCAAAGAAAAAAAGAATTGAGTATGGACTAACCTATATTTATGGTATAGGACTTTTCACTTCAAGAAAAATTCTAGATAAAGTAGGAATTTCTTATGATAAAAGAGTTCATGAGTTAAGTGAAGATGAAGCAGCAGCTATCCGTAAAGAAATTCAAGAAAACTATATGGTTGAAGGGGATTTGAGAAAACAAGTTGCTATGGATATTAAAGCACTTATGGATTTAGGAAGCTTTAGAGGCTTAAGACACAGAAAAGGCTTACCAGTTCGCGGACAAAAAACAAAAACAAACGCAAGAACTAGAAAAGGTAAGAGAAAAACTGTTGGTGCAAAATCATAAGGATAAATCATGGCAAAAAGAAAAATCGTAAAGAAAAAAGTAGTTAAAAAAAATATAGCAAAAGGTATTGTTTATATCAGTGCGACTTTTAACAATACTATGGTTACAGTGACTGATGAAATGGGAAATGCTATCGCTTGGAGTAGTGCAGGTGGTTTAGGATTTAAAGGTTCTAAAAAATCAACTCCTTATGCAGCACAACAAGCAGTAGAAGACGCTTTAAATAAAGCAAAAGAACACGGAATTAAAGAAGTAGGCATTAAAGTACAAGGACCAGGAAGCGGTAGAGAAACTGCTGTTAAGAGTGTAGGTGCTATGGAAGGAATCAAAGTAACTTTCTTAAAAGATATCACTCCATTAGCTCACAATGGTTGCAGACCGCCTAAGCGTCGTCGTGTCTAAGATATAAGAAAAATTTAGGAGAATATTATGGCAAGATATAGAGGACCAGTAGAAAAATTAGAAAGACGCTTTGGTGTTAGCTTAGCATTAAAAGGAGAAAGAAGACTAGCTGGCAAAAGTGCACTAGACAAACGCCCTTATGCGCCAGGACAACACGGAGCAAGAAAAGGTAAAATTAGTGAGTATGGACTTCAATTAAGAGAAAAACAAAAAGCTAAATTTATGTATGGAGTAAGCGAAAAGCAATTCCGTCGTTTATTTGCTGAAGCAGCAAGAAGAGAAGGAAATACAGGGGTATTACTTATCCAGCTTTTAGAACAAAGATTAGACAATGTGGTATATAGAATGGGTTTTGCTACAACACGTCGTTTTGCAAGACAACTTGTAACACATGGACATATTTTAGTAAATGGTAAAAGAGTGGATATTCCTAGCTTTAGAGTAGAAGCAGGTGCTAAAATCGAAATCATCGAAAAAAGCAAAAACAATCCTCAAATAACAAGAGCTATCGAACTTACAGCACAAACTGGAATCGTTGCTTGGGTTGATGTTGAAAAAAATAAGAGATTTGGAATTTTCACAAGAAAACCTGAAAGAGAAGAAGTTGTCATTCCGGTTGAGGAAAGATTTATCGTTGAGCTTTACTCTAAGTAATAGGGGCTAAATATGAGAAATATTACAACATCTGCTTATACGCCAACAGAATTTACAATAGAAAACATTAGTGATACTGTGGCTAAAATCAGTGCTTGGCCTTTTGAGATCGGCTATGGAATCACCCTAGCCCATCCTTTACGCCGTTTGCTTTACACTAGCACCATAGGATATGCTCCAACTGCGATCCATATTGATGGCGTAGCTCATGAATTTGATAGCATGCGTGGTATGCTTGAAGATGTAGCACTTTTTATCATTAATCTAAAAAAACTACGCTTTAAAATTAAAGGCGAATCAAATAAAGAAATAGTAGAATTTAGCTTTAAAGGCTCAAAAGAAATTTACGGCAAAGATCTAAATAATGATCAAGTAGAGGTAGTAAACAAAGACGCCTATCTAGCAACTATCAACGAAGATGCTGAACTCAAATTCACATTGATCGTTGAAAAAGGTATTGGCTATGTACCAAGCGAAGAAATTAAAGAGCTTATAAATGATCCTAAATTTATAGCTTTAGACGCTTTCTTTACACCTGTAAGAGAAGCAACCTATGATATTGAAAAAGTTTTGTTTGAAGATAATCCTGATTATGAAAAAGTGGTTTTAACTGTAACAACTGATGGACAAATCACTCCAAATGAAGCTTTTCAAAATGCTCTAGAAGCTATGTATAAACAATTATCAGTATTTGATAAAATCACCAATGTTAGAAGCGTAATTAAAAATCAAGCAACAAGCAATGAACTAGAAAATACTAAATTATTGCAAAACATTACAGATTTAAATTTAAGTGCTAGAAGTTATAATTGTCTTGAAAAAGCAGGAGTAGTTTACATAGGCGAGCTTGCTTTGATGAGTGTAAGTGAACTTGCAGGGCTTAAAAATTTAGGTAAAAAATCTCTTGATGAAATTAAAAACATCATGGAAAGCATAGGTTTTCCTGTGGGAACTTCTAAGCTTAGCGATAATAAAGAAATACTTAAAAATAAAATCGCAGAATTAAAAGCACAAAACGAAGGATAAAGAATGAGACATAAACATGGATATAGAAAACTTGGCAGAACTTCATCTCATCGTGCTGCCTTATTAAAAAATTTAACTATAGCTTTAGTAAATAGCGGAAAAATCGAAACTACTCTACCAAAAGCTAAAGAATTAAGAGGTTATGTAGAAAGATTGATTACTAGAGCAAGACTTGGAGATTTTAACGCTCATAGAGCAGTTTTTGCTTCATTACAAGATAAAAACGCTACTAATAAATTAGTGACTGAAATTGCTCCAAAATTCAAAGATCGCAATGGTGGATATACAAGAATCATCAAAACAAGAATTCGCCGTGGTGATGCTGCTGAAATGGCTTTCATCGAATTTGTAGCTTAATCAAATCCTAGCTTTTGCTAGGATTAATACTTCAATTAAATACCTTAAAAATAAAAAGTTTTAAATAATTATTTTAAATAAAATTAAATTTATTTATTTTCTAAAACCCTTGCTAAAAATTCAACTACTTATGCTAATATAAGTTTTTAATTTTTAATTTCAAGGATATGTTATGCAAGAAAACACTCGTTTACGCATTGCGATACAAAAATCAGGTAGACTTTCAAAAGAATCCATAGAGCTTCTTTCAGAATGTGGTGTTAAAATGCATATCCATGAACAAAGCTTGATCGCTTTTTCTACAAATTTACCCATAGATATTTTACGCGTTAGAGATGATGATATCCCTGGGCTTATTTTTGATGGGGTTGTAGATTTAGGCATTATAGGGGAAAATGTTTTAGAAGAAAATGAACTTGAACGCCAGTCTTTAGGAGAAAATCCAAGCTATAAGCTTTTAAAAAAGCTAGATTTTGGATATTGCCGTCTTTCTCTTGCCTTACCTCAAGAAAATAAATTTCAAAATTTGAAAGATTTTGAAGGCTTAAGGATAGCTACTTCTTATCCACAACTTTTAAAGCGTTTTATGAAAGAAAATGGGATTAATTATAAAAATTGTACGCTTACAGGTTCTGTTGAAGTAGCCCCTAGGGCAAATTTAGCCGATGCGATTTGCGATCTTGTTTCAAGCGGGGCAACTTTACAAGCAAACAATCTTAAAGAAGTTAAAGTCATTTATGAATCTCGTGCTTGTTTGATTCAAAAAGAAAATGCTTTAAGTAAAGAAAAACAAGCCTTAGTGGATAAAATTATGTTGCGTGTAGCAGGAGTAATGCAAGCAAGAGAATCTAAATACATTATGCTTCATGCTCCAAAAGAAAAGCTTGATAAAATTCAAGCCCTACTTCCAGGAGTTGAAAGACCGACTATCTTACCTTTAGCACACGATGAAAAAAATGTAGCTTTACATATGGTAAGTAAAGAAAATCTTTTTTGGGAAACCATGGAGGCTTTAAAAGAAGAAGGTGCGAGTTCGATTTTAGTTCTGCCTATAGAAAAAATGTTAAAGTGAGTAAAAAATGCAAATTTTAGTATATGATAATTTGGATGAAAAACAAAAAGAAGAAGCGTTAAAACGCCCTGCTATAAGTGCGAAAGATGAAATTTCAAAAATAGTAAGTTCTATCATTAAAGAAGTGCAAGAAAAAGGCGATGAAGCTTTGATAGAACAAGCTTTGAAATTTGATAAGGCTGAAATTTCAAAGATTAAAATCACTCAAGAAGAAATCACTCAAGCAAGCAAGCGTTTAGATAAAGATTTACAAGAAGCTATTTTAGTGGCTTATGAAAATATCAAAAAATTTCACGAAGCCCAAATCCCACATGAAATCGCTCTTGAAACTACAAAAGGCGTTAAATGTGAAGTTTTAACACGCCCTATAGAAAAAGTAGGACTTTACATACCAGGGGGTTTGGCACCTTTGTTTTCAACGGTTTTAATGCTAGCTATTCCTGCAAAAATTGCAGGTTGTGAAAAAATCGTTTTAGCAAGTCCTGCAAAAATCAATGATGCTGTGCTTTTTTGTGCTAAGCTTTGTGGCGTGGATGAAATTTATCAAATGGGCGGTGCAGGAGCTATAGCAGCTTTGGCTTACGGTACCCAGAGTGTTTTAAAGGTGGATAAAATTTTTGGCCCAGGAAATGCCTTTGTAACCGAAGCAAAACGCCAAGTAAGTAGTGATATAAACGGAGCAGCTATTGATATGCAAGCAGGACCTAGTGAAGTTTTAGTCATAGCTGATGATTTAGCTAATGAAAAATTTGTAGCTAGTGATTTGCTTTCACAAGCTGAACATGGTGCAGATTCTCAAGTGATTTTAGTGTGTTTAAGTCAAGATTTTGCTAAAAAAGCAAGTGATGAAGTCCAAAGTCAATTAGAACTTTTGCCTCGCAAAGAACTTGCAAGCAAAAGCATTGCTAATTCACGCATTATCATAGCTAAAGATTTAAATCAAGCCTTAGAAATTTCAAATCTTTACGCCCCTGAACATTTGATCATACAAACTCAAAATCCACGAGAACTTTTAAAAGGTGTAAAACACGCAGGATCAGTATTTTTAGGAGCTTATTCCCCAGAGTCTATGGGTGATTATGCAAGTGGGACAAATCATGTTTTACCTACTTATGGACTTACTAAAACGCATTCTAGTTTAGGTTTGGCAGATTTTAGCAAAAGAATGACCGTTCAAGAGTTAAGTAAAGAAGGTTTTTTAGCTTTAGGTAAAAGTGTTGAAATTTTAGCACAAAATGAGCATTTAGACGCGCACAAAAATGCAGTAACTTTTCGTTTAGAAAGCTTAAAATGAGTCAAAAAATCCTTTTTATAGATAGAGATGGCACTTTAATAGAGGAGCCAAAAAGCGATTTTCAAATCGATACTCTTGAAAAATTGCGTTTTGAAAAAGATGCTATTCCCACTCTTTTAAAACTAAAAAAATTTGGATTTAAATTTGTTATGGTAAGCAATCAAGACGGTCTTGGAACACCAAGTTTTCCAAAGGAAAATTTTGAAATCGCTCATGAAAAAATGCTTGATATTTTAAAAAGTTGCGGTATAGAATTTCAAGATATTTTTATTTGTCCGCATTTTGAAAATGAAAATTGTGTTTGCAGAAAACCTAAAACCGCTATGTTAGAAGAGTATATCAAACACGAACTTTATGATAAGGAGCAAAGTTTTGTTATAGGAGATCGTGAGAGTGATATGATCTTGGCTTCAAATTTAGGCGTGCGTGGTTTAAAATACGGCGAACTTTCTTGGAAAGAAATAGAAAATGAAATTTTAAGTTCTTTTAGAAGCGCGAGTTATCAAAGAACTACTAAAGAAACAGATATAAAAGTAAAGGTATGCTTAAATGGGGGTAAGGTTAGCATTAAAACAGGTATTGATTTTTTTGATCACATGTTAGAGCAAATCGCTGTACATGGAGGTATAGGGCTTGAAATTTCTTGTAAAGGAGATTTGGAAATCGATGAGCATCATAGCGTTGAAGATGTAGCCTTAGCACTTGGAGCTTGTATCAAAAAAACTTTAGGGGATAAAATCGGCATTGCAAGATATGGTTTTGCTTTACCTATGGATGAGTGTTTGGCAAGTTGTGCGATGGATTTTTGCAATCGTCCCCATTTAGTCTATAAAGCCAAATTTAAAAAATCTCATTTAGGGGCTTTAAGCACAGAAATGATCGAGCACTTTTTTTATTCTTTAAGCTATGCTATGGGCGTGAGTTTGCATTTAAAAGTTAAAGGCAAAAACGATCATCATAAAGCCGAAGGGCTTTTTAAAGCCTTTGCAAAAGCTTTGAAAATGGCAGTAAAAATAGAAAGTGAAAATTTAGCCAGCTCTAAAGGAGTGATATGAAAATCATCATCATCGATACAGCCTGTGCGAATTTAGCATCTTTGAAATTTTGTCTAGATAGATTAGGTTTTAATGCAACTATCAGTAGGGATTTAAAAGAACTTGAAAGTGCGGATAAGCTTTTTTTACCTGGAGTGGGTACCGCAAAAGAAGCAATGAAAAATTTAGAACAATTTAATCTTATTGATTTTATTCAAAATACCAAAAAACCTTTGCTTGGTATTTGTTTAGGTATGCAAATTTTAGGAAATTTTTCTGAAGAATTAAATCAAGAAACCTTAAAACTCATAGATTTTACAACTCAAAAATTTAAAGCTAAAGAAGGCTTTACTTTTCCACATATGGGATGGAATGAAGTTTATAGCTCTCATGCTTTGTTTAAAGGCTTAGAAGGGGCTTATTTTTATTTTGTGCATAGTTATTGTGTAGGACTTGGGAAATACACTATAGCAGATTGTGAGTATTCGCAAAAATTTAGCGCAAGCGTAATGAAAGATAATTTTTACGGAGTGCAATTTCACCCTGAAAGAAGTAGCGAGGCTGGGGAAATTTTAATTTCAAATTTTATTAAGGATATAGGATGACTCAAATCATACCCGCACTCGATCTTATAGATGGCGAAGTGGTGCGTCTTGTAAAAGGGGATTACGAACAAAAAAAAGTATATAAATACAATCCCTTAAAGAAATTTAAAGAATACGAAAAAGCAGGAGCGAAAGAACTTCATCTTGTAGATCTTACAGGTGCAAAAGATCCTAGCAAAAGACAATTTGCTTTGATAGAAAAATTAGCCAAAGAAGTCAGTGTCAATTTGCAAGTAGGTGGAGGTATACGCTCTAAAGCAGAAGCTAGAGCTTTGCTTGATTGTGGAGTAAAAAGAGTAGTTATAGGATCTATGGCAATTAAAGATGCGACTTTATGTCTTGAAATTTTAAAAGAATTTGGTAGTGAAGCTATAGTTTTAGCCTTAGATACGATTTTAAAAGAAGATTATGTTGTGGCTGTAAATGCTTGGCAAGAAGCAAGCGATAAAAAGCTTATGGAAGTTTTAGATTTTTATAGCAATAAAGGCTTAAAACACATACTTTGCACAGATATTTCAAAAGATGGCACCATGCAAGGAGTAAATGCAAGACTTTATAAACTTATCCATGAAATTTTTCCTCATATTTGCATTCAGGCAAGTGGTGGAGTAGCAAGCTTAAAAGACCTTGAAAACTTAAAAGGAATTTGTAGTGGGGTTATCGTAGGAAAAGCTTTATTAGACGGAGTTTTTAGTGTAGAAGAAGGGATAAGATGTCTGGAAAATTGACCTATAAAGAATTAATTATAGAAGTTTTAAAACAAACTAAAAAGCCTTTAAATGTGAGTGAAATTTGGCAAAAAGCTCTTGAAAAAGGCTTAGATAAAAAGCTTTCTAGTATAGGACAAACACCCACTCAAACAATTTGGAATAGGTTGCTTACAGATAAAATTAACTTTCTTAAAACCTCAATAAAACCTACAACTTTTTGGCTAAAAGAAAGAGAAAATGAACTTTTAAAGCTTGATAATAAAAATGAAATTACCAATGAAAAACAAGAAAAAAATAAATTTCATGAAAGAGATTTACACCCCTTGCTTGTAAAATTTTTATATGAAAATTTAGATTTTAATTTAAATTGCAAAACAATTTATCACGAACAAAGCAAAAAGGGTAAGGGCGGGGAAGATAAGTGGAATTATCCTGATATTGTAGGGGTTTATTTTCCTTACGATGATTATGAAAAAGAGACCATAACACTTTTAGAAAATATCAAACAAAATAGTTATAAGCTTTTTTCTTTTGAACTTAAAATTGCTTTAAATTTTTCAAATTTAAAAGAATGCTATTTTCAAGCTGTAAGCAATTCTAGCTGGGCAAATGAAGGCTATTTGGTTGTTTTACAAGAAATTGATAGCGAAGTTTTAAGTGAGTTAAGACGCTTAAATCAAAGTTTTGGCATAGGAGTGATAAAACTTGAAAAAGATATTTCAAATTCTCAAATTTTAATTAGTGCAAAAGAAAAAGAACTTGATATTCAAACACTAAATATGCTGATCAATAAAAATCCAAATTTTAAAGAATTTATTGATGATATAAACAAACAAATTAAAGTGGGCAAAGAAGCAAAAATTCAAGCTAATTTTGATGAAATTAAAAGCGATGAAGAAATGGAAAAATATCTTAAAGAAAAATGTATTTTGGAGAAATAAATGCTTACAAAACGCATAATTGCATGTTTAGATGTCAAAGATGGCAGAGTAGTAAAAGGAACACAATTTAAAAACCATAAAGATATGGGAGATATCATAGAGCTTGCTAGGTATTATTCTCAAAATGGTATTGATGAGCTTGTTTTTTATGATATTGCTGCAAGTGCTAGAAAAGAACGCATATCAAGAGAATGGGTAAGTGAAGTAGCAAAAAATATCAATATTTCTTTTTGTGTTGCAGGGGGTATTAAAAGCGAAGAAGATGCAGCTGAACTTTTGGCTAATGGGGCAGATAAAATTTCTATCAATTCTCCTGCCTTAAATGATCCAAGCCTAATCACACGCCTTGCTAAAAGCTTTGGCGTGCAATGCGTAGTAGTAGGGATTGATAGTTTTAAAGATGAAAATGGAAATTTAAAAGTATTTCAATACACAGGGGATGAAAAAACAAGTAAACATAGTGGAAAAAGCACTTTAGAATGGGTTAAAAAAGTGCAAGATCTAGGTGCAGGCGAAATTGTTTTAAATATGATGAATCAAGATGGTGTTAAAAATGGCTATGATTTAGAACAATTAGAAGCTGTATATAAAATTTGTAAAGTACCTTTGATCGCAAGTGGGGGAGCGGGAAAAATGGAACATTTTTTAGAAGCTTTTAAACTAGGTATAGATGGGGCTTTAGCTGCTTCTGTTTTTCATCAAAAACTTATAGACATTAAAGAATTAAAAATTTATCTTAAAAATCAAGGCTTAAGTATAAGGATATAATATGCAAAATTTCAAAGAACTTAATGAAAAAATCGCTTGGCAAAAAGTGGATAATCTTTTACCTGTCATCATCCAAGATGCAAAAACTTGCGAAGTTTTAATGCTAGGCTTTATGAATAATGAAGCCTTAGAAAAAAGCTTAGAAAGTGGCAAAGTAGTCTTTTTTTCACGCACAAAACAGCGTCTTTGGATGAAGGGTGAAGAAAGTGGAAATTTCTTAAATATCATAGATTTAAGCTTAGATTGTGATAATGACACGCTTTTAATTTTAGCAAATCCTGTAGGGCCTACTTGTCATACGGGCGATATTTCTTGTTTTGAAAAAATTTCTAAAAATGCAGATTTTGTTTTTCTAGCCAGACTTGAAAAACTTATTAATGCACGCAAAAATGCCGATGAAAATACTTCTTATACAGCAAAACTTTTCAAAAGTGGTACAAAACGCATCGCACAAAAAGTTGGTGAAGAAGGCGTAGAAACAGCTTTAGCAGCGACAGTAAAAGATAAAGAAGAGCTTATTTGTGAAGCAGCGGATTTAATGTATCATTTAAGTGTTTTACTTGCAGATGCAAATCTTAGTTTCTCAGATGTGATTTCAAAATTAAAAGAAAGACATAAAGCTTAAAGCTTTATGTAAAATAAATTTATATCAATGCAAGGCTTCATTAAGTTTGACTGCTTTTTTATTTAAAGCTACTATCATAGCACCACTTATAGAATCTTGACGGAAATGTAGCCCATTTAAACCTTTAAGCTCTAAGCCTTTGTAAATTTCTTTATCAAAATTAAAATAAGGATTAAGTTTAGCAAGTTCTTCGGCATCTTTGAGTAAAAATTTCGTTCCTTCTAGCACTGCAATACCTGCATCAACTATACAATTATCCCCTAAAGGAATTCCTGTCACTGAATTAGCCCCTAAAAGACAAGCCTTGCCTACGCTTATAGCATTGCCACTTGTTCCACTTAAAACACCTAAAATCGAAGCTCCGCCACCTACATCAGAACCTTCTCCTACTATAGCACTTGAACTAATACGCCCTTCAACCATACAAGCTCCTGTTGTACCTGCATTAAAATTCACATAACTTGCCCCTGGCATGATGGTTGTTCCTGCTGCTAAAGACGCACCCATTCTTACTTTAGAACTTTCTAAAATTCTTGTATTATCCTCAGGGATAATATGTGCTAAAAATCTTGGGAATTTATCAACAAAATCGATTTTTGGATATTGATTGCTCATTTTTAAACGCATTTCATTTGCTCTTAAATACTCAAGCTCGATAGGCTTATCATCACTCCAAGCTACATTGCTTAAAAGTCCAAAAGATCCATTTAGATTGATACTTCTTAAAGGTACTTTTTTAGTAGAAAGCAAATAAAGTTTTAGATAAATACTTTCTACACTTAAAGGTTCTTTATCTTCAAAAAGACAAACAAAAGAAAATTCATCGTCTTTAAATTTATCTTTGATAATCTTTAATAAATCAATATTTTGATGCCCATCTTCTTCTAAAAAAGGTTTAAAACAAGAAAGTGCAAAATCAATATCTTCTAATTTCAAAGTTTGCACAAACTCACTCGCATTAAAATCAATCTCCACGCCCCTTTGCATAAAAGCTTCAAGCATGATTGCCGCTGAGCCAAAATTTTGCTCATAGTTAATCAAAGCAAAACTTGCTTGTAAGATTTTATTTTTATTTAACTGTCCTCTATCAAGCCTTGCTATACCAAAAGCTTTAGGTTTTTTATAGCCACTTTTTTGCTCGATTTGTTTGATTAAAAGTAAAAAATCTTCTTTAGTATTAATCATTTTCTTTTCCTTATCCACTTAATTTTTAATGCGAACACGCACTTTTTCCATTCATCATAGGTTGTATAGCAGAATTATCCGCACCACCTTCATTGTTAATCTTTTCTATAAAACTCCAAATTTTTTCGGCCGCCATTAAATAACGCCTTGAACTCACACTTTCAGGGTGATAAAAACTCACAGGCTTGCCTTCATCTCCACCTTCTCTTACTATCATTTCTATAGGAATTTGTGCTAAAACTTCACTTTTATAGGCTTTTGCCATATCTTCAGCTGTTCCTTTACCAAAAATATCATACTCTTTACCATTATCAGGACATAAAAATCCACTCATATTTTCAATCACACCCGCTATAGGAATATGAAGTTTATTAAACATATCTAAAGCTCTTTTGCTATCGTCTAAAGATACGGTTTGAGGTGTGCTTACACAAACTCCTGCAGTAATAGGAATACTTTGCGCAGAAGTAATTTGTGCATCGCCTGTTCCTGGAGGCATATCTAAAAACAATACATCAAGTTCAGGCCAAATCACATCAGCCAAAAGTTGCTCGATTGCTTTCATAATCATAGCTCCACGCCACATAAGGCCTTGACCCTCTTCGATCAAAACCCCCATACTCATCATATAAACACCATGAGTTAAAATAGGCTTTAATCTCTGCCCTACTACTTCAGGCTGAGTTTTGGTTTCACCTAGCATTCTTGGAATATTTGGCCCATAAATATCCGCGTCTAAAATACCTACTCTTTTTCCCATTTTAGCCATGGAAATTGCTAAATTTACTGTAGTTGTAGATTTACCCACACCACCTTTTCCACTTGAAACCATGATGAAATTTTTTACTTGTGGAGCGATATTTTTTCCACTTCTTGAATTACTTTTTTCTTCAGGAATTTTTGGAGTAATGATATTAAGTTCAATATTTTTTAAAGCCAAACTCGATAAAGCTTCAATAGTATTTTTACGAATTTCATTAGCTACTTCAGGATTTGCTGAAACGATTTCTATATCAATGAATACACCATCATCTTGAATTTTAATATCTTTTACAAAGTTAAAACTCACTATATCCTTTTCAAAACCAGGATATTTTACAGTTTTTAATTTCTCTAAAATTTGTTCTTTCATATTTTTTCCTTGTCTTTTAAAAAAATCAATTTTACTAATAAAATGATAAAATTTAGCTTTTTATAAGTGTATAATATGGTAACATTATAAAAACCAACAATATTAAAAAGAGGAATGAAAAAATGAGTGAAATGAGCCTCATTATGTTAGCAGCTGGAAATTCTACTCGTTTTAATACAAAGGTAAAAAAACAATTTTTACGACTTGGAAATGACCCTCTTTGGCTTTATGCAACAAAAAATTTAAGCTCTTTTTATCCTTTTAAAAAAATAGTTGTTACCTCTAGTAATATCACTTATATGAAAAAATTTACTAAAAACTATGAATTCATAGAAGGTGGTGATACCAGAGCAGAATCCTTAAAAAAAGCCTTAGAGCTCATAGATAGCGAATTTGTTATGGTAAGTGATGTAGCAAGGGTATTGGTGAGTAAAAATTTGTTTGATCGTTTGATTGAAAATTTAGATAAAGCAGATTGTATTACCCCTGCTTTAAAAGTTGCAGATACAACACTTTTTGACAATGAAGCCTTGCAAAGAGAAAAAATCAAACTCATTCAAACCCCGCAAATTTCTAAAACCAAATTGCTTAAAAAAGCCTTAGATCAAAACCTAGAATTTAC
This sequence comes from Campylobacter sp. BCW_6461, assembly GCF_001762735.1. Lineage (NCBI taxonomy): Bacteria > Pseudomonadati > Campylobacterota > Epsilonproteobacteria > Campylobacterales > Campylobacteraceae > Campylobacter > Campylobacter sp. BCW_6461. Next base: position 144,578 of record NZ_MJXJ01000022.1, on the reverse strand, counting down.
AGATGATAGCACAGCTATAGCTGCAATGGGTGGAAAAATTTGGTTTGTTGAAGGTGAAGAAAATGCAAGAAAACTAACCTTTAAAGAAGATCTTAAAAAACTTAATTTGCCTACACCTAGCTTTGAAATTTTTACTGGCAATGGTTTTGATGTGCATGAATTTGGAGAGAATCGCCCTTTGCTTTTAGCAGGAGTGCAAATTCATCCTACTATGGGGCTTAAAGCACACAGCGATGGAGATGTTTTAGCTCACTCTTTAACCGATGCGATTTTAGGTGCTGCAGGACTTGGAGATATAGGAGAGCTTTATCCTGATACTGATATGAAATTTAAAAATGCCAACTCCATGGAGCTTTTAAAACAAGCTTATGATAAAGTCAGAGAAATAGGTTTTGAACTCATTAATATAGACATTTGCGTCATGGCACAAAGCCCTAAACTTAAAGACTTTAAACAAGCTATGCAAAGCAATATAGCTCATACTTTAGATTTAGATGAATTTAGAATCAATGTTAAAGCCACAACAACGGAAAAATTGGGTTTTATTGGAAGAAAAGAAGGTATGGCGGTGCTTAGTAGTGTAAATTTAAAATATTTTGATTGGACAAGATTATGAAAGTTTTAATTATTGAAAATGAAATTTATCTAGCGCAAAGCATTAGCATTAAACTAAGTGATGCTGGATATAGCTGTGAAATTATTAACTCGTTTGATGAATACAATGGTGAAAAATACTATGACATTATACTGCTTTCTACAAATACTAATAATTTTCTAAAAGCCGTAGGTCAGTTTAAACATAGTATTATTATTTTGCTTATTTCTTATATAAGTACAGATACAGTTTCAAATCCTTTGAAATTAGGTGCTAGTGATTATATTCAAAAACCCTTTATGATAGAAGAGCTGATTAGAAAAATAAAGCATTATCAGGATTTTAGAAAACTTTCAATCCTTAATAAAGCTTATCAAAGCTATATCAAATCAAGATTAGAAACAATCAAAATTCCAGAGTATAATTATAAAAAATTAAAACTTCCATTGATATTAAAATCCAACAAGCAAAGCAGTGCTGATGCTTTTGTTTTTAATTATGCAAATGAATGTGACATTACTCTTTCTTTTATTGATTTAACATCTACAAATTCAGTTGAAAAAGTTATGAAACTTCCCACAGAAAACAATCTCTTATTTTTGAGTAATTTTCAAGCATTAAAAGCAACAGAAAAGGAAAAACTCCTAGATTTTATACAAAACAAAAATGTTATTTTGCATACCAATTCAAATACAGATGATTTAAAAATAAACTGCATTAATTTAAATGATAATGAAAAAAATATCAATAGCAATGAAATTTTAACTATAGATGAGTATGTAAAATATGTTATTATAAATTACCAAAATATATTTCCTGATACTGATCTTTCAAAAAAATTAGGCATTTCACGTAAATCTTTATGGGAAAAAAGGAAGAAATATGAAATCAGCAAGAAAAAATAAAAACATTACCATAGATCAAAATGAATTTGGCATCTTGTCACTTATTAAAGAAGGTTTGCTAGGTACTTGCACTCATTTAATGAATGAAAAAGAAGTCAATGAAATCATTAAATCAGGAAAATTTAAAGGAGAAAGTTTTCCCTATCCCTTAAGCTTTGCACCAAAAAATGCTGAAGAAGCACTAAATGATATAAAATCTGGCGATAGAATCGATCTCATACTAGATGAAAAAGTAGTAGGACATATAGATTTTAAAAGCCAATTTAAAAATAATAAAAATTTTTCTGATATTTTCAGTCCTAACACTTGCTCTTTAGAAGACATGGGAACAACTTGCATAAGTGGAAAAATAGAAATTTATAATTCTCAAATTGAAAAAATAAAAGAAAATTTTCAACAAATCAAAAACAATCTTAATGCACAAAAAATTACTGCTATAGTTTCAAGTTTTGATCCTTTGCATCGTGCCCATGAAAGAATGTTTCGTTGGACTATTGATAAAGCAGATTTAGTTGTAATTTTTCTTGTAGAATCTTTTGATGTAAATGGGTTTGAATTCGAACTTAAAGAAGCATATTTGAAAAAATTTATTCAAAACTATCTTCCACCGGATAGAATTTTCATTTTTCCATTAAAAAATATTAATATTTTTCACGCTCATTTAAATCCTGGCTTAGAAAGTATTATCGCAAAAAGTCTAGGTTGTACCAAACTAGTAGTAGGACAAAATCATACAGGACTTGGAATGTTTTATGACGATAACCAACCAAAAACCATACTTGATGATTTTTCCAAGGACTATGGCATAGAAGTGATCGTTTTGCCTGAATTTGTATTTTGCGATCAATGTCGCATGATTGTTAGCACAAGATCTTGCCCTCATGGTTGTCATCACCATTTGCACTATAATTCTCAGTCTTTAAAAGATTTACTAAGAGCGGGTATCATTCCTCCAGCAATTTTCATGCGCAAGGAAGTATCTAGTGTTATTTTAACTTCTCTTTTTCCAAATAGATTAAAAAATATGCAAAAAATTTATAATGAGCTTTTTCCAACTGATGGAATTTTAGAATACAAAAATGATGAAGAATTTTATCAAAAACTTTTAGAAATTCATCAAATGTCTTATATGGTGTAATAAAATGCAAAAATTATTTTTAACTTTTTTTTATTCAGGTTCTGTAAAAAAGGCAAGTGGGACTTTTGGTACTATCGCTGCTTTAATACCTGCTTTTTTTATACTTAAATATCTCGGGATTAATACTTTGTTTTTACTAAGCATTTTAATTTTTGTTGCAAGTATTCGTGTTATAGATGATTATGAAAAAAAAACAGGAATTCACGATGACAAACACATAGTTATCGATGAGGTTGCTGGAGTTTTTCTTGCTTGTGCTATTGCAGCAAGTGTTGAAAACTCGATAGTCAATTTTATTTTGGCTTTTGTTTTATTCAGACTCTTTGACATTACAAAACCTTCTATTATTGGTAAGATAGATAAAAAAGTCAAAGGCGGACTAGGTGTAATGCTTGATGATATGTTAGCAGGATTGTTTGCTGGACTTTTAAGTGCGGTAATTTATGGATTTTTACTTAAATTTAATTTAGTTTTTTGGGATATAAATTTAAAAGACTTATTTTGAAATTTTGCTTAAATTAATTAAATTTTAAATTTTATTCTTATATAATTTAGTCTTTAATTTCAAAAAAGGAAAATATAAATGGCAAACCATAAATCTGCTGAAAAAAGAGCAAGACAAACTATTAAAAAAACAGAAAGAAATAGATTCTATAGAACAAGACTTAAAAATATAACTAAAGCCGTAAGAGAAGCTGCAGCAAATGGAGATAAAAATGCTGCTAATGAAGCTTTAAAAGTAGCTAATAAAAGCATTCATGCTATGGTAAGTCGCGGTTTCATTAAAAAACAAACTGCTTCTCGCCGTGTAAGCCGCTTAGCCCTTTTAGTAAATAAAATCGCATAATTTTCTATATAGTTTTTAATGTTAGCTAGCAAACTAGATCCTTTTTTAAAACGCTTTGAAGAGTTAAATTCTCTTCTTAGCAGTTCTGATATAATCAACGATATCAGTAAAATGACTACACTCTCTAAAGAACAAAAAAATTTAGAACCTATCGTTTTAAAAGCTAAAGAGTATTTAAAAACTTTAGACAATATAGAAGAAAATAAAGCTTTGCTAAACGATCCAGAACTTGGGGAACTTGCGAAAGAAGAACTAAAAACTTTAGAAGAATTAAAACCAAAGCTTGAAGAAGAGATTAAAATTTTACTTCTTCCTAAGGATCCCAATGATGAAAGAAATATTTTTCTTGAAATTCGCGCAGGCGCAGGTGGCGATGAGGCATCTTTATTTGTAGGAGATCTTGTAAAAGCTTATGCAAGATATGCTGAAAATCGTGGCTATAAACTTGAGATTGTAAGTTCTAGTGAAGGAAGTGTAGGTGGATTTAAAGAAATCATCATGCTTGTTAAAGGAACAGGAGCTTATTCAAGACTTAAATATGAAGGTGGAACGCACCGTGTTCAAAGAGTTCCTCAAACAGAATCCCAAGGACGCGTGCATACTTCTGCTATCACCGTGGCAGTAATGCCAGAAGTTGATGATATAGAAATCGAAATCAATCCAAACGATCTTAAAGTTGATGTTATGCGATCTTCAGGACATGGTGGACAAAGTGTAAATACTACTGATTCAGCTGTTCGTATCACTCATATCCCTACAGGTATAGTTGTAGTCAATCAAGATGGAAAAAGCCAACACAAAAATAAAGAAAGTGCGATGAAAGTCCTAAAAGCAAGGCTTTATGAAATGCAAGAGAGTGAAAGACTGGCAAAAGAAAGTGAAGCAAGAAAATCACAAGTAGGAAGCGGAGATAGAAGTGAACGCATTCGCACTTACAATTTTCCACAAAATCGTATCAGCGATCATAGAATAAATCTTACTTTATATCGCTTAGATGCCATTATGCAAGATGGGCTTTTTGATGAAATCATAGAACCTTTAATCACTCATCATCAAGCCCAAGCTTTACAAGAACAAAATTTATAAGATTTTATATAAATTAATGCTTATGTAGGAATTTATGTGGATTTCCACTAGCACCTACATGTGTAACATTTCCATTTTCTATATCATAAGCTTGACCAAAACCTTTTACAAAGCGTCCTTTTTTAAATTCAAGCTTTACTAGATGAAAATCAAGCATCTTGCGTATAGTTTTAATGCCTCCTTCTCCTCCGGTTTGTTTTTCAAACTCATCATAAATTTGATCAAATCTTTCACCTCTCTCTAAAAAGCTTGCATTTACTCTATAGCGCAATCTTTTGCGAAGTATCACAGAAGCGGCTTTACTCTCATCCTCTAAAAACATTATTTCTATATTGTTTGGATTTACTTTGATGTTGTTAAAATGTTCGCTTGCTTCACTTATATAAATATAATTTCCCCATTGTGTGCTTACAAAAGGTGCATACGAGCAAACAACTTCTCCATTTGCATTTAAAGTTGCCAAAGCTACAGAATTAAAACTTAGCATAAATTCATTTAATTCTTTTTCTACGCCACTAAAATTTTGCTCACTCTTTGCACTCATGCAAAGGGATATTATAGTATCTTTAATCGTGTTTTCATCGGCTTTTTTAGGAAATTCCACTCGTAAATTTTCTTTATCATTGTAAACAAGATCCAAGCCATTAAAATCAACACTTTTTAGAAAAACATCTTGTACTTGCTCAATACCACCAAATTTTTTACAAAGATCAACCAAATTTGATTTATGATGATCATTCATATGAGAAATAATGCTTTCAAAATTCATTTTTATCCTTTCTTGATTTTAAAATAAAATATTAAAAAAAATGGTATCAATTATCAAATTAAAAATAACTTAAAATATAAAAATTATCTATTTTAACAAAAATTTATACTAAATTAAGTTAATAAAGGATAAATTTCGTTCAAATTATTATGATATAAATTATCATTATTTATTTTATTTAAGGAGTAAAATTTGCACCCAAATAAAAAGTTTTATAAGTTATTTAAGTTATCTTTATTTGCATTATTACTAATAACTAATTTAAATGCACAAGAATCAAATGAAGCTATCAATCTACAAAAAGTTGTTGTTAGTGCAACAGGTTTTGAACAAGATGCAGACTCAAATTTACGCAATGTAATCAGCATAGAAGGCAAAGATCTGCAAAATAAAGGTTATGTTTCCTTAGAACAAGCCTTAGAAAGAATTTCGGGCATTAGTTTTGTAAATTTTGGACTTGGACGCAATATAGACATGCGTGGACAAGGAAATAAGTCCAATATAGCTGTAAAAGTTATGATCGATGGGCGTGCTATTAATGTTCTTGATAATTCCCATGGTGTAACCCCGCTAAATAGTATCAATTTAGATAATGTAGAACGCATAGAAATCATACCTGGGGGTGGGTCTGTGCTTTATGGAAATGGTACTAGAGGGGGTGTGATTAATATCATTACAAAAAAACAAAAATCAGATGCTTTTGCTATAAATTTAAAAAGCAGTACCTATAATCATGGTGGACTAGGTGGAAATTTAGGTATCAATGGCGCCAAACAAATAAATGAAAATTTAGCTTTTAGCTTTGATATACAAAGTTTTAACCTTGATGGATATCAAAAAGGTTATAATGAAAAAGGTTATTTTATTAACACAAAAACCTATATTGATATCAATGATAATAGCGACTTAACTTTGGGTTATAATTATTTTAAAAGCAAAAATACCAGCAGTGGCTATCTAACAAAAACACAAGCTCAAAGCAATCCAACTCAAAAAGGTAATAGTGACAATATCACACAAATCAATCGCCCTGAAATTTCTTTGGATTATCATTACTATTTTGATGATATATGGGAATTTAACCTAGAAGCTTTTTGGCAAAATCAAAAGATCAATTATCTAAAAGATGTTTCTACAATGAGTTATAGAGGTATGAGTCTTCCTGTATATCAAAATGGAAGTGGTTTTGAAGACACGCTTACAGGGATAAGTTTAAAAAACAAACTAAATTATGCAAATAATTCTTATTTTATTTTTGGTTATGAATTTGCAAACCATGATGCAAAAAGAAAGAGTTTGGTGTATTATAGCGCTGCACCTATTATAAACTATCATAGGATGACAACTTTAATGGATATGACTAAACAAAGCCATTCTATTTTCGCTCTTAATTCTCATAATTTTAATGAATTTTTCACTTTATCCGGTGGAGCTAGATATGAATTTAGCACTTATAATACCAATAGATCTTATAGAAATGAAATGAGTATGAACGGAAGACCGCCATCATCAAATCCTATGATCACAGACTCAACAACCCTTTTTGATACCGATAAAAACACCAATAATTTTGCTTTTGAAATCACCCCTAACTTTAAATACTCTGACACAGGCAATCTTTATCTTAAATACGAAAGAGGTTTTGTTTCTCCTACACCTGCTCAGTTTGTCAATCGCAATAACAACACTAGTAATGGAATACCACCCTATTATTCATCGAACCTAAAAGCCGAGATCTTTGATACCTTTGAACTAGGAATTGATGATTTTTGGTGGGATTTTTACGGCTTTAATCTAACTTTATTTTACACTCTAAGCAAAGATGAAATTTCTTATCTTGGAAACCCTCATTCTACTAGTGGATCTTGGTGGAAATATTATAATATAGATCAAACTCGCCGTTTAGGAGTAGAATTAAGCCTGAGTCAAAATTTTTTAGATGATGATTTAATCTTTAGAGAAAGTCTAACTTATCTTGATGCTAAAATTTCTAAAGGTGTTAATGACGGCATGAGAATTCCTTATGTTTCAAAAATCAAAGCCACAGCTGGGCTTGAATACGCTTGGAATAAAAATTTCTCAAATTTTGTTGATTTAACCTATTTTTCTAGAGCAAAAGATGGTGGAACTATAAATGAAAATACAGGAAAAATGTCTAAAAATTCTTGGATAAGGGATTATTTTTTAACAGATATTGGCATGAAATATAATTATAAAAAATTACAAATTTTAGCAGGAATTCGCAATCTTTTCGATAAAAGATACTACACCTATCAAGACAGTATAAATGATCAATACCTAGTTGGGAATGGCAGAAACTACTATGTTGAATTTAAATACGCATTCTAAAATTTTAGTGATTATAGGGCTTTTGGTAGCTTATATAATCGCTTCTTTTATAGCACTTTGCTTAGGAGATGAGAATTTAAACCCAAAAGAACTTTTTTCATATATCTTTAGCCAAGATGAAATTTTAAGACAAATCATCATAGATGGACGCTTACCACGCATTATAATGGCGATTTTAATCGGTATGCTTTTAGCTAGTAGTGGGGCTATCACTCAAAATGTATTTTCAAATCCTATAGCTGATCCTTATATCATAGGTATAGCTTCTGCGGCAACCTTTGGAGCGGTTTTGGCGTATTTGTTAAAATTGAATGATTATTATTATGGAATTTTAGGTTTTGTTTGCTCTGCCTTTTTTGCCCTAGGAGTTTTTAAAATTTCTTCTAAAGCTTCTATAGCAACTTTACTCATTATCGGCATAGCAGCTTCATCTTTTTTAGGGGCTTTTACTTCTTTTTTCACTTATCTTATAGGCGAGGATTCTTTTAAAATAGTCGCTTGGCTTATGGGAAATATAGGCAATGCTTCTTGGTTTCGTGTGGGAATTTTAATCTTACCTTTAATTTTTTGTTTGTTTTATTTTTACGCTCATAAAAACGAATTAAACATACTTTTAAGCGGAGATGATGAAGCTAGAAATCTAGGGGTAAATGCTCAAAAATTAAAGATAAATTTACTCATTGTCTCATCCTTGGCTGTATCTTTTGCGGTTGCTTTTAGCGGACTTATAGGCTTTGTTGGACTCATCATTCCTCATACTATAAGACTTTTGCTTAAAAATTATGACAATGCCTTGGTTATCCCTTTATGTACAGCATTTGGAGGATTATTTTTACTTATTTGTGATACTTTAGCAAGAACTCTTTTAACCCCTGTACAAATTCCGATTGGAATTTTAACTGCATTTTTTGGAGCTCCTATTTTTTTATACTTGGCTTTAAGTGCTAGGAGATTTTTATAATGCTAAAAATACAAGATTTAAGCTTTGCTTATCACCAAAAAGATTTACTAAAAAACATTCATTTAGAACTTAAAAATCGGGCTTTTATAGGAATTTTAGGGCCAAATGGCTCAGGCAAAAGCACTCTTTTAAAACTTATACTTAAAAATTTAAGTCCAAATAAAGGAGAAATAAGTCTTTTTAATACAAATATCAAAGATTTTTCTCTTAAGGAATTTGCCAAAATTTGTGGCTTTGTGCCTCAAAAATCAGAATTAAACACCCCTTTAAAAGTCATCGATGTGCTTTTAATGAGTAAATATGCGAATTTAAAACACGCTTTTAGTTCTTATTCTAAAGAAGATATTTTAGAAATTAAAGAATTTGCTAAGGATTTAAGACTTGAAAATTTTCTAGAAAGAAGCATACTTTCTTTAAGTGGGGGTGAATTTCAAAGAATGCTTTTAGCAAGAGCTTTGCTTAAAAAGCCAAAAATTCTTTTTTTAGATGAACCCACTTCAGCCCTTGATTTAAACTATGCTATAGAGCTTTTAAGCCTTTGCGAAAAACGAGTTAAAGAAAAAAATATAGCCGTTGTTGCTATCTTGCATGATTTAAATTTAGCTTCTATGTTTTGCGATAAAATCCTTTTTTTAAAAGAAGGGGAAATAAAGTATTTTGGAACGAGTAAAGAGCTTTTTACTCAAGAAATTTTAAAAGAAATTTATGATTTAAACTGCGAGATTATTTATAAAAATTCTAAACCTTATATTTTAGCTTTAAAGGAGAAAAAATGAAAAAAATTTTAATTATTATGAGTTTGTTTTTAATCACACTAAATGCAAAAGAACGCCTTGTAGTGCTTGATCCTGCAAGCATAGAAACCCTTTTTATGCTTAAGGCTGAAGATCAAATCGTAGGCATTGCCACTTTACAACACTCAAATATCTATCCTAAAGATCAAACCTCAAAACTTACAAGCGTAGGCACTTTTTCAAATCCTTCACTTGAAAAAATAGTAGCATTAAAACCAAGTTTGGTGATTTTAAGCTCTTATTCTTTAAATTTAGAAGAAGGACTTAAAAATTTTGGTATCAAAAGCATCAATTTAAAAGCCGAGCATTTAGAAGATATAACAAAAAATATCACAACCTTAGGTCAAATCACGAAAAAAGAAAAAGAAGCAGAGCTTTTAAAACAAGAATTTAACCAAAAATTTAAAAAATTAAGCGATAAACCCCTAAATAAAAGTGCGATTTATCTTTATTCTAGCAACCCTTTAATGGCCTTTAATGATAATTCTTTAATAGCTGATATTTTAAGACTCATAGGGATTAAAAATTTAAGTCCGCAAAGTCAAATTTCAAGACCTGTTATATCAGCAGAATATATACTGAAACAAAATCCAGACATACTCATTCTTGGAATGAATGCCAAAAACAATCTTTTAGATACAAATGCTTTATTGAAAAATACCAAAGCAGTTAAAACAGGAAGTATTTATTTTAACAAAGATACACCTATATTATTACGCCTTAGTCCTAAGATAATAGATAGAATTCAAGAATTTAAAACAAAGCTAGAAAATAACAATTTTTAATCACCCAATCTTGCTTTAAAAAATTCGCAAGTTTGACAAAGTTTTTCTATGCGTTTATCTTCTTCAAAAGCTTTTTTCATCATCTTTATACGCGATGATTTAAAAAGCTTATCAAAGTTATTTTCAAAAACATTTCCCAAGTTAATATCTGCTTTAGTATCCAAACAGCAAGGCACTAAACTTCCATCACTTAAAATCCCAATTTGCTCTTTTAAAGCATGACATTTTCCTTTTTTATAAAGGGGTTCATCTTTTAAATTTGGCCATTTAAAAAGTTTATTTTGATGAAGCAAAATATGTCTTTGCAAGCGATTTTTACTTAAGTTTGTATCGATCTTAACTTCAAATTCTTTAGCTAAAAACTCATAAATTTTTAAATTTGACTTAGGTGCTTTAAAATTAGCATCTAAATTCCAAAGTCTTAGATTGATAAAAGAAAGGCTTTTTTGCTCTAAATGCTTTTTGCAAAGTTCTAAAATAGGCTTAAAATACTGTTCTAAAGAAATTTTGCTTTGACTTAAAAAAGACATTAAAGAAATATTGATTTGATGGATATTCTCATACCCTAACAATAAAGCTTGATTTTTAGAATTTAGATAAAAGCCACTTGTAGTGATTTCAAGTTTCATAGCTTCATCTTTTGCGATTTTTAGATAATTTTCCAAATTAGGTAAAAGCAAAGGATCGCCCAAAAGATGAAAGGTAAAAAGCTCAGCTTTATTAGAAATTTCATAAGCTAAGTTTTGAAATTTTTCTTCACTCATTACCCCGCGAATTCCTTTTTGAGAAGGACAAAAATCACATTTTAAACCACAAATATCACTTAATTCTATATATATTTTTTTAAATTTCATTATATTTCCTAGAGTAAACATTTTACCAAAATTTATGAAATTTATTAAAATATGTAACATTTTTATCGATATTTTTATCTTTTTTATTTCTCTTCTTTATTTTTAAATATATTAAACAAAAATCACACTATACTTAAATAAAAATCTAAAATTAAGGAAGGGTTTATGCAAGAGCTTACTCGCACGAAAAAAATTCGCTCTATTATTGCTGCAAGTAGCGGAAATTTAGTAGAGTGGTTTGATTTTTATATCTATGCTTTTACAGCAACTTATTTTGCTCATACTTTTTCAACTTCAGATAATCCTGTTATCCAGCAAATCAATGCCTTTGGGGTTTTTGCAGCAGGGTTTTTTATGCGTCCTATAGGCTCTTGGCTTTTTGGCTCTTTAGCTGATAAAGTAGGTCGTAAAAAATCTATGGTTATATCAGTGGTTTTAATGGCTTTGGGCTCTTTTATGATAGCAGCCTTACCAAGCAAAGATACAGTGGGCGATCTTGCTATTATCTTACTTTTAATAGCAAGACTCATTCAAGGTCTTAGTGTAGGCGGGGAGTATGGCATAGCAGCTACTTATCTTTCAGAACTTGCTACAGAAGGAAAACGCGGTTTTTACTCATCTTTTCAGTATGTAACACTAATAGGTGGTCAACTTTTGGCCGTTGCAAGCATTAGTATAATGTTTTTATTTTTTAGCATTGATGATATGAAAGATTATGCTTGGAGAATACTTTTTGTAATAGGCGGAATTTTAGCACTAGGCTCGCTTTTTGTAAGAAAAATGATGAATGAAAGTGCTACAAAACTTCACCAGCATGAAGATCGTGGTACTTTAAAAGCATTATGCAAATCTTGGAAACCTTTTTTAATGGTGCTTGGGGTTACTTCTGGAGGTTCTTTAGCTTTTTATACTATTACAACTTATACTAAAACTTTTATGGAAAATACGGGTATGGATAAAATGCTTGTTAATAATCTTTTCTTAGGTGCTTTATTTATACTAATGATCATTCAACCTCTTTTTGGATATATAGGAGATAAAATAGGACACAAACGATCTTTAATTGTATTTTGTATTTTGGCATTGGTAGGAATTTATCCTATTTTTTCACTTATAGCCAATAACGCACAAAATAATCCTTCTTTGACATTTATGTTAGTAGTATTATTGTTTGTTATTTTAAGTTTTTATACTTCAGTTGCTGGGATTTTTAAAGCAAAACTTTTTCCTGAACATGTAAGAGCTTTAGGGACAGGTTTGGGTTATGCTATTTCAAATGCTGTTTTTGGAGGATCTGCTCCTTGGGTTGCTTTACAATTTAAAAATGCAGGTATAGAAAATGGCTTTTTTATATATATAGCTATTTTTACAATCATCATGCTTATAGCTACTTTATGTTTGCCTAAAAAATCAGAGCTTAATTAATTTTAACGCTTTTAAAGAAAGTGCCGAAAGTGCGGTACTTTCTAACTCTTTTAAGGTTTTAAATTCATAATTTTTATTTTCATTGTTTAAAATTTGATGATAAACCTTGATATTAAGTTTATACTTAGTATAGCTGTGCTTAAACTCCCCTACAAAACCCATATCTTTAGAAAGTTTATACTCTCCTTCTTTAAAAAAAGGAAAATTATACATACCCTTATAAAGCTTATCTTGGCTTTGCCCTATGGCAAATTTTTTATTAAATTCAAACAAAAAAAGATTTAAATTTACACTCTCATAAAGTATTTTTTTAGCTCTTGGATAAAGCTCTGTATGAAATTTGCCTTGACAAAAATCATACAAAGGACAAATCCCACACTTTGCATTTTTACTCACACAAACCAAAGCCCCTATATCAAGCAAGGCTTGGTTATGATCAAAAGCATGATTTAAATTTAAAAGCTCTTTAGCTCTTTTTTCAAGTTCTTTCATGCTAGGATTTTCTAAAGCAAAAAGACGAGAAAGCACACGGCGTATATTACCATCAACAAAAGAAACCTTTTGATCATAACCAAAACAAGCTATAGCACCTGCTGTATAAGCTCCTATACCGCTTAATTTTTTTAGATCCTCAACTTCTTTGGGTAATTTAGCTTCAAACTTATCCACACATTCTAAAGCTGCCTTTTTTAAATTTCTAGCACGAGTGTAATAACCAAGTCCTTGCCAAGCCTTTAAAAGCTCATCTTCATTAGCATTAGCCAAACTTTCTAAAGTAGGAAATTTTTGCAAAAAGGGGAAATAAAACCTTTCCAAAACTGATTTAACTTGAGTTTGCTGAAGCATAATTTCGCTGATATAAACTCCATAAGCTCTATCAATATGCTTTAAACTTTCATCACAATTTTGACTTTGTAAATTACGCCAAGGTAAAGTTTTGCGTCCATTTTTTTCATACCAAAGAAGTAAATTTTCTTGTAGTTTTTCAAGCTCTTTTTTTTGCATAAATGAGAGTATAACAAAAAATTTTAAAATTTTTTGCTAAAATTAGCTCAAATTAAATTATTAAGGATATCCATGTTAGCTTTTTTTAAAGGTTTAGGTATAGGTTTTTTATGTTTATTACTTTTTGTTGCAGGAGTAGTTTTTAATGTAGAATTTTTAGGCAAAAAAGACTCTAATCATGATTTATATTTTTCAAGAAATATAGAAGTAAGCAATACACTAAAACCCGATATTTTATATGCAAATATTAATTTTTGGGCAAATGAAAATTTAAGCTCAAAAATCACATTAGACAATAGTGAAAAAGCCGAAATCACAAATACTTTCAATCAAATTTTAGAACGCTCAAAAAAAGAAAATTTTTGTAGCGGAGGAAGTTTTTCTTTAGAACCTAATTTTTCCTATAAAGATGGTATACAAACTCCAAAAGGTCAAAGATTTGATGCGAATTTAGAATGTGAATTTAAAGAAAACCAACTTGCAGATTTTAACAATCTTTTAAATGACATCAATTCTATCATAGCTAAAAATAATTTCATCAGCGTTTCAACACCAGCCATACAAACAAAATTTTCAAAAGATACACTAAACAACAACAAAGAAAATCTCTACAAAGAGCTTTTAAAAACATCATACGAATATGAAAAAACTTACTCTTTAGATCTTAATAAAACTTGTGTATTGAAAAATTTACAAGTAAATGCCAATACCAATATCGCACCTAGAATGCTAAATGCAAAATCTGATAATATAGAACTTTCATCTCCAATTATCAGCGAAAAAGAACAAATTTTAAACGCGAAAGCTTTATTTATTTGCAAATAACTTAAGGCAAAATAAACTCCTTTTAAGTTTATTTTGCTATACTTTTATCTTCAATTCTTTCAGAAATTTATGCGGGAATAGCTCAGGGGTAGAGCACAACCTTGCCAAGGTTGGGGTCGCGAGTTCGAATCTCGTTTCCCGCTCCATAATCACCCGCCCGGGTGGTGGAATTGGTAGACACAAGGGACTTAAAATCCCTCGGAATTTTTCTTCCGTGCCGGTTCAAGTCCGGCCTCGGGCACCACTTTTTCAACATTATCAGGGCGACATAGCCAAGCGGTAAGGCATGGGCCTGCAAAGCCTTGATCTCCGGTTCGAATCCGGATGTCGCCTCCAAAAGGCAAAACTTTACTTTATCGGGAGATGGCTGAGTGGTCGAAAGCGGCGGTCTTGAAAACCGTTGAGGGTCACACCTCCAGGGGTTCGAATCCCTTTCTCCCGGCCACCAAGACTTTCTAGTTTATTAAGCTTATATCATTCCTGAAATTATAAAGGATACTACAAATGAAAAATAATACTTCGGTCTTACTATTTTTGTTATATCCTAAAAAACTTAGAAAAACTATGACTAATATAATTAAAAATAAGAAATACAAATGGAAAATTTAGAATTTATTATTTTAAAACAAAAATATAAAATTTTAAAAATATGTCAAATTTTAAAATACAAGGTAGCTAAATGAAAGAATTTTATATGAATTTAGCTTTAAATGAGGCTTGGAAATATCAGTTTTTAACCTATCCAAATCCAGCCGTAGGCTGTGTAATCTTAGATAAAAATGAAAAAATTTTAGCCATAAAAGCTCATGAAAAAGCTGGATTGGCTCATGCAGAACTTAATGCCATAGCTCATGCTTTTAAAAGCTTAAGACCTGAAATTTCATTGCCTAAAGAAGTAAACGCCTTACATGAGTTTATTTGCAAAAACCATCAAGGTGTATTTAAAGATAGTATAGCTTTTGTCACACTTGAGCCTTGCTCTCATCAAGGAAAAACGCCTCCTTGCGCAAAACTCTTTAGCGAGCTAGGTTTTAAAAAAATTTTCATCAGCGTTAAAGATGAAAATAAAATCGCAAGTGGTGGAGCTGAATTTTTAAAAAAACAAGGCATAGAAGTTGAATTTGACATACTTAAAGAAGAAGGAAAAAAACTTTTAAAACCTTTTTTAAAATGGCAAAAAGGGCAATTTAAACTTTTTAAATTAGCCCTTTCTATGAATGGCTCACCTTTTGGCAAAATCGTAAGCAATAAGCTAAGTCGCACTTATGCACATAAAATTAGAGCGGTGATTGATTTGCTTGTAGTCGGTGGAGAAACCATAAGAAAAGATCGCCCTATACTAGATGCTAGGCTTTGCAAAGCAAAAGCGCCTAATCTTTGTATCTTAAGCCGTCAAAATATAGATAATTTTGATAAAAATATCCCTTTATTTAAAGTTCCAAACCGCCAAATTTATACCCAAATTCCAAGTGAGGCTAAATTTTTAATGTATGAGGGTGGAGAAAATTTTCTCAAAATCTTTAAAGATGAAATAGATATGTTTTTGATTTTCCAAAGTTCAAGTTTAAATGATGAAAAAAATGTTACAATACCTTTAAATTTCAAGCCACTTTATAGGAATTTTTTAGGGAGTGATACTTATGGCATTTATGAACTTTAGTGGATTTTTTTATGCGAGAAATGATTTAAGATTATTTAAAATAGAAAAGAAAAATGAATTAAAATCCTTTTTTTACAAAGACTACACCTTATCAAGCTACAAAGATGATTTAAATTTAAACAATGAAATCTTTTTTTATCAAAGTTTAAAAGAAGGCTTATTTAAAGAAAATGATGAAATTTTAGTTTCAAATTTGGGTAAAAAGATCATACTTTTTAGAAATTTCACTCAAAATTGCGATAATTTTAATGAAGCAAAATTAAAACAAATATTGCTTTTATTTTTTTTATTATTAGCGAGCGTATTTTTTGCAAGTTTGGCTATGATTAATGAATTTGGAGCCATAGATCTTGTTTTTTTAATGATTTGCTTATTGCTTTTAGTGATGGGGGCAATCAATCTTGGCTTGCTTTTTAAGCAAATTCGTATTCTTAAAAGTTTTTCCAAAGAAGAAATGAAAGAATTTTTAAGTCTAAGAATGAAAAAATACACCAAAGTGTAAAAACACTTTAGCATACTGTTTTTAAATTTGTAGCAAGACCACCTAAAGAAGTTTCTTTGTATTTATAATTCATATCTTTTCCTGTTTCATACATGGTTTCTATAACCTCATCAAGGCTTACCATAGGAGTAGATTTACGTGTCATTGCCATTCTAGCAGCACTTATAGCCTTAATAGCTCCAAAGGCATTTCTTTCTATGCAAGGAATTTGCACAAGCCCTGCAACTGGATCGCAAGTTAAACCTAGATGATGTTCCATTGCCATTTCAGCAGCGTTGCATGCTTTAAAAGCATTAGCCCCTAAAACTGTTGCCATAGCTGCAGCTGCCATAGAGCTAGCACTACCAATTTCTGCTTGACAGCCTGCTTCTGCTCCGCTAATGCTTGCATTTTTCTTATAAAAAGAACCTATAAGCATTGCTGTTAATAAAAACTCTATAGCCTTTTCATCACTAAAACCTATAGTATGGTTTTTAAGATAAAGCATAACAGCAGGGATAACAGCACATGCTCCATTTGTTGGTGCGGTTACAACTTTTGCTCCGCTAGCATTTTCTTCAGCAATCGCAATAGCATATAAAGAAATAAAATCGATAATGCCCATAGGATCAGCTGTCATCGCCACTCTTTCTTTAAGTCCTTTAGCTCTACGCTTTAAATGAAGTTTTCCAGGCAAATAATCTTCATTTGGATGAGTGCCATTATAATACACTTCTTGCATTACTTCCCAAATTTCAAGACAATAAGCACGAATTTCCTCTTTAGTGTGAAATTGCAATTCGTAACGATAAGAAAGCTCTGCTAAATCCCAATCTCTTTTATCGCAAAGCTCTAAAGCTTCTTTTGCATTGTTAAGCTCTATATCTAGTTTTTTCTTTTTATTTTGGTTGGAATTTTTACCTTTTTTTTCTAATTGTGCAGCTGTTAAAACAAAGCCTCCGCCTACAGAATAATAAGTTTCTTCATCAACTAACCCACCTTTACAATCATAAGCTTTAATCTTCATACCATTCTCATGTAAAGGTAAAAAATCTTTGGAAAATATCAAATCTTTTTCATAATTAAAACAAAGTTTTTTCTCACCACAAAAATCAATTTGAGCATTTTCAATAGCATTTTTATTTACTTCATCTTGTATTGCTGTGCTTAAATTTTTAGCTTCTAGGCCATTTAACCCCCAAATTACAGCCTTATCACTCAAGTGTCCTTTACCTGTTAATGACAAAGAACCATAAAGAGTAACCTCAACTCTATCAATTTCATCAAGCTTTTTAGCGACTTTTTTACAAAATAAATTTCCAGCAAGCATAGGCCCTAAAGTATGAGAAGAAGAAGGACCAACACCTATTTTAAAAATGCTTAAATTACTCATTTTTTATCCTTAATTTATAAAAGATCATGAATTGCAGCAGAAATTGCAACTATCCCCATTACCAAAATAAAAAGATCTAAAAATTTATTACGAAATCTTGCCAAAATATCAAAACGATAAATACAATAAAGTGGCATTAAGAAAAGCAAAATAGCCAAAACAGGGCCACCAATAGCCTCGATAATTCCTATAACACTTGGATTTTTATACGCAACAAGCCAAGCAATAGCAAAGGTAATGATCGCTGTTAAAGTTTGAGCGAATTTACCTTGAATTCTACCATTACTTGCTTTATATAAAATGCCATTTAAGCCTTCTTGAGAACCAAGATAATGTCCTAAGAAACTTTTGCTAATAGCCACAAGTGCAACAATAGGTCCAACATAAGCTAGTAAAGAAACTTCAGGAAATTTATTTGCTATAAAAGTAAGAATATTGATATTTTGATCTTTTGCTGATGCAAAATCTTCTGGTGTAAAGGTTAAAGCACAAGAAAAAACAAAAAACATTACAACAAAAACCATAAGAATAATTGCCAAAGAAATAATTTTTCTAGCGCGAGGTTCAGCATAATCACCATATTCTTTTTTACAATAACAAGCAAGTGAAGAAATGATAGGAGAGTGATTAAAACTAAATACCATCACAGGAATAACAAGCCATAAAGTAACCCAAAAATTACTTGTTGAAATTACGGAAAAATCAACATTTGCAAATAATGATGAATTCCATTGTGGAATTAAAAGCAATGAAAAAATAAATAAAAATATAATAAAAGGAAAAACAAGAAAACTCATTGCTTTTGTTACAACATTTTCACCAAGAATAGAAATCAAAACCAAAACTCCAACAATCAAAAAACTCACCCACCAACGAGCAGCATGAGTAAGATCTGCATTGAAATTGAACTGATTGATTAAGAACTCAAGCAAAGTTGTTGTAAGATTAGCACTATAAACCAATAAAATAGGCAAAATAGCAAAAAAATACAAAAGTGTAATTAAAAATCCACCGCCCTTGCCAAAATAACTTTCTGCAACAAAAGTAATATCATCTTTTGGATTAGAACTTGAAAGCACAAAGCGACATAAATTTCTATGAGCTAAGTAAGTCATAGGAAAAGCTAAAACAAGTATAACTAATAAAGGTATCAATCCACCAAGCCCAGCACTAATAGGTAACAAAAGTACGCCGGCTCCAATAGCTGTTCCAAAAAGAGATAAAACCCACCTTGTATCGTGACTAGTCCATTTAGGAGTATTCATTATTCTTCCTTAAATTTAAGATTACATCTCTTTTATTTTAGCAAAATATTTATAAATAATTATTTTTAAAAAAAATATTTTAAATCTTATGTAACATTTTGTAAATTTAATTTTATAAAAAAACAATCACTTGTATCAATAAAGTATTATTTTAAAACTAAATATATTTTGGGTTTTGCAATCAAAAAATAAAAATTTGGAAGACTATGCTTCCAAATTTTTGCATCAAATTTTCTAAGGGAGTTAAATTTTCAAAAATTAATCTAATTTTTGACCTAGGATATTTCCTTGCATATCTGTATAAACTTCCATATTGTTATTAAACTTAAATTTATAACCATTAATTTCTTTGTCTACTTCAAGAATTTGAGCATTTGGTTGAGTTGCACTCACTTTTTTCATAACATTAGGTAAGATAGTATGTGGCAAAGCCTTATATTTTCCATCAACTTCTTTCCACTCTCCATTGATCATAAAATCAATTTCAGTTCCATCATTTAAAATCACATCATAAGAATCTATGTCTTTTTTCACCAAACCAATTTGAGCGGTTTTAAAATTTTTAGAAATAAATTCTTTGGCATTATTTGGAAGTTCGCTAGCAGGAACAACCATATCTTTAGCTAAAAGCACCGTAGTACCCAACAAAGCAAGTAAAGTTAGTTTTGCTTTCATAATTTCTCCTTTTTTTGTCTTGGTTGGCGAAAGTTTAACTCAAAACTGTGAAGTGAATGTGAAACTTAAAAAATAATTTTCAAGCTTTCATTCTCAACACTTATACCTTGGCTTTTTATAAATTTTATTTCTTTTCCATCTTCAAATTTTAAAATATCTTTATCTTTTAGATTAATATCATAAGTTAAAATATGCAAAACAATATCATAAATACAAAAGAAAAGTTCTTTTTCTTCTATGTTTAAATCACAAACTTCAAGTTCTAATTTATCAAAATTTCTAAGCCCATAAGTATAAGCATTAACTCCATTTTCACTAGGATAAACACTAACATATATCCAATTATATACCGGCAAGCAATTATCATCTAACATTTTTGCATTTTCTATATAAAAACTGGGCTCTAAAACAACTGCACCTGTATAAAAACCTAAAGCATGTTTATTATCCAAACATAAAGCTGCAATTTTCGTAAACATTTTAGCTTGTTCTAATTTGCTTTGATCTTGACTTAGCACCGCTATAAGAAGATGAGCTTTATGTTTTTTAGTTTGCTCTAAGGCATCTTTCCACATAAAATTAAAATTTGCATAGTATTCTGCTTCGTGATTAGGTATAGGATTTTTAATCAAATTTAGAGTAATCAACATATTTTCATATGAAAAAATCACTCCCTCTTTGGTAAAATTTTCATCAGCTATTTTTATATTAAATTTATCTTCTAAAATGCTTTTTAACTCCGAAAAATTAAAATCAACTTCATCAAGAAGAACAAAAGAGGTAAAATTGTGATTTAAATCTATAGTCATGTTAAATCCTATTTAAATTTTTATAAATTATAACCTAATAAAAATAAAAACTATAAACAAGAATTTCTTAAAAATTATGATAATTGATATTAATTATAAATTTATTTTTTATACAGTATAATCTTTTAAAATTTATAAGTATATTTTTGGAGAAAAATATGGAATTTTTAAAAGATTACATCGATTTAATTATCTTTTTAATTCTAGGAATTATGGCATTTATAGCTTTTTGGTGTGTTGTAGAAAGAATGCTATTTTTTAGAAAAATTAACTTTAAAAATTATGAGAATCAAGAGCAATTTGATGATGCGATTAGTGAAAATTTAACCACCATATATATCATCTATTCCAATGCCCCTTATATAGGACTTTTAGGCACTGTAATAGGCATTATGGTTACATTTTACGAAATGGGCTTGGCGGGCAATATAGATGTCAAATCCATAGTCGTGGGACTTTCTTTAGCTCTTAAAGCTACAGCCTTAGGACTTTTGGTTGCTATTCCTGCTTTAATGGCTTATAATGCCTTACTTAGAAGAGTTTCTCTCTTAAGCAATGCTTATAAGGCAAATAAAAATGCTTAAACTACCAAAAAATGAAGGTTTAAATATAGTCCCATTTATAGACATTATGCTTGTTTTGCTTGCTATAGTGCTTAGTATTTCAACCTTTATTGCACATGGAAAAATTCAAATCTCACTTCCTTCAAGTGAAAATGCTACCAATATAAGCAATAATGAAAAAAAACTTCTTATAACCATAGACGAAAAAAATACTTTTTATTTAAATGATAAATTAGCTGATTTAAATGAAGTTCAAAATGCTATTTTTTCACTTGATAAAAAAACCATAGTAGAACTAAAAAGCGATAAAAATGCTAAATTTGAAAGCTTTGTAAAAATTATAGATTTTTTAAAAGCCAAAGAACATGAAAATTTTCAGATTCTTACTGAGAAAAACAAATGAAAACTTTATTTTTAAATTATAAATACCAAGCTTCTTATATAACTTTTATAGTCTTTATACCTTTACTTTTTGTCATTTTTCACTCGAATGACTTTTTTAAAATGGAAATTAAAAATGAAGATTCTTTTTCTTTAGCAATAAAACAATTTACCCAAACTAAACCAACAAATGAGACTAAACCAACAGAATCCATTATAGAACCTATCAAACCAAAACCTCAGCCAAAAGTTATTAAAAAAACTCCTGAAAAAATGCAAAAAAAGATAAAAAAAACACCTCCACACCCAATACCAAATAAAACCCCAATAGCACCAACTCAAGAAGTTAAAACTTTTGCAAAAACAACTGATACAAATGTCAAACCTAAGATCACTCAATTAACACAAGGAAAAGATAATCACCCTGTATTAAAAGAAATCCAAAAAGCTATACGACAAGCACAATTTTATCCAAGGCAAGCAAAAAAATGCGTATGCAAGGAACTGTAAAAGTAGAATTTTTATGGAAAGAAAACAAAACTTTAGCAGATTTAAAAATCATCGAAAGCTCAGGATATGATTTATTAGATAAAAGTGCTTTAGAAAGCATAAGAAAAGCTTCTTTAAATTTTCCATACTATAACGGGGATTTAAGAATTACACTACCTATTATATATGATTTTAAAACCCTAAGAGGATAAAATTATAATTTGCTACACTCTCTTATCTACAATTTGTGCTTCTTGATTTTCAATTTTATTTTGAAAATCTTTACTTAAATTCTGACTTAATTCTTGCAAAGATTTTTGCTTCAGTTTTTCAAATTCTTCAGGATTGCTAGCCTCAAGCTTTGCCTGCTCATCAGCACTTAAAGCACTTAAACCTTTTTCTTGAGCTTTTTGAAGCAAATCTTCGTCTTCTTTTTCTTTGATATTATTTTCCTTATCATCTTTTTTATTGATTTTTTGCGGATCTATGGTTTTCATAGCATTAGCTCCACCACCTGATGCTTCTTTAATGTCGCTTAAAATTTCTCTCATGCTAGGTTCTTTAACATCACTATCATCAACTTTACCATCTTTATTTACATCTTTATCAATAAAAAAATTTAATTTTTCTTCTATATTTGCATCATCAGATATTTTTTCATCGCTTGTTTTAAAGCCTAAATTTTGCATACTTTGTTGAAGGGTATTTGTATTAAAATTTAATTTTACACTTTGTTGTTTATTATTTAAATTTGAATTTAAAGAACCAAAATTATCTTTTACACTTTCAAACCAATTTGAAACAAATTGATTTGCTTCGCCATTAAGCCTTATACTACCATCATTTCTAGCAACATAATTCGTATAAGAACCGAAATTTTTTTGTAAACTACTATAATTTTCATCGCTTAAATTTAAAGCTATAAGTTCACCTTGCTTATTTTCAAAAACAACCTTAACACCATCGCTATTTAAACTCGAAAGATCTTGCACGGGAATTTTATCTTTCTCTTCTTTTTTTAATTCTAAAATTTCTTTACGATTTGTAACATTTTGAGAACTTGGTAAAGAAACATTAAAATCATTGATTGTTAATTTATCCATAATAACTCCTTAGAAATTTTAAAGCCCAAGCATTTAACTTGGACTTGTTTATTTTATTTACAAGCTGCAAATAAGCCCAAACGACACATTTGTCTTTGATATTGAGTAGGCAAAGAATTGCATCGTTTCAATCTTATTTCATAATCAACGCAAGAACTTCTAACTTGTGGGCTTTTATTATTCTCAGTTTTGCCATAAGCAAAAGAACCAATAAAGCAAGCAACTAGTGCAACAGAGAGTAATTTTCTCATAGTAAACCTCCAAAAAATAATTGTAATCTTAAAATTATTTGATACAATTACAAATTTGATATCGGCAAAAAAATCAAATTTATTTATACTAACAAAATTATTTTTTAAAAAAGGAACATAAATGAAAGCATTAGCTCTTTTTAGCGGTGGACTTGATAGTATGCTTGCAATGAAACTCATCACTGCACAAGGCATAGAAGTTAAAGCTCTAAATATCAACATAGGTTTTGGAAGCACAAGTGATAAAAGCGAAATCATGAAAAAGCGTGCGGCAATGGTAGGTGCAGATTTTGAAATGATAGATGTAAGAAATTCCTATCTTCAAGAAGTGCTTTTTAATCCACAATATGGCTATGGCAAACATTTTAATCCTTGTATAGATTGTCATGCTTTTATGTTTAAAACTGCTCTTGCTATGTTAAAAGAAGAAAATGCAAGTTTTATCATCACAGGAGAAGTTTTAGGACAACGCCCTATGAGTCAAAGAAGTGATGCGATGGCAAAGGTTAAAAAACTTGCTCTTGATGAAGAAGATTTAATCTTGCGTCCTATGTGTGCAAAAAACCTACCTCTAACCAAACCTGAAAGAGAAGGTTGGGTAGATAGAGAAAAACTCGAAGGTATTAGTGGAAGAAGTCGTAAAAGACAACTTGAACTTGCAGCTAAATTTGGCTTAGAAGACTTTGAAAGCCCAGGTGGAGGTTGTTTGCTAACTCTTGATAGTTTTGCTAAAAAAATTCGAGATTTCATAGAATTTGACAAAGATATGCAGGTTAATGACGCACAACTTTTAAAATATGGTCGTCATTTAAGATTGCCTGATGGAGCTAAAATGATCATAGGTAGAAATGAACTTGAAAATACTCTTTTAAAGGGTTTAAAAACTCCTAAATATGAAGTAATAGAACTTGGGGATTTAATCGGAGCTTACTCTTTGGTAGATGAAAAAATTTCAGAAAAAGACTTAGAACTTGCCTTAAAAATAGCCCTTACCTATACTAAACACGAAGTAGGAAAAAGCTATGAACTTAAATTTAAAAATCAAGCTTATACAAGTATAGCTTTTGAAAATAAGGCTGATATTAATCAATTTTTTATTAGTTAAAGTATAAAGTATTTAGCAAAACAAGCGATATAGTATTTGAATCTTTTCAAAATATTGCAACTAAGGCCCATGAAAATGGGCTTTTTTTATTTTAATCCATAAGCATTTTTTAAATTGTTTAAATTCGCACTCGTATTTAAAAGCAGACAATCAGCCAAAACTAAACGCACCATAGCACTAGCTACAACACTTCCTCTAACACCTACACAAGGATCATGCCTACCTTTGAGTTCAAATTCCAAATTATTGCCAAATTTATCTATACTTTCTTGCTTAGCAAAAATAGAAGGAGTAGGTTTAAAATAAGTTTTTAAAATAAGATTTTCTCCATTTGAAATTCCTCCTAAAATTCCTCCGCTATGATTGCTTAAAAACTTGCCATCTTTTAAAGCATCATTATTACACGATCCGCGCATTTTGCTTGCATTAATACCTTCGCCTATTTCAACTGCTTTAACAGCATTAACTCCCATTAAAGCATGAGCTAATTTAGAGTCTAGCTTATCATAAAGAACTTCTCCAAGTCCCACAAGCATACCGCTAACTTTTGTAAAAACAGCAGCGCCTACACTATCTTTTGAATTTCTAGCATTTAAAATTTCATTTTTAAAGTCACTTTCTAGTTTTGGATCAAGGCAAAAAATTTCACTTTTCTTAGCAAATTCAAAATCAAATTCTTCTTCTTTCAAATTTGATACAAAAGTTCCTACTCCAAAAACACCACTTTGAACACAAATATCAAATTCACGCAAAAGCATCGCTGCAACTGCACCACCAGCCACTCTAGCAACACTTTCCCTAGCACTTGATCTACCCCCACCCCTATGATCTCTTATGCCATATTTATAAAAATAAGTAAAATCCGCATGAGCAGGACGAAATAGATCTTTTAAATTATCATAATCTTTAGAATGAGCATTTTCATTAAAAACTACTATAGCTATGGGATGACCCGTTGTATATCCTTCAAAAACCCCACTTAAAACCTGAGCTTTATCGCTTTCTTTTCTTGGTGTTGCAAATTTACTTCCGCCTTTGCGTTTATCAAGCTCATTTTGTAAAAATTCTTCATCAAATTTAACTCCAGCAGGCATTCCATCAATAATACATCCAACAGCCACACCATGAGACTCACCAAAACTTGTAAATTTCAATCTCGTACCAAAGGTATTCACTATAAAGCTCCTAATTTCTCAAGTGCAATTTTTGCTGCCATTTGCTGTGCTTCTTTTTTGCTTCCCGCAATAGCTCTTGCAAGTTCTTTACCATCAAGCATTAAAGCGATTTCAAATTGCTTTAAATGATCAGGACCAAAAGCACGCACTGTTTCATACTGCGGAGTTTGTCCTATTTTTCCCTGTGTAATCTCTTGTAATTTTGTTTTATAATCTTTTATAAGAATTTTTGCATCAATTTGAGGGAAATTTTTTTCTATAAGTCTTAAAGCAATAGTTTTTGTAAACTCAAATCCAGCTTCTAAATGTATAGCACCTATAATGGCTTCTAACGCATCTGAAAGTATAGAAGGCTTTTCTCTTCCTCCATTGTTTTCCTCAGCAACACTCATAAAAATAAAATCGCCCAAATTTAAACTATTTGCAATTTTTGCAAAAGACTTTTCATTCACTAAAGCCGCTCTAAGCTTAGATAAATCTCCTTCGGCATCTTTAGCGAATTTATGAAAAAGGTATTCACCCACAACTAAATCAAGCACAGCATCACCTAAAAATTCCAAGCGTTCGTTGTTGTAAGATTTTTTAAAACTTTTATGGGTTAAAGCATGTATGAGAAGATTTTTATCTTTAAATTCATAAGTTAAACTCCGCTCTAGTTTTTCAATGTTTTTCATCATTTTCCCTTGCAATTTTCAAAGCAGCTTCACGCGCCAATGTATCACACCTTTCATTTTCCAAATGTCCATTATGTGCTTTTACCCAAAAAGCCTTAATCTTATGAGATTTTGCCACTTTAATATATTCCTTCCATAAATCTATATTTTTTTTACCTTTAAAATCCTTTTTTATCCATCCTTCTAGCCATTCATTAATACTTTGAACCATTAGGTTAGAATCTGTAAAAAGCGAAATTTCACAAGGCTCTTTTAAAGCCTTCAAAGATTCAATAATTGCCATTAGCTCCATTCTATTGTTAGTGGTATTAGCCTCAGCTCCAAAACCTTCCTTTTGATACTCCTTATAACGCAAAATATAAGCCCATCCGCCAAAACCTGGATTATTAAGACATGAACCATCTGTATAAATTTCAATGTGTTTCATTGTTTTTCACTTCATAAATAATTTTACAAGTATT
Organism: Campylobacter sp. BCW_6461; assembly: GCF_001762735.1. Classification (NCBI taxonomy): domain Bacteria; kingdom Pseudomonadati; phylum Campylobacterota; class Epsilonproteobacteria; order Campylobacterales; family Campylobacteraceae; genus Campylobacter; species Campylobacter sp. BCW_6461. The sequence continues at coordinate 117,755 of NZ_MJXJ01000022.1, read as the reverse complement.
AAACTCATAACAAACAGGACAGTGATAAAAAAACAAAGGCATAACATTTTTACACTCAGAACAACGGTATGAAAATTCTAACCCCGCATTAAAAGAATTATCTTTTAAAATTTTTAACATTTTAAAATTAGAATTTTTAAAAACAAACTGATGCGTATCATCATGCTTTGAAATTTTACCCAAAGCATAAAAGAATTCTAAAAAATCTTGATTTTCTAAATTAAACGCTTCATTTTCCCTATAAAGCAAATCACAAATATCAAAAAAATTTTGCCCTAAAAACATATGATATTTTTCAAAAACTAAACGCCCCAACATAGGATTATCTTCTATTTTAAATTCTAAAAGTTTTTTCTTTTTTTCTTCATCAGTGATATTAAAAGTACAAAGTTCTAAAGCTTTGATAAAATCATGCTCTTTTTGCACATCTTCATTAAGCTCAAAAAGACATTCTAAAAGTTCTAAATTTTCTTTATAAGAACGAAGTTTTAAATAAACAATTTTTAAAAGTTTTAAGGCTTGTATATTTCTTGGACGCAGTTTTAAAGCTTGTAATAAAACTTCTTTTGCACGCTCTAAAAATCCTGCTTTAAAATAAACTTTTGCCAAAGAAAGGAAAATAAATTCTCTTTCTTGTTTATCTTTACATTTTTCAAGAGCAATCAAATAAATTTGAGTTGCTTTTTCAAATTCCCCGCTTTTAGTAAAAATTTCAGCCAAAAAACTTAAATTTCCAAAACTCAAGCTACTATTTCTTAACAACTCTTTATGAGCATTATCCATTTCAAATTTTTTTATAAATTTTTCAAGCTTTTGTTCTTCATCTTTGCTAGCAAATATTTTCCAAATATAATTTGCAACAGCTACAACAAATACTAAAATGGTTAAAATTATAAGCCCTACTAAAGGGTCTCTGTATTCTACAAAGAAAAAATCCATAGTCTCGCTCTAAAAATTTTATGCCAAATTATAGCCAAATCTTTGTATAATTTTAACAAGGTTTGTAAAATGATAACTAAAGAAAGTATAGAAAATTTATCCCAAAGACTTAATATTGTTGATATTATAGAAAATTATATTGAAGTAAAAAAACAAGGCTCTAGTTTTGTATGTATCTGTCCTTTTCATGCAGATAAAAACCCGTCTATGCATATCAATCCTACCAAAGGTTTTTATCATTGTTTTGCTTGCAAAGCTGGTGGAGATGCTTTTAAATTTGTAATGGATTATGAAAAATTAAGTTTTGCTGATGCAGTTGAAAAAGTTGCAAGCCTTAGTAATTTTACTTTAAGTTATACAAAAGAAAAACAAGAAAATAAAAAAGAGCTAAAGTCTATACTACCAAGCTTAAATGCGTATTTTAAAGATAATCTCAAACACCACAAAGAAGTCTTAACCTATCTTTACCAAAGAGCTTTAAATGACAAAGATATAGCCAAATTCGAATTAGGTTTTGCAGGAGCAAGTGAAGATAGTATAAGATTATTGCGAAATCAAAAAATTCCTTTAGAAGATGCTATGAGTGTTGGAGCTTTAAAAAAAGATGAAAATAATGAATTTTACGCAAGTTTTATATGGCGTATCACCTTTCCAATCTACGATCATAAAGACTTATTAGTAGGGTTTGGAGGGCGTACTTTAAATCCTAATGTACCGGCAAAGTATGTAAATTCACCCCAAAATATACTTTTTGATAAAAGTAGAATTTTTTATGCTTTTAACATCGCTAAAGAAAATATAGCCAAAAAAAAAGAAATAATAGTATGTGAAGGCTACATGGATGCAATAGCTTTTCACAAAGCAGGGTTTAACAATGCTGTAGCAGTTCTTGGAACAGCATTAACCGAACATCATCTACCCTTAATCCGCCGTTATGATGCAAAAGTGATTTTATGTTTTGACAATGATGAAGCAGGATTAAAAGCTGCGACACGATCTGCATTTTTATTGAGCACAAACAAAATAGACGGTAAAGTGGCAATTTTGCAAGGCGGAAAAGATCCTGCTGAGCTCGTAGCAAAAAATGAAAGCACAAAACTTCATGATATACTCGATGAAGGAATAGAGCTTGGTGAATTTTATATCAGACGCTTAATATCCACTCATTCCATAATTTCTGCTCTTGATAAACAAAAAGCTTTAGAAGCTATACAAAAATTCACCTTTAATCTTGAACCTTTAGTGGCAAATTCTTACACTAGTCTAGTTTCAAATTTATTAAAAGTGGATGAAAAATTTATTGTCTTATCGCAAAATTCAAAAAAAACCATACATACCCCTTTAATTTCTCAAAATAAATACAATTTTCCTAAAGAAAAAATTCACATTGCAGAATTAGAACTTATAGCTTTTTTAAAACAGCATCCAGATATATGTAACGATTTTAAGCAAATTAGTGATAGTGTTTGTTTTAAGCATAAGATTTTATTGGATAAAATTTTAGAAAAAAAAGGTTATGAAGATAGTGATATTAGAGAATTTGAAAATAAAAATATTCGAAAAAATTTAAACTATAGCGAATTCTTGTTAGGTATTTGCAAGGTTAATTTAGCTTTTTTAAACAATGTAAAAATTAAAAATTCTACACTCGCATTAAAAAAACAACTTTTTACGCTTATTGATAAAAATTTAAATCTTCTAATTAAAAATTTAAATACCGAAGAATTAAATAATTTTTTAAAAGAATATTTAAGCTTCTTAAAATATGAAAAAAACGAAGAAATTCTGCAACAATCATTTAGAAACTTAAATGGAATTTTTAGTAACAAAAACTTTACAGCTTATGATTTAGGATTTAGCACACAAGATAATGATGAACCTTTTTAATTTATTTAAATTTCAAGCCTTAATTTACCTTTTTTTAAACACAATCACGCTAAAGTATATAAAAATTTTTAAGGATAAATTATGATGCCTTTTAGCGATGAAGAGCTTATAAATCCTGTTAAAGCGAGTTTAGAAAAGAGCTTGCCTATGCTTGAACGTGATGGCGGAGGGCTTGAATTTTTAGGAATTAAAAATGGGATTGTTTATGTCCATTTAATAGGAGCTTGTAAAGGCTGTGCATCGAGTGGAACAACGCTAAAATATGGCCTTGAAAGGCAACTTAAGATTGATATTCATCCAGAAATCACTATAATCAATTTAAACGGCGGAGCAGACGAATTTGCAAAATTATAAAAAACTTGGAATTGAACATTTTTACAAGAAAGATTTTAAAACTGCAAAAATGTATTTTTCTATGGCTTATGAAAAACGCAAAAATAAACGCTTGCTAAATTTTATCTGCCTTTGTGATCTTGCTTTAAAATCTCCTAAAGAAGCTTCTTTACTTTTTGATTTTTATATAGAACATTACAAAATCTCTAGCATTGATAAAGACTTAGAAGAAATTTTAAGTACAATTGAATTTAAAAAACAAGAAAACAAACAGGAAAACGAATTTGAAGATGGGCATGCGCTAAATTATCAAGATTTTTTAAAAAGCGAAGAAGAACTTGGCTTTCAAAAAAGTTTTGAAAATATCATTAATAGCACTAAATTAGTTATTGATAATCGTGATGATTTTTTAGATTTTTTGGAAAAATTACTTGATAATGGCTATAAAGATATGACTTTAAATTATATAGAAAATGTTATGCCTCATTTTTGGGCAAATGATAGATTTATCAAACTCCAAGAAAAACTCATGGGATTTAAAAGTGAAATTAAAACTTGAAAATTCATTCATTACAGATAACACCTTAGAGTGTGAAAAAGAATGCTTTTTTTTGCAAACCACACAAAATGCTAAATTTCACGCTCAAGCCTTAGAAAAAGGTGCAAAAATCATTGATGTAAATGAGTGTAAAAAACTTTTAAAAATCGATGAAAAGATTCAAATCATAGGAATCACAGGAACCAATGGCAAAACCACAACCGCAGCAGCGATTTATTCTATCTTATTGGATTTAGGTTATAAGTGTGGGCTTTGTGGGACAAGAGGAGCTTTTATCAACGATGAACAAATCGATGAAAAATCCTTAACCACCTCCCCTATTCTTAAAACCTTAGAATACCTACAAATAGCCACTCAAAAAAAATGTGATTTTTTCATCATGGAAGTAAGCTCACACGCCTTAATTCAAAACCGCATCGAAGGCTTAAATTTTGCTGCTAAAATTTTTACCAATATCACTCAAGATCATTTAGATTTTCACGGTACTTTTGAAAATTATAAAGAAGCAAAAGAACTTTTTTTTACCGATGAGAGTTTAAAATTTATCAACAAAGATGCTTTGGCTATTAAATTTAATGTGCGTAATGCTTTTACTTATGGCATAGAAAATCCTGCTTTATATCAAATCAAAGCTTATTCTTTAGAAGAAGGCATTAGTGCTATTGTAACAAATAAAAATCAAACTTTTCACATAGACTCGCCCTTGCTAGGACTTTTTAATCTTTACAATCTTCTAGTTGCTAGTGCTTGTGTGAATGAACTCGTAAAGCCTGATTTAAAAGACTTGGAAAAAGCTATCAGTGGATTTGGCGGGGTTTGTGGCAGGGTAGAACAAGTAGCAAAAGGTGTGATTGTAGATTTTGCTCATACGCCTGATGGCATTGAAAAAGTGCTTGACACTCTTAAAAATAAAAAACTCATCGTTGTTTTTGGAGCAGGTGGAGATAGAGATAAAACCAAACGCCCTTTAATGGGAAAAATCGTCGAACATTTTGCAAAAATTGCTATCATTACAAGTGACAATCCACGCAGCGAAGAACCAAAAACCATCATGGAAGAAATTTTATCAGGCTTTACTAAAAAAGAAAAAGTTTTAATGATAGAAGATAGAAAAGAAGCTATAAAAAAAGCTTTAGAACTAAAAGAAAATGACGATTTAGTCGTTATTTTAGGCAAAGGTGATGAAACTACTCAAGAAATTAAAGGGATAAAATATCCTTTTAGTGATAAAGTAGTTGTTAATGAAATTTTAAAAAATCAAGGATAATCAATGTTTGAAAATATGGATTTTTCTAAAATGGGTGAACTTTTAAATCAAGTTCAAGAAAAAGCAAAAAATATAGAACTAGAACTTGCAAATCGTGAATTTAGCGCCAAAAGTGGAGCAGGACTTGTTAAAGTAAGCGCTAATGGAAAAGGCGAGATTATCGATGTTAGCATTGATGATTCTTTACTTGAAGATAAAGAATCCTTGCAAATTTTACTTATTTCTGCAATTAATGATGTTTTGGCTATGGTTGCGCAAAATCGCTCAAGTATGGCGAATGATGTTTTAGGCGGTTTTGGAGGTATGAAATTATGAAAAAAATTTTAATTATTTGTATGCTTTTTACTTTGTCTTTTGGTATAGAAAGACCTAAATTTGAAGATTTTTTAGCAGGTTATGAAAGAAATAAGGCAAGCATGCTTAACTATGAAGGAATGCCAGCTTTTGCACTCAGTGAAAATTTACTTGCTGTGTTAAAACAGCCTAATACTAAGCTTAACAAATATGTAAAATACGATCCATTTTTAAATTTATACCTTGTAAGAACTGACTTTAGCCTAATCCCTACTCCTATGGGTGATGAAGAAAAACTTACTCGTAATGATTGGGTTGGAATTTGGGATCCTAATAAACCCTATATAGGACATATTAAGTATTTAGCTCAAAATATTGATGAAAAAGATCAACTTGATTTTAATTCTAAAATAGGACTTTTAGGGACTCCGTGCTGTGAAATGATGGGGATTGCTTTAAATAATAGCTCTTTTATAGGCAATCGCTATTTAAAACATTTTATGAAATATAACGATGTTTATTGGGGGGATATTGGCGTTGATTTTGTTATTCGAGAAAATAAAATTTATGTTAACAATGTAAGAAAAAATCCACAATTTTTAATCAACGATCAAGTTATAAGTGTTGATGGCTTGCCCGCCAATGATTTAAGAAAACTCAATGAAAAAATTCTTTTTGCAGATCGCGGAAGCACTCTTTATTTTCAAGTGTTGCGTGATAATATGGATTTAAATATTTCTACTGAAGTTTTTGCAAAAGATTTGAGCAAATTTAACCTTCCTGATTCTAAACCAAAACCAAAAATTACAAATTTCACAAGCAATCTTGGTTTAACGGTTAATACTAGTCTTGTTGTAACCAAAATAGATCCAAAATCAAAAGCATCAAATGCAGGATTTATGGTAGGAGATAAAATTTTACGCGTTAATAATATTATTTTAAATAATTTTAAAGAATTACAAAATATTTTAAGTGCTGGTAATGACTTTAGCATCTTAATTGAACGCAAAAGTACTAAATTACCTTTATCAAATTTCAACAATGAACTAGGCGGAAATGCCAACTCAGGTGGCGATGGTAAATTTCAATTTTTCATAAGGCTTACTAAGTGAATTTAAAAGAACTTTTTATCCATCACTTAGAAAAAAATCTACCTAAAGTTGAAAGCTTTCATCCTTTTTTTAATGAAGCTTTAGCCCTTATGCTAAAAGCGGGAGGAAAGCATTTTCGCGCACAATTGCTTTTAAGCGTAGTACAAAGCAATAAACCTGAACTTTTAAATCAAGCTTTAGATGTGGCTTTAGCTTTGGAATTTATCCATACTTATTCACTCATACACGATGATTTACCCGCTATGGATAATGCAGACTTTAGACGAGGAATTCCAACCTTACACAAAAGCTACGATGAAACTACAGCCATCTTAGTGGGTGATGCTTTAAATACTGAAGCTTTTTTAGTTCTAAGTCATGCTCATTTAAAAGATGAAATCAAAATCAAACTCATCAAAACCCTTGCCTTTAATGCAGGACTTAATGGAATGGTCATAGGACAAGCTATTGATTGTTTTTTTGAAGACAAAAGACTGAGTTTAAATGAACTTGAGTTTTTACACACACATAAAACCGCAAGATTAATCGCTGCAGCTTTAAAAATGGGTTGTGAAATTTGCGAACTTAACAACGAAGAAAGCAACCAAATTTACAAACTTGGTTTAAAACTAGGACTGATTTTTCAAATCAATGATGATATTATCGATGTAACTACAAGTCAAGAACAAAGCGGAAAGCCTACTAATAACGATATTCATAAAAATTCTTTTGTCAATTTGCTTGGACTTGAACAAGCCATAAAAACAAAAGAAAATCTTCTTAATGAATGCGAACAAGACTTAGAAAAACTTAATGAAAAACTCGCGCAAATGATACAAAATTTAATAATTCAATACTTATAAAGGCAAAAAATGGACATTCAAATTTTACAAGAACAGGCAAATACTCTAAGATTTTTAAGTGCCGATATGGTGCAAAAAGCAAACTCAGGACACCCAGGTGCACCTTTGGGTTTAGCAGATATTTTAAGTGTTTTAAGTTATCATTTAAAACACAATCCTAAAAATCCCACTTGGCTAAACCGCGATAGACTTGTATTTTCAGGCGGACATGCAAGTGCTTTGCTTTATAGTTTTTTACATTTAAGCGGCTATGATTTAAGCCTAGAAGATCTTAAAAATTTCCGCCAACTTCATTCTAAAACCCCAGGACACCCTGAAATTTCAACTCTTGGAGTAGAAATCGCTACAGGCCCTTTAGGACAAGGCGTTGCCAATGCTGTAGGCTTTGCTATGGCAGCAAAAAAAGCACAAAATTTGCTAGGCAGTGATTTAATCGATCATAAAATTTATTGTCTTTGCGGAGATGGGGATTTACAAGAAGGCATTTCTTATGAAGCTTGTTCTTTAGCAGGACTTCACAAACTTGATAACTTCATACTTATTTATGATAGCAACAATATCTCCATAGAAGGCGATGTAGGTTTAGCCTTTAACGAAAATGTAAAAATGCGTTTTGAAGCACAAGGATTTGAAGTTTTAAGTATAAATGGACACGATTATGAAGAAATCAATAAAGCCTTAGAACAAGCTAAAAAATCCACAAAACCTTGTCTTATCATCGCAAAAACAACTATAGCAAAGGGTGCAGGAGAGCTTGAAGGCAGTCATAAAAGCCATGGCGCACCTTTGGGTGAAGAAGTGATTAAAAAAGCCAAAGAACAAGCAGGTTTTGATCCAAATATCAGTTTTCATATCCCACAAGCAAGCAAAATCCGCTTTGAAAGTGCTGTAGAACTTGGGGATTTAGAAGAAGCAAAATGGAAAGATAAGCTTGAAAAAAGTGCTAAAAAAGAACTTTTAGAAAGGCTATTAAATCCTGATTTTAACAAGATAGCTTATCCTGATTTTAAAGGAAAAGATCTTGCTACAAGAGATAGTAATGGTGAAATTTTAAATGTTTTAGCTAAAAATTTAGAAGGATTTTTAGGTGGAAGTGCAGACTTAGGCCCTTCAAACAAAACAGAACTTCACGGCATGGGAGACTTTGTAGAAGGTAAAAATATCCATTTTGGTATCAGAGAACACGCTATGGCAGCGATTAACAATGCTTTTGCAAGATATGGAATTTTCTTACCATTTTCGGCAACTTTTTTCATCTTTAGCGAGTACTTAAAACCTGCCGCAAGAATAGCAGCTCTAATGAAAATCAAACATTTTTTCATTTTCACACACGATAGCATAGGCGTGGGCGAAGATGGACCAACACACCAACCTATAGAACAACTTAGCACTTTTAGAGCTATGCCAAATTTTTTAACCTTTAGACCTGCTGATGGGGTGGAAAATGTCAAAGCTTGGCAAATAGCCCTAAATGCTGATATTCCGAGTGCTTTTGTGCTTTCACGCCAAAAACTCAAAGCTCTAAATGAACCTGTTTTTGGAGATGTAAAAAATGGAGCGTATTTACTCAAAGAAAGCAAAGAGGCTAAATTTACACTTTTAGCAAGTGGAAGTGAAGTTTGGCTTTGTTTAGAAAGTGCAAACGAACTTGAAAAACAAGGTTTTGCTTGTAATGTTGTTTCCATGCCTTGTTTTGAACTTTTTGAAAAACAAGATAAAGCTTATCAAGAAAGATTGTTAAAAGGTGAAGTTATAGGTGTTGAAGCAGCGCATTCTAATGAACTTTATAAATTTTGCCATAAAGTGTATGGCATAGAAAGTTTTGGAGAAAGTGGCAAAGACAAAGATGTGTTTGAACACTTTGGATTTAGCGTTTCAAAGCTTGTAAATTTTATCCTTAGCAAATAAAATGAATACAAATTTCAAATTTCAAAATAACACTCTTTTTATCTTTGGAATTTGGGATAAAACAAGCATTTATAAGTTAAAAATAAAAGATTTTTTAGCTTTGATCCAAAGCAAGGAAGTGATTTTTGATTTTAAAGATCTAAAAGCAATCGATACCGCTGGAGTGAGATTTTTCCTTGCTTTGGAAAACGACCTTAAAGATAAAAATATTAAAATCACCAAAGAAGGCTTAAATTCACGCTTTCAAACCCTTTTTGAACTTTGTGAAAAAAACTACCAAAGACTAAGCAAAACAAAAAAATCACATAAAAATTTCAGTGAATACTTTATCGATCTTGGAAAATTAAGTTTAGAACTTTTAAAAATTTTAAGAAAATTCATCAATTTCACAGGAGCTTTTTTCACAAGTCTTTTTTTATGCCTTAAAAATCCTAAAAATTTTCGCTTTATTGCTTTTTTATATCATATAGAAAATTCTGCTTTTAAAGCCTTACCTATAGTTATTTTAACCGCTCTTTTAGTAGGAGTGGTTTTAGCCTATCAGGCTGCTTATCAACTCGCACAATTTGGAGCCAATATTTTCATAGTGGATTTGATGGGAATTTCAGCCACTAGAGAACTTGCACCTTTAATCGCTGCCATAGTGATCGCAGGAAGAAGTGCAAGTTCTTATACCGCACAAATTGGAGTGATGAAAATTACTGATGAAATTGCAGCTATGAATACTATGGGTTTTCGTTCTTTTGAATTTATTATTATTCCACGTGTCATGGCTTTGATAGTGGCTATGCCTTTAATCGTTGCCATTAGCGATGCGATCAGTATTATAGGTGGAATGATGGTTGCAAAATTAAATCTTGATATTTCTTTTGCCGAATTTTTAAGACGTTTTAGAGAGGCTGTAGATATAAAACATATCTTTATAGGACTTGCAAAAGCACCTATTTTTGGATTTTTGATAGGACTTATTGCTTGTTTTCGTGGTTTTGAGGTAAAAAACACTACACAAAGCATAGGAATTTATACAACAAAAAGCGTTGTAAATGCTATTTTTTGGGTGATAGCTTTTGATGCTTTATTCTCTGTTGTTTTAACTTCTGCAGGAATTTAAATGGTTATTAAAGCGCAAAATATCATTACAAAATTTGGAGAAAAAATTGTCCATGATGGCGTAAGTTTTGAAATCAAAAAAAACGAAATTTTTGGTATTTTAGGAGGTAGTGGAAGTGGAAAATCCGTCCTTTTAAAACAAATGCTTATGCTTGAACATTTTGATGGTGGAGAATATGAAATTTTAGGCTATAAACTTAAAAATATCAACGAAAAAGATGCACTTGCTTTGCGTAAAAAATGGGGTGTGGTTTTTCAGTTTGCTGCACTTTTTAGCTTTTTTAATGTTTATGAAAATATCGCCATTCCTTTAAAAGAATACACTCATTTAGATGAAAATAGCATACAAGAACTGGTTTTAATGAAGCTAAAAATGGTAGGCTTAAACGAAAGTGTTTTAAAACAATTTCCAAGCGAACTTAGTGGCGGTATGCAAAAAAGAGTGGCAATTGCTAGAGCTTTAGCACTTGATAGTAAATTGCTTTTTTTAGATGAACCTACTTCAGGACTTGACCCTCATAGTAGTCGTGAATTTGACGATTTGGTTTTAGAGTTAAAAAAAAGTTTTGATCTAAATATCATTTTGGTTACACATGATAAAGAAAGTATGAAAAATTTACTCGATCGTTTTATCATTTTAGAAAATAAAAAAGTTGGATTTTGCGGCACTTATGAAGAATTACGCTTGCAAAATGAACGACTTTTTAAAAGATTTATGGAGTAAAAGTGGAAAATAGAGCAAATTATTTTTTTGTAGGACTTTTTGTTTTTGGAGTATTTTTTGCAAGCCTTGGTTTCATACTTTGGCTTGGTGGATACTCTAAAGAAGAAAGTTTTAAGTATTATGAAATTCACACACAAGAATCCGTTGCAGGACTTGGCATAAAAGCACCCGTAAGGCTTTTGGGCGTGGAAGTAGGTAGCGTAGAAGAAATCAGCATTTACAATCAAGATGAACTCGGCGTTAACATACGCATCAAGGTCAAAAATAACACCCCTATAAAAGAAGATACTTTTGCTACTTTGCAACTTCAAGGTATCACAGGACTTAAATTTGTCCAACTTCAAGGCGGAAGTAAAAATAGCAAAGATTTAGTATCTATACAGGGAAAACTTCCAGTCATTCCTTTTAAAGAAAGTTTTTTAGCAACTATAGATAGACAAAGTGAACATATTTTTTCTTTAGTTAAAACGGCCGATGATAAATCAAAAGAACTTTTAAGCGAAAAAAATCTTAAAAATCTAGAAATCCTTTTGCAAAATCTAGCAGAATTAAGTGCAAATTTAAACGCTAATTCTAAAAATTTAAGCCTTAATCTTTCAAACGCAAGTTTAAAAATAGGAAAAATGGCTGATAATATAAGCCTTAGTGCGCAAAATTTCAACTCCAGTCTTAAAGACATAAAAGAAAGTACGATGATTTTAAAAAATTTCATAAAAAAAGCTGATGAAAAATTAAACACTTATGATGATATTAAAGCATCTTTGATGCAAAATTTAGAGCTTTTTAAACGAGTTTTAATTGAAAGCAATATTCTAATAGAAAATTTACAAAACAGCCCTGCTGATTTGATTTTTAAAGAAACCAAACCTAAACTAGGACCAGGAGAAAAATAATGCTAAAGCAATTATTCTATATTTTGACTTTTATTTTTATATTATGCGGATGCTCTTTAAGACACGAAACCATCAACAAAAATGAAAATATCATATTAAAAGATGAAGGAATAGACTCAAATATTTTTTTTAAAAAAACTGGTAAAATTCTTAAAATTCGCAATGCAAATGCACCTTTGTATTTAAACTCGCGGGCTATTATTTATATAGATAATGGTTTTAGCAACAAATACGCACATTATTTCTGGGGAGATTTACCAAGCAATCTTTATTCTTTTTTAATTTTGTCAAAATTTGAACAAAGCAATATTTTTACAACCTTGCTTTCTTCAACAAGCTCTTTAAGTGCGGATTATGCTCTTGAAAGCAGGATTAACTCTTTTGAGCAAATTCTTAATAACAATGAAAACTACGCTCAAATTTCTGTAAGTGTAAATTTCATAAATCTTGAAAACAATCAAATAATAGCTCATAAAATTTTCAATACTAAAGAAAAAATAGAAAAAAAAGATATCCGCTCTACCTATAATGCTTTTCAAAAAGCCTTGAATAAAATTGGCAATGAGATTGTTTTTTGGGTAAATTCTAACTTATCCTAATTTAGGAACACTTTTTGCTTTTTAAATATTTAGCAATATTTTTGAAAGGTAAACAATGAAAAGTGATTTAGATATATTTAAAAAACACTTAGGTGAAATTCAAGGCGTGAATGAATTTAAAGCAAATCAAATTTGCTCTCAAATCAATGATGCAAATGATTTTATAGGAGCACTTCAAGTGCTTGATATGTCTTTAAAAAAAATAGAAAAAAGCATTCTAGAAAGAATAGATGAAAATTCAGATGATATGCAAAAAAGAACTCTTGATGCCACAGCGTCACAACTTATACAAAACTGCTCTTTCATGGGAACAGCTCTTTTTGGAAATATTTTCAATGTTTATGTTGGTAAAAAACTTTTTGAATTTGAAATTGCTAATCCACTTTTAATTCTTCAAACAAGTAATTACGGAGGTGTATTGGCCTATATACAAGATAAAAGAGATGAAATAAAAATCATTCTATCAGAATTAGCAACCGCAATTACCATGGGCGAAACTATGGATAATGCTGGAATTTATAACTCTACAATGGATTTTAAAAATTTATTTAAATAAGAATAGTAATCGTTTGTTCTCTTTAAGCAAATATAATATATTTTAGCTTAAAGAGATTTTCCAAACTCTAAAAGAGAGTTAGGCTACGAATAAAAAGGGGGAGGGAAATAGCCTAACCCAAACGAGATCTTAAAAGATCTCTTTAAACTAAAATAAATATTTAGATAATTTAACAATTTTTATTAAATTATCTAAACCATATTTATGTTTTAGTTTAATACGATGTGACATTTTATTCTAAAAACACTTAATCTGCTATAAAAATATCATTTAGTAACTTAAATTATTAAAGAATATTACTACAATATTATTTAAAAAATTTTAAATTTTTAGAATTTTAAGAAAAAAATATTATTTTTATAATTTAATATCATATCATAGAAAGAATTTCAGCACGCCCATTAATCACGGCAACACAATGTTCATAATGAGCCGCATTAAGCCCATCAATACTTCCAGCATCCCATTTTCCATTATAATGCTTTGGTGTTCCATCTTTTTGGCATATCATAGGCTCTATGCAAAACACCATTCCATTTTTAATTTTAGGGCCACTTTTTGCACTCGCACCTTTTTCTAAATAGTTTAAAATTTCAGGCTCTCCATGGGGCTTTCGTCCTATACCATGCCCGCAATATCCACGAAGCGGGACAAAACCTCTTGCATGGATAAATTCGCCTAAAGCAGCTGAAAGTTCCTTAAAACGCATTCCATCACGAATAATATCTATAGCATGATATAACGCGTCTTTAGCACAAGAGATTAAAGCTTTATCAGCGGGTGAAACTTCTCCTATAGCAATAGTTCTTGCTGCATCCCCATAATACCCATCAATCAAACTTCCCACATCAAGACCTAAAATATCACCCTCTTTGATAATTTTATCATCTGGAATTCCATGGATACAAACTTGATTTAAAGATGTGCAAATGGCACCTGGAAAACCATAAAGTCCCTTAAATGATGGCTTGGCACCAAGGCTTAAAATATAATCTTCTGCCATTTTATCGATTTGTTTTAAGCTCATTCCTATTTTAATTTCATTCTCTAAAAAATTTAAAGTTTTTGCTACAATTTGATTTGCTATTCTTAATTTTTCTATTTCATCTGGTTTTTTCAATTCTATCATTTTATTTCCTTATAAATTTAGCCAAATTTTAGCAGTATTTTTTAAAGATTCAACATCGCTTGAAGCATAAAAATGTAATTTTGCTTTATGATTTTTCAAATCTATATTTTCTCTTTCTTTAAGAAATTCAACTATAGCATCTCCTGAATGAATTAATTTTGTTTTATCACCAAAATACTTACTTAAAGAACGACCTAGTAAAGGGAAATGAGTGCAAGCGAGTATCAAAGCATCTGGAGTTGTGATATTTTTAAAATAATACTCCATAGCACTTTGCAAAAAATCTCCTTCAAAAATACCTTCTTCAACCATAGGCACAAAAAGCCCTGTAGCTAAAGCATTTATATTTGTATATCCTTGGGATAATAAACGCTTTTGGTATTCTTCTGATTTAATGGTTGCTTTTGTTGCAATGACTAAAATTTCTTTATTTTTATCATGCAAAGCTTTTATCGTTGCTTCAACCCCTGCATCAATTACACCATATACTGGAAAATGTGCTTTTGTCCTTAAAGCATCTAAAGCATAAGCACTAGCAGTATTACATGCAATGATAAGCATATCAATTTGAAATTGTTCAAAAAATTCCAATGCTTCAAGACAGAACTTTATAATAGTATCTTTATCTTTTACTCCATAAGGAACTCTTGCGGTATCTCCATAATAGATAATTTCATCAAAAAGTCTAGCTTCATAAAGAGATTTTAAAACGCTAAGCCCCCCTACCCCGCTATCAAATACACCTATTTTCACTTTAATACCTTCTTGCTCCTATATAACGAGCCTTCCAATAAGAACTATTTAGCTCGACTTCTTTTACTCCACCTTTAGTAGATAAATGTATAAATTTTCCCTTGCTCATATAAATACCAACATGCATACCATTTGGCCCTCTACCTGTCTTAAAAAATACCAAATCTCCTGTTTGCAATTTTGATTTAGAAACTTTTCTTCCAGAACCTAATTGAGTTTTTGTAGTGCGAGGTATGCGTATATTAAGCTGAGCTAATGCGCTCTGTGTAAATCCTGAACAATCAGCACCTTTTTTACTAGTTCCACCTAAAACATAAGGGGTTTTTTTCCATTCATTTGCAATAACCTTGAGCCTTGCTTCTTTATTTGTGTTGTAACTAGGACGATAGTTTAGATTCTGATAAAAACTACATCCACTTATAAAAAATATAATCGTAATAATAAAAAAAATATGCCTCATCAATCCCCTTAAGATCGAGTAGTAAAGAATTTAAGATAAATAAAACCCCAAATCCCAGAACAAAATGAGGCTATAAGAATAGCTAAGTTATCTGCATAATTAAAAATATCACTAACTTCATACGCCAATCCATCAATAAACAAACTCATTGTAAAACCAATTCCTGTAAGTATGCAAACCCCATAAAGTTGTTTCAAATTTGAACCTTGGGGCAAAGCTGCAAATTTAAAGCGGATTGCCAAATAAGAAAATAAAAATACACCCACTTGTTTACCCACAAAAAGCCCTAAGAAAATACCTATACTTACACCTGAAAAAATTGCTCCTATATCGATATTGGATAAATTTACTCCAGCGTTAGCAAAAGCAAATAAAGGTAAAATAATAAAAGCAATCCAAAATTTTAAGCTTTCATAAATTTCTTCTAAAAATGCTTCTCCATTTTTAGTTTGCATCGGTATAAAAAATGCTGTTACAATTCCAGCTAAAGTTGCATGTACTCCACTTTTTAAAACACTAATCCAAAGAATAACTGAGCAAATAAAATAAAAAGACTTTCTTGTTATCCCTAAAAGATTTAAAATAAGCATTGCCAAAATAGCAAGTCCTGCAACGACAAAAGCAACTATTGATAATTTTGTCGTATAAAAAATAGCTATAATTAAAATAGCACCCACATCATCAAAAATAGCCAAAGAAAGTAAGAAAATTTTTAAACTTGATGGAATGTGCTTGCCACACATCATTAAAATCGCTAAGGCAAACGCTGTATCTGTGGCTGTAGGTATAGCCCAACCTTTTAAAGTATAAGCATCTCCTATATTTACCAAAGCAAACAACATCGCAGGTATAAGTATACCCCCTAAAGCAGCCATAAAAGGTAAAACAATATTTTTAGGATTTTTAAAATCCCCGTGCAAAAATTCCTTCTTAAGCTCAAGCCCTATAGCAAAGAAAAATATAGATATAAGCCCATCATTTATCCAAAGTAAAAAAGGCTTATTAAGCTCAAATTCACCTACACTAAATCCGACTTTTAAATTTAGAAATTCTCGATAATGTTCGCTAAAAGATCCATTTTGCACAAGCAAAGCAAGCAAAGTACAAACTATAAGTAAAACGCCGCCAAAAGCCTCATTTAAAACTAAAGTTTTTAATTTATGTACTATATTATTCATTTAACAATCTTAAGATAAATAAAACCAACAATGGCACTTAAAAAACTAGCTACTAAAATAGCAAGTTTATCCGCATATTCAAAAATATCACTATTTTTATAAGCCAAACCATCAATAAACAAGCTCATCGTAAAACCGATGCCTGTTAAAATACATATACCATAAAATTTTCCATATTTAATATTTTCAGGTAATTTTGCAAGTTTAAGTTTGATAGCAATAAAACAAAAAGTGAAAACACCTAATTGTTTTCCTAAAAATAGTCCTAAAATAATCCCAAGACTTACAGGCGAAAATACTGAACCAAGATGCATATCTCTAATATCAATCCCAGCATTAGCAAAAGCAAATAAAGGTAAAATAAAATAAACTACCCAAGGATTTAAATCCTTAAGAACTTCATGTAAATAAGGTTTTTTATTTTTTGTATCAAGAGGTATAAACAAAGAAATGATCACACCAGCCAAAGTTGCATGCACTCCACTTTTAAGCATAGCTATCCACAACACAACACCTACCAACACGTACAAAGAAAGATGGGTGATGTGATAATAATTTAACAAAAGCAGAGCAAATATACAAAACAAACAAATAATAATTGCTAAAGCTGAAAGCTGATCTGTATAAAACAAAGCAATAATAACAATAGCACCCAAATCATCAAAAATAGCTAAAGAGAGTAAAAAAAGTTTTAAACTTGTAGGAATTTTATTTCCCAAAAGCATTAAAATACCCACTGCAAAAGCTATATCAGTTGCTGTAGGTATTGCCCAACCTTTCATAGCAAAATCATGAGCATAATTAATAGCAATAAAAATTAAAGCCGGAGTAATCATACCCCCTAAAGCTCCAAATATAGGTAAAGATACAGCTCTTATATTTTTAAGTTGCCCACGTAAAATTTCATATTTTAACTCAAGCCCTATACATAGAAAAAATATAGCTATCAAACCATCATTTATCCATAAATCCAACGACTTTGAAATTTGAAAATGATCAAATCCTACTGTAAAATTAGCATGAAAAAAATCTGTATAAATAACACTTAAAGAAGAATTTTTACATAATAAAGCTAAAAATGTAAAAAATATAAGCAAAATACCAGGGAAAGTTTCACTTAAAACCATCTTCTTTATCATTTGCATCCTTGCTCCTAAGTAAATATTTGTAAAAATTTAATACGATAAATAAAATGGTAAAATTATAACGAAAAAATACTAAAGAAATAATTATTTAAAAAAACAAGCCCAAGATACCAAAAAGTTCTTAAGCTTGTTCTTAAGATATTTAAGCGTAAATATCCAAACCACTAGAGCTAGAAGCTTGTGGAGCGGAGGCTTGAGAGACACCTTCCATACCTTCGATGAGTTCATTCATCAATGCCTCGTTTGTGTCCATAGATTTTTTCAAAACTGAAGTATTAACAGTAGTCATTAAATTAGCATTACCCATAGAAACATCTGAAACCATACATCCTCCTTTTAGATTGAGTCTTAAGACTTTATTTAAATCGGATGATATTTTTAAAACTTAATATTTTTTACCAAACTTTTTAAAATTTTTCAAGGGAACCAATATCTGAAATTAAAAATCATAAATTTTTTAAGATAAAATCCTATTTTAAAAATTTTTACACTATAAAACAATAAGCAAAATATAAATGATTGATGCTTTTAAAAGCGAATTAAATGGATAAAAATTTATTTCAATAAATTTAAGTTTTATCTTATTTATACGATTTATAATATAATCTAAAAATTACAACTTAAAGAAAAAAATAAAAAAATATCTTAAGTTTAGTAAACATTGTAAACTAAGAGGTCAATGAAATGATACTGATGACACCTTGTGGCGTTATAGATACCACAAATTTTGGCAAAAGTGAAGTAAATAGGCAAACTATAAACTTTTCTTTAAAATTTCAAGAAAAAAAGAAAAAGTAGAAGCTAAAGCTGAGAAAGAAGCAAATAAAGACAATAGCGATTCTACAAACATAGATATCAATAAAAAAGATAAACTTTTGGATATCTGCTTAGTCTAAAATATACTATAGCTATACCTCCTTAAAGAATACGCAATAAATGATTTTTTGATTTTTATTAAGCTTTTAAAACATCGAAAAAAGGAAAAATTAAAAAACACAAAAACAATATCC
Organism: Campylobacter sp. BCW_6461; assembly: GCF_001762735.1. NCBI lineage: Bacteria > Pseudomonadati > Campylobacterota > Epsilonproteobacteria > Campylobacterales > Campylobacteraceae > Campylobacter > Campylobacter sp. BCW_6461. The sequence continues at coordinate 99,057 of NZ_MJXJ01000022.1, read as the reverse complement.
CAAAGTCCATAGCTTAGAAGAAAGCCTTGCGATACTTAAAAACAACCCATATTAAATCACAAAAATAAAATATATTTAAATATTTATTAAAATACATTTTATAATTTAATAAAAAAATATTATCAACATAAAAGCTTATTTTTTAGTTCTATTTAAGATTTTTAGTATTATACTAGCCATTATTTATTTTGATAATAAATATTATTTTTATCAAAAATCAAGGATAATGATAATGAAAATTTTTAAAATTATATTTTTAATTATAAGTATTTTTTTATCAAGCTCAGCTTTTGCTAGGGTAGATGATTATATTAATGAAGCAAATCTTATCAAAGATATGCTAAAACAAAGCATAGAAACTTACAAAAAGGGTGATAATCTAGGTGCTAAAAAGCTTAGCGAAGATGCGTATTTTCAACATTTTGAAAATATGGAAGGCCCCATAGGAAGAAACATAGGAAGAAAAGCCATCACCATGGAGCGTAAATTTGTAAATTTGCGTCGTATGTATAAAGATGAAGCTCCTTTGACACAAATTAATGCTTTAATTGATAGTCTTTATTATGATCTTGATGAAGTAGCCCCAATCTTACAAAATGGATATCGTTTAAAAGCAGAAGCAAGCGATACAAACTACGATAAGGCCAAAGCTGAAAAATCAAGCCTAGAAGCCAATGCCAAACGCGAAGCTGATGCAGAAGCTTTAATCGCGCAAATGATGGGCGTGGATAAAAAAGATTTAGCACAAAGTTCTTTAACCACCCAAGCTCCTATACCTGCAAACGACGACACAAGCAAACTTACAGATGATAATGCAAGTGCTGATTTACAAGCTGCTGCTGCAATGGACACAAGATTGCAATTTATACTAGATAATATCTCTACCAAATTTTCACAGGCTGCTAATGCTTTTAAAGAAAAAAACTACCAAGCTAGTAAAGATTTTTTAAATGATGCCTTATTTAGTGATTATCGCAATACCAAAGTAGAAATTTTAGTAAATAAATTTACCAAAGCAGGAAACGATCAAAAAATTCAACAAGCCATACGCACCCTTATACGCCAAATCAACGATGCAAAAATAGATGAAAAAGGCTTAAGAGATGGCTTAGATAATATAGAAGAACAAATTTTTGATGTTTTCTTACAAATTCCAAATTCAGAACTTTCAAGTTTGCAAATTTCAGGCTTTAATGATGAAACAAAAGGCAAAGATTATGCCAAAGTTTCTAATGATATCAAACTTGCTTTAGATGGAATTTTAAAAAATTATGATGGCTTTAGTGCTTCTATAGTAGATGATTTACAAGGAATTTATCTAGATATTTTTGAAGCAAGCGGTATGGAAAATAAAATCGGTGCTGTAGATAGCGGCTTAAAACTTAAAATAGAAAGTTTATTTTCCAAAGGTGTGGCACTGATTAAAGCAAGTGCAGATAAAAAAGAGCTTGAAGCTACTTTTAATGACTTAGAACAACTCATAGCAAGCAGTGTGGATAAAATTCAAGATTCTACTCCTTATTCGCTGTTTATATGGGCTTTAAGTATTATTTTACGTGAAGGCTTGGAAGCTTTGATTATCGTTGTAGCCATTGTTTCTTATCTTGTACAAAGTGGCAACAAAAATCGTTTAAATATCGCCTATAGTGCTCTTTTTACAGGAGTGATTTTAAGTTTTGTTACCGCTTTTGGAGTTTCTTGGCTATTCAAAGAAAATGCAGGACAAAGTAGAGAGCTTATAGAGGGTATTACCATGCTTATAGCCGTATTACTACTCTTTTATGTGGGCTTTTGGCTACTTTCAAACGCACAAAATAAAAAATGGACAAGCTTTATCAAACAAGGTGCTATAGATGCTATATCAAACAATAGTGCAAAAACCCTTTGGATCACCGTATTTTTAGCTGTTTATAGAGAAGGTGCAGAAACTGTGCTTTTTTATCAAGCCTTGCTTTTTGATGCTAAAACAAGCACTGATTTTGGTGCTGTTTTTGGCGGGCTTGGACTTGGAATTTTAATACTTATTGTTTTATATTTTCTTTTAAAAGCAGGAGCCATTCGCATACCTGTAAAACAATTTTTCTATATCACTTCTTACATTATTTTTTACATGGTTTTTGTTTTTACAGGCAAAGGCATAGCTGAACTCATAGAAGGAAAAGTCATTATTCCTAGTCTTATACCTATGAATTTTGAACCGATTTTATGGCTTGGAGTTTATCCTTACTATGAAACTTTAATCCCTCAATTTATAGTTTTGACAATGTTAATTATTGGCATTTTGATAACAAAACAAATTTCAAAAAAAGGAGTAAAATCATGATAAAAAAAGTTTTATCAGTAGTTGCTGCAGCTGCGGTTATTAGTACAAATTTATTTGCAGGCGAAGTGCCAATCGGCGATCCAAAAGAACTTAATGGTATGGAAATAGCCGCTGTTTATTTACAACCTATTGAAATGGAGCCAAGAGGTATTGATCTAGCTGCGTCTTTAGCAGATATTCATCTAGAAGCTGACATTCACGCACTTAAAAACAATCCAAATGGTTTTCCAGAAGGTTTTTGGATGCCTTATTTAACTATAGCTTATGAACTTAAAAATACCGACACAGGTGCAATTAAACGCGGAACTTTGATGCCTATGGTGGCTGATGATGGTCCTCACTATGGTGCAAATATTGCTATGGAAAAAGATAAAAAAGGTGGCTTTGGCGTAGGAAATTATGAACTTACTTTTTATATCTCAAATCCAGAAAAACAAGGTTTTGGACGCCATGTTGATGAAGAAACAGGCGTGGGTAAGTGGTTTGAACCTTTTAAAGTAGATTATAAATTCAAATACACAGGTACGCCAAAATGATTTTACACTCGGATTTTCCGAGTGTTTAAATATTTTTATTTTTATTTGAAAAATTAAAATAACAATGTTTAAAGAGTAAATTATGAGTATATATTTTGTGCATTTTCTTATCAGTGTTTTACCACTAAGTATTTTAATGGCCTTTATCGCTTCTGATAAAAAATATATTTTTAAAAGTTTTTTAGTAGTTTTTTTGGGCTTTTTATTTGGATATTTTGCTTTTTTTATCGCAGCACAATTTTTAAAAACCGAAAATTTAATCTTTAATTTTGATTTTGTTTTTATAGGTTTATTGCTAGTAAGCTTTATATTTTATTTTTGGAAAAAAATTGAAATTTTAAATTTTATTTTATTGGGAATTTTAAGTTTTTGCACCGCTTTGCATTATTATTTTTTAAGTCAAGATTTCCCTATTTTTACTAGCTCTTTAATCGATAGCGAAGGTATAAGTTCTTTAGGTTTTATTGCTTTAGCCTTGCTTGTTTGTATTTTGATTTTCTTCTTTTTAAAATGGCAAAAAAATTTTAATCAAAAAACAAGCTTTATGCTGTTTTTACTGCTTATCCTTATAGAAAGCGATAAAGCTCTAGCCAATATCTTGCTTACTTTAATGCGAAATTCCATCATAGAAACTCATGCTTTTTTGGTGAGTTTTGTAGGAAAAAGTAATTATTTTGGTGTTTTTGGAATTTATGTTTATTTAATTTTCATCACTTTTTTAGCATTCTTAAGCCTAAAAATTCGCAAAAAAAATATAAGCAAAAAACAAATTTTAGATATAAATTATCGCAAAAACGAAGCTAAAACAAGTCTTATTAATCGTTATTTTTCCAGTGTTTTTATCTCCTGTGTTATAAGTTTTTGCATTATTTTATACTTTTTTATGGTAAGCTCTAAGCCTTTAACCATAGATGAGCCTAAAGAAATTTTACCCGATAAGAATGGCAAATTTATCTTTGATATAGCTCTTTTAAGAGACAACAAACTCCACCGCTTTGCTTATATCAGTGCTGAAGGCAAAGTGATAAGGTTTTTTCTTATCAATAAAAGAGAAGATAGGGATTCTCCTGTAGCTGTTTTTGATGCTTGTATGATTTGTGGAGATATGGGCTATATCAAAAAAGATGGACAACTTATTTGCATTTCTTGCAATGTGCGTATTTTCTTGCCTAGTGTAGGCAAAAGCGGAGGTTGCAATCCTATCCCACTCAAATACGAATACGATGGTAAAAAAATCACCATAGATGTTAAAGATGTAATAGCAGGATCTAATTATTTTAGTCAAATCAAAGAAATCGAAGTGCAAGATCCTGTATCAAAAACAAAGGTTATAAACACCCAAGCTCCTTTTTCTTATAGCTATAAAGGGATTACTTATTATTTTTCAAATCAAAACAACTATGAAGAATTTAAAAAAGATCCTACAAAACATGTAGAAGAAAACGAAGCCCAATTTTTAATCCAAAGGAGAAACGATGTTGGCTAAAATGATTTTTAACTCTATATTTAAAAACAAAATTCAAAAATTTTTAGCCTTTCTTACTTGTTTTTTAGCCACGCTTTTGCTCTCTACTATGCTAAATATTACCCTAAGTATAGGCGATGAAGTAACTAAACAACTCAAAAGTTATGGCTCTAATATCCTTGTTTTACCCAAAGGCTCAAGTCTTAGTATAGAAATAGGTAATGAACTTTATAAACCCTTAAAAAACAAAAACTACCTAGAAGAAAAAAATTTATATATGATTAAAGACATTTATTGGCGTAACAACATCACCGCACTTGCTCCTTTTTTAGAAGGTAAAATCACAATTGAAAACTCCCAGCAAAAAGCACTTATTTATGGCACTTATTTTCAAAAAGCCATAAAAATTAAAGATGATGATGATTTTATCACAGGTATAAAAAGTCTTTATCCTTATTTAGCAGTCCAAAGAGAATGGGCAAAAGATGATAGCAATGAAATCATGCTAGGCGAAGACTTTGCTAAAAACAATAAATTAAAATTAGGAGATACTATCAAACTCATAGGAGAAAACAATCAAAGCAAAGAAGCAAAAATCGTAGGTATTTTGCTTCATGCCAATCCTAAAATGTCAAATAAAATCATCGCTCCTTTAAATTTAGCTCAAGATTTACTCAACAAACAAGGATTTTACTCAAGTGCAGAAGTAAGAGCTTTTACCATACCTGAATCAGCCCTTTCTGAAAAAGTGCGTCGCATGGGCGAAGAAAAATTAGATCAGTTAGAATATGACAAATGGTATTGCTCAGCCTATGTAGGCTCAATCGCTAGTCAAATTAGCGATGGCTTACCAGGTGCTGATGCAAAAGCTCTAAATGCTATAAGCGATGCTCAAAGCTTGGTGGTTAAAAAGATCCAATCCTTAATGGGCATTACTTGCATTATTTGTCTTATTGTTGCAAGTATTGCGATTTCAAGTCTAATGAGTTCTGAAATTCATCGTAGAAAAAAAGAAATAGGACTTTTAAAAGTACTTGGTGCTAATACTTTTCAAATTTATCTCATCTTTGCTGGTGAAAATTTAATCGTAGCTTTATTTGCTGCTTTATTTGGATTTATTTTTGGCACAGCACTTTCTCAAATCATCAGCCTTAGTATTTTTGGATATTTTATTGATATAGCCTTTATAGCTTTACCTTTAAGCTTTATTTTTGCAGGACTTATTGCCTTACTAGGTTGCTTGCTTCCTATAAAAAATATCACACAACTTTCAGCTGCAGGAGTGTTTTATGGTAGATAAGTTTTTCCTTAATGAACTTTTTAAAAGCATTAGCTTTTCTTATCAAAGACTTTTTATTATAGTTTTAAGTGTTTTTATAGGAGCACTTACTTGCTCAGCTTTTTTAAATATTTATTTTGATATTGACACCAAACTTTCTAAAGAATTAAAAGCTTATGGAGCAAATGTAATGATAAGTCCTAAGCGGGATGAAAATTTTATCTCCAATGCTGAGTATGAAAAAATAAAAGAAAATTTAAAGGCTAGGGCTTTAACTCCTTTTTTGTATGATTTTTTAAATTTAGGCAGTACAAGCGGAGTAGTTTTAGGCACTGATTTTAGGGCTTTAAAAATCACTAAACCTTTTTTAGAAGTTAAAGAAGGAAGCTTTTCTCTAAATGATTTTGATGAAAATTCAGCCTTTTTAGGAGTTAATTTAGCCAAGCAACTAGGCCTAAAAACAGGTAATGAACTTCAAATTTACAATCCAAACAATGGAAAAAGCATAAAACTTACCATAAAAGGCATACTTTCAAGCAATGATGAATTTGATAGCATTGTTTTAGCCCCTTTAAGCGTGGTGCAAAATTTAAGCGATAGAGCCGGTATTAACTATGCTAATGCTGTAGTTTATGGAAATTTTGATGAAGTTAAAGCCAAAACACAAGCAATCAACAATGAATTCATCGATGCAAAACCTATATCTTCAGTATCCTTAAGTGAAGGTTTAGTACTTGGAAAAATCAAAGCTTTAATGTTTTTAATCATACTTGTAGTATTGATCATAGTCACTACTAGCGTTAATACAACCTTAAGCTCTATTATATTTTCTCGCAAAAAAGAAATCGCACTGCGTTTAGCCTTGGGTGCGAAAAAAAGTGAAATTTTTAAACTTTTTGCTAGTGAATGCTTTATAGTAAGTTTTTTTGCTAGTTTAATCGGAGCTTTTTGTGGGATATTTTTAGCCAATGTCTTTGGTTATTTGATTTTTAATTCTAGTATTGATTTTAGATTTATAGCTGTTTTTATAGCCTTAATCATTTCTTTGATTTTTGCCTTTTTGGCTGCATTTTTTCCTATAAAAAGAGCATTAAAAATCAATGTGTGTGAAAATTTGAAAGGTGAATGATGAAAAAAGAACTTATTAAAATAAACAACTTAAATAAAGAATTTGGCAAAGTTAAAGCCTTAAACAATATCAACTTAAGCGTCTATGAAGGAGAATGGCTTGCCATCATGGGTCCATCAGGAAGTGGAAAATCAACGCTTTTAAACATACTATCACTCATGGATGCTCCAAGCTCTGGAGAGTATATCTTAGACAATGAAAACCTAGAGCAAATGGATGAGGAGCAAAAAATCACCTTGCGTCGTGAAAAAATAGGACTTGTCTTTCAACAATTTCATCTTATCCCCTATCTTAACGCTTTAGAAAATGTTATGCTTTCTCAGTATTATCACTCAAGCGTAGATGAAGAAGATGCCAAAATGGTTCTTGAAAAAGTAGGACTTTCACATAGACTCACTCATTTACCTAGCCAATTAAGTGGCGGGGAACAACAAAGAGTTTGTATAGCAAGAGCTTTGATCAACAACCCAGAGCTTTTACTCGCAGATGAACCCACAGGAAATTTAGATGAAGCCAATGAACAAATCGTTCTTCAAACCTTGCAAAAATTAAAAAATGAAGGCAAAACCATAGTTTTAATCACACACAATCCTGATTTAGCCAAATTCGCAGATCGAACCCTTATCTTACAACATGGGGTGTTAAAATGAAAAAAAGCCTTTTAATCTTAAGCATTTTGTTCTTGCTCAATGCTTGTTCTTTTGAAAATTCAAAAGATACTGGAAAAGTTGGAGAAAAAAGCGCTGAAATTTCAGCTAAAGATACCTTAGGAAAAGCTGTAAAACTTGCTGATGATAATACAAGTTTAAAAGTCTTAGTCTTTTTTCAAAATGGTTGCCCTTCTTGCTTAAAAGAACTCCCTTCTTTAGATGAATTCATACAAAATCACCCCAATAAAATCAGTGTTTATGCTATAAATTCCATCGATAATGCCAATGTGGTTAAGGTTTTAGCCGAACAATTTGACTTTAAAAATGTAAAAGTTTTAAAAGACGATCTTAAAATTACCAATGATCGTTACGCTGTGTTTGCAACCCCTACTACCATCATCATTAAAGATGGGATGATAAAAGATAGAATTTTAGGAGAAAAACCATGGGAATTTTTCGAATCCAAGCTTATTTCTTTGCTTTAATCATAGCTTTATTTTTTGTAGCTTGTGATAGTGGAGAAAATTTTAAAGCTTTAAATAGTGATAAAACCTATAATTTTGCCTACAATGGTTTTGAAAAAAGCCTAAAACTAAATGATAAAGCACAAAATTTTGCCTTAATATTTTTCACAAAAGATTGTGGAGTTTGTAAAGAACAAATTCCTATTTTACAGAATTTGGCTAAAAATTATGATTTTAATATCTTTGTGGTTTTAGGTGATGCAAATGATGCAAATGATGCAAAAGCTTGGGCTGATGAAAAAGGTTTATCTAATTTAGCAATGTTTTATGAAAAAAGAGCAGCTAAATACCTTTCAAGTGCCATTGGGGAAATATATGGAGTGCCTGTGCTTAGTTTTTTCAAAGAAGGAAAAATGGATGAAAAATTCATAGGCTTAACTCCTTATAGCATACTTGAAAAAGAAATCAAAAAAGTAAAAAGCTAAGAATTTACTTTAAAGCTTTTTATCTCCTATAAAATATCCATAAAGCTCATAGCTTCCATCTTTTTTCATCAAAATTACAGGATATTTTTCACTATAACCTTGTTCCATTCCTGGGCTTCCTTGCGGCATGCCAGGAGCTGAAATTCCTATAACATCTTTAGGTTTGTTTTCAAGCAACCATGCTATAGCACTTTCAGGAACATGCCCTTCAATAGCATAGCCTTCGATCACACCCGTATGGCAACCTTGATACTCATCTTTTATACCCATTTTTTCTTTGATTTTAAGAAAATCATTGGTTTTGTGAACACTAACCTCATAACCCTTAGCTTTCATATAATCAGCCCAAAGATCACAACAGCCACAAGTAGGACTTTCATAAACTTGTATTTCCTTAGCTTGCGTAAGAGTGAGTAAAAAAAGAATGGTTAAAATTATTTTTTTCATAATTGCTATCCTAAGTAAAAAATATATAATAATACTTTTATAAAGTTAATACCATCACATTTTTAACACTAAAAATGAATTTACAAAAATTTAATCAAGAAAAAGATTTTTAATGAGTGCTGATTTTGTCTTTACGGTAAAGATATAAAAGATAAAACGATTTAAAAAACTAGAAATTTTTAACTTAAAAAGCTTAAAATTTAGATATACTTTATACTTACTATGTTTTTTCATAGTATGTTCTAATAGTGGATTTCCACTAAGAGTGAAAACTCAAGGCGGATTTTTATTTGCAATATTTACTTAATAGAATAATTATGATCAGCTGTTCCTCCACATAAATACCCCTTCTTATCAAAACTTGCAATTTCGCAAGAAAGAGTAGAGAGCTTAGCTCTTTTACCATCACTAGTTAATATAAGAACTGTCTTATAATAAACATATTTGCTTTTATCTAAATATTCTTTTTGTATTATAGCTTGAGTTGAATTATATTCTTTTGGATCAACTTTTGCAACAATATCTGCTTCATAAAAAGTTGCCTTTTTAAAAAGTGGCTGATCTATAATTGGTTTGATACTCTCTTGGAAATATTTGTTTTGCATTTCGCTTGCTGAAACTGGAACTAAATTTTTTTATTAATAACTATCAAATCTGCAAATGCTGACACATTTAAAGCAACTAAAGCTGCTAAAGCTAATTTTTTCATTTTAATCTCCTTGAATTGAATTTTGTATATTTTAATTATTTTTCAAATCTTTTGCAAGATAATTTTTAAATTTATCTAAATTAAATTTGCATTTTATCTAACAATCATAAGAAATTTTAAAATGAAATAAAAATTTATGAGAAATCAACTCTTGTTTGAAAATGATAAAAGTAAGTGGTGCGGATGAAAGGACTTGAACCTTCACGCATTGCTGCACCAGATCCTAAGTCTGGCGTGTCTGCCAATTTCACCACATCCGCTAAAGTGGTACGCCCAAGAGGATTCGAACCTCTGACCTACGGCTTAGAAGGCCGTTGCTCTATCCAGCTGAGCTATGAACGCATATAAAATCTTGGTGGTGCGCCCGATAGGAATCGAACCCATAACCTACAGATCCGAAGTCTGTCGCTCTATCCAGTTGAGCTACGAGCGCTTAGTGGGGTGAGTGATGGGAATTGAACCCACGACCCTCAGGACCACAATCTGATGCTCTAACCGACTGAGCTACACTCACCATTTTGTATAAATTTATAAAAAATGGTCGGGGTGAAAGGATTCGAACCTTCGGCCCCTTGGTCCCAAACCAAGTGCGCTAACCAGACTGCGCTACACCCCGAATAAATAAAAGGAAATATTTTATCACAAAATAATTTTAAAGTCAAGGATTTTCATCTCTTATTCTTAAAAAAACCGGAAAGCGAGGTAAGGAATTTTTGGTCAATCCATTAAATTTATAAGTCACAATACTACCAATTTTTGGAGGATTTTTTCTATCTTCATCTTTTAAACCACTGCCTATTTTAATGATTTGTCCATTAGGCATTTTACAAAGTAAGGCACCTACTTGATTTTCAAATTTACCCTTGCCCTTGCGAAATCCTACTAACTCACACTCTGCATCATCATAGGGTTTTAATTTCATAGCATTTTTACTTCTGCCTTTTTCATAAGGACTTAAATTTTTGCGTATGACAATACCTTCACCTTGATTTTTTATAATGCTTTCGTAAAATTGATTTAAATTATTTTGATTTTCAACTGGAATTTGAGAAATAATTTTTATATAGGCACTAGGATATTTTTGCAAATACTCTTCTAAAACAGCCAAACGATTTTTAAGAGTACAAGTAGAAATTTGAAATTCTTCGCAAGCATTTGGCACATCAAAAATATTATAAGTTACTTCCTTCCATAAGGTCAAATTACTATCGCCACTACGAATTAAAGCTGAAATTTCATCAAATTTATTTCTTGCTATCCAAAGCTCACCATCAATAGCAAAAGGAGGGAAATTTTTTGTAAAAAAGTCAGGAGTTTTTATTTTGTAATTTTGGCGAGTTTTTAGATATTTCCCATCCCAAATTCCACGCACTCCATCAAGTTTTTCGCTCATCAAATAAGCATTAAAATCTTTAGAGTTAAAATCTTACTTATCGAATTTGCTAAGAAGTAAAATTTCATTAGCAAAAACTAAACAAGCACAACATATTAAAAAAACAAACCTCATCAAAGCAGATTAATCATATATCCAGTTGCATCTTTTTGAATACTATAATTATAAGTTCCATCAAGATATATTACAAGTCGATAATATCCTTTATGAGATCCAAAGTCTATGCGTTTAAAAATAGAATTGCTAAGGCGTATGTTTTTTGTAGGGCTAATCATTTTAGATCTAAAATCTATAACGATTTTACTTGGATTTCCTACTGAAAAATCTGTAATCATTTCATCACTAGTGTTAAGTTTTATTTTATTTTTATAAACCGCATAAGAAATAAAATCATAAATCTTTGCAACCTGCAAAGGTATTTCAACATTGGCTGTTGAGTTTGATTCTTGTTTAGAGCTATTTTTTTCAGGTATAGTAACTGAAACATCAAGTACTTTTGAAGGATCAGGGCTTTTAAATCTTGATATAGTATAAGTATCGTGCCAATCAATACTTTTATTGACATCTAAATCGATCTTATCTTCACTTCCGTCTAAATTGATATAATTAAAAGTGATGCTTTTTAAAATTCTTGCACTAGAATTAAATTTAACTTCCTCTTTTTGAAATTCAGGTGGAGCAACCAAGGTTATATTTTGATCTGTCTTGAAAGGATTTTCATCAGCATATAAAAGAGAGGTAAAAATAAAAAATATTGCCAAAATTCTAGTTTTCATTTGGGTATAATCCTTTTAATTCAAAATAATCTTTTTGTGCTTTAGCATTTTGTTCTTTGAGCAAAATAATCTTTTTATTAAGCTCTTCTTTGGTATTTTCTAAGCTTAATAAAGTATCTAAAGAATACTGCCCAAAAAACATATTGCCAAAATAAATCGCTCCAATTACAACAAGAAAAGCCCAAAAAATCATTTTTATAACATGGGTATAAAAACTTTTTTTTCTTGTGCTTTCGTCGTATTCTTTAAGTAAATCGCTCAGAGCTTTTCTCCTAAGTATTCATCGCTTTCAAGTTCAATTTCAAGCAAGCGATTGTATTTTGCGGTTCTTTCACCTCTTGCTAGGGCTCCTGTTTTGATTTGTCCTGTATTTAAAGCCACAGCAAAATCCGCTATAAAAGCATCTTCACTTTCGCCGCTTCTATGACTCATCACACATTTATAGTTATTTCTTTGCGCTAAACGCACAGTTCTCATAGTTTGGGTAATAGTTCCGATTTGATTTGGTTTAATAAGCACAGCATTTGCCATTTTTTTGATGATACCTTCTCTTAAAATATCTTCATTAGTTACAAACAAATCATCGCCTACAAGCTGAATTTTATTGCCCAATTTTTCAGTAAGCTTAATCCAACCTTCAAAGTCATTTTCAGCTAAGCCATCTTCGATACTGCAAATTGGATATTTTGCACAAAGTTCTACATAGCGTTCGATCAAATCCTCGCTTGAAAAAGCCTTGCCTTCCATGTGATATTTGCCATCTTTGAAAAATTCTGTACTTGCCACATCAAGAGCGATTTTTACACGATTTTCATAACCTGCTTTTTTGATACAAGTCATTAAAAGATCGATAGGTTCTGTGTTGTTAGCTAAATTTGGAGCAAAACCGCCTTCATCACCTAAAGCCGTAGAATGTCCAGAATTTGCGAGTTCTTTTTTTAATATCACATAAATTTCACAAACTGAACGCAAAGCTTCTTTAAAGCTAGTAAAACCAAAAGGCATGATCATAAATTCTTGAAAATCTACATTGTTGTTTGCATGAGCACCGCCATTTATGATATTACACATTGGCACGGGTAAAATGCTCGCATTTGCACCACCTAAGTAGCGATATAAAGGCATTCCCAAAGCAGCTGCAGCCGCACGAGCTGTTGCCATAGATACACCTAAAGTCGCATTTGCACCTAAATTTGAGTAATTATTTGTTCCATCAAGTTCACGCAAAGTATCATCAAGTTGAGTTTGGTTAAAAGCATCTAGTCCTAAAATTTCATCTGCAATGGTCTCATTGACATTTGCAACAGCTTTTAAAACGCCTTTTCCGCCAAATCTTTCATCATTATCACGCAATTCTAAGGCTTCTTTTGAACCTGTACTTGCACCACTTGGAACTATGGCCGCACCTACACTTCCATCGCTTAGCGTAACTTCGGCTTTTACGGTTGGATTTCCTCTACTATCAAGAACTTCATAGGCTCTAACATCTTCAATTACTAACATTATTCTTCTCCTTCGTCATCTTCGCTACCGCTGATCATACCTTCTATTCCCATAGAATTTTGAATTGCTTTTGTGATTTCATCTGCAATTTCAGGGTTTTCTTTTAAGAAAGCTTTTGAATTTTCTCTACCTTGTCCAAGTTTTTTATCTTTATAAGAAAACCACGCACCACTTTTATCTACGATATCAAGTTTTACACCATAATCGATCAATTCACCTTCACGGCTTAAACCCTCTCCAAACATCACATCAAATTCAGCTTGTCTGAATGGAGGAGCAACTTTATTTTTAACTACTTTTACTTTAACGCGGTTTCCTATAGGTTCTTCGTTTTGTTTTAAGGTTGCTACTTTTCTAACATCTAAACGCACAGAAGCATAAAATTTTAATGCATTTCCACCTGTTGTGGTTTCAGGAGTACCATAACCCATAGCACCGATTTTCATACGAATTTGGTTGATAAAAATTACTGTGGTATTCATTTTATGAACTATACCTGTAAGTTTTCTTAGAGCTTGAGACATAAGTCTTGCTTGAAGTCCTACATGTTGATCGCCCATATCGCCTTCAATTTCTGCTTTTGGGGTAAGTGCTGCAACGCTATCTACTACGATAAGATCTACTGCGCCACTTCTTGCTATAGTTTCTACAATTTCTAAGGCTTGTTCTCCAAAATCAGGCTGAGAAACATACAAATCATCTGTATTTACACCCAAATTTTTAGCATATTTTACATCAAGCGCATGTTCTGCATCGATAAAAGCACAAACTCCACCTGCTTTTTGGCATTCTGCGATAATGTGTAGAGTTAGAGTGGTTTTACCTGAACTTTCAGGCCCATAAATTTCTATAATTCTTCCTTTTGGAACACCGCCTATACCTAAAGCAAGATCAAGTCCAACTGAACCTGTGCCTATGCTATCGATTTGCTCGACTTCTTTATCCCCTAGTCTTAAGATAGTGCCTTTTCCAAAGGTTTTATCTAAACTTTTTAGGGCAGCGTCTAGAGATTTTCTTTTATTATCATCCATAACTTTCCTTAAAAATTCTAAATTTTTAGTTAGAATTCTAACAAAATAAAATTAAATAATGATTTATTTTGCTAGAATTAAAGCAAAGATTTAAAGGAAGCATAGATGAAAAAAATTACTATTGCACATTCTCCTGATGCTGATGATATTTTTATGTATATGGCTATTAAATTTGGGTGGATAGGGAATGATTTTGCTTATGAAAATACAGCTTTAGATATACAAACTTTAAATGAATTTGCCTTGAAAAATGAATTTGATGCTACGGCTATTTCTTTTGGGCTTTATCCTTTAATCGCTTCTGAGTATGCGCTTTTACGCACAGCAGTGAGTTTTGGTGAAGGTTATGGGCCAAAACTCATCAAGAAAAAAGACACGCATTTAAAAAGAAATTTTAAAGTCGCTTTGAGTGGAGCAAATACCACCAATGCTTTGATTTTTCGTATGAAATACCCTGAAGCAAGAATTATTTATAAGAATTTTTTAGACATTGAAAATGTAGTTTTAAGTGGCGAAGTAGATGCAGGAGTTTTGATCCATGAAAGCATTTTAGAATTTAATCAAAGTCTTTGCGTGGAAGCAGAAATTTGGGATATATGGCTTGAATTTGCTAAAGAAAATTTGCCTTTGCCTTTAGGTGGAATGGCTTTGCGTCGTTCTTTGCCTTTAAGCGATGCGATTAAGATCGAAAGAGATTTAACCAATGCTGTAAAAATTGCCGATGCAAATCGTAAAATTTTAGCCCCTATGCTTATGGAAAGAAAACTTATCCGTGTTGATGAAGAAAAACTTGATACTTATCTTAATTTATATGCCAATAAAAACTCTATTAGCATGAATCAAACTCAACTTTTAGCTGTAGATACGCTTTTTAAACTAGGATATGATTATAAATTTTATGATAAAATCATACATGTAAATGATTATCTTATCCCTAGCGAATACGAAGAAGCTAGAAATTCTTAAAAAGGATAAAAATGGACGAAAGTACCTTAGTTGCTCTTGGAGTGCAAACCTTTAAAATCACACTTTTACTTTCCTTGCCTATGCTTTTGGCAGGACTTATTGCAGGGCTTGTGATCAGTATTTTTCAAGCAACTACACAGATTAATGAAATGACACTTTCTTTTGTTCCTAAAATCATCTTGGTTGTGGTTATTTTAATCTTTTTAATGCCTTGGATGACTACAACTATGATTGATTTTACTGAGAATATACTAAATCAAATTCCAACTTTTATCAAATGATCATTGATTTTAAAAAATACTCTTCTGTGCGTATAGGAAATGAATTTGAAGTTTTAGTTTTGGATCAAATTTGTGATTTTGATGGTTTTTTAATAGGTGGTGCAAATAACCTTTTAATTAGCCCAAAACCTAAAAATATAGGAATTTTAGGAGATGGTTTTGATTTTATGCAAATTTTAGATCAAAATAAAGATTTTATACATCTTCGCATAGGCTGCAAAACAAAATCAAGCAAAATATATCGCTTTGCTAAAGAAAATAATCTTAAGGGTTTTGAGTATTTAAGCAAAATTCCTGGCACACTTGGTGGGCTTTTGAAAATGAATGCAGGGCTTAAAGGAGAGTGTATCAGTCAAAATTTAATCAAAATTGCTACTTCTCAAGGCGAAATTCTAAGAGAAAATATAAATTTTGATTATCGTTTTTGTCCTTTAAATATGCCTTTTTTTTGGGCTGAATTTAAACTAAATTTTGGCTTTGATACCCTTAAAGATGAAGCTTTAAAAAATGCAAGAAGCAACCAACCTAGTGGAGCAAGCTTTGGCTCTATCTTTAAAAATCCAAAAAACGACTTTGCAGGACGTTTAATCGAAGCTGTAGGGCTTAAAGGCTTTAGTAAAGGAGATGCTATGTTAAGCGATAAACACGCAAATTTTTTAATCAATAAAAAAAATGCAAGTTTTGAAGATGCGTTTTTTCTTATCGAATTGGCTAGAAAAAAAGTCTTTGAAGAATTTGGCATAAACTTAGAAAATGAAGTGATTATTATCTAAAAATTTTTCAATATATCTTTAAATTAATTGATAGTTAATTTTAATTTTTTTATTTCATTATCTATAACACTAGCTAACATTTTTGGCATTTGATTTACAATATCTTGATAATTTTGTTTTGCATCTTGATCTTTTAATGTCAAATTTAATTCTGCATTTTTTGCTACAAGAATTTTTCCATTGCTTGTAGAAATAATTTTAAAATTAACATTAGCCACACCCTCTTTACTAGTTGTGATAAAATAATTTGTAATATTTACATAAAAATCTTGCAAATTTACCACCACAACATAATCTGTAAATTTAGCATACATTTTAGCCTTATCTTTTTCTTGTGTTAAAAAAGGACTTACATTTATAAGTTTTGCATCTTTAGGACTAAAATATGACAAAGTTTTAGGACTTTGATAAATACCATTTGCAGCAGAATTAACCCAATTAAGCTTTAAGCTTTGAATCAAATTTTTAGCAAATAATGTAGAAAATTCCTTATCACTCACCCTAAAACCATCTAAAAAATAACCAAAATTTTTCCTAGAAGTTAATACAATAGCAAAATCAATATCCTTATCTTTGGTGATTTGCGATTTTTTTTCAATTAAAGTAGAACTATCAAACAATGCTTTTTGTTGATTTAAATTTGGATTTGCAACATTTTGATTTAGATCTATTACTTCAAAGCTATCTGCGCTTTTTTCAATTTTAATAACTTTTTTCTGAGAAAAATTATTCGCTAAAAGATTAGAACTTAAAACTAAACTTAAAAACAAAATGAAACAATACCTCATCTTCATCCTTATAAACTATTTAAATATAAAATTATACTCTTTATTTTATAAAAAATCTTGTAAAAAATTCCTAGATGAAACACAAATAAAAGGACTGGATTTATAATTTAAAGGGTTATATAAAATGTATTTTTTAGAAAAATCCCCCATAAATCCTCCATTTTGATTAATCAAAAAATCTCCTGCTACAATATCCCAAATATTAAGCTTTTCAAATCTTTTATAAACTCCTGCCCTAGCCTCTAAAATAGCACAAAATTTCAATCCAGAGCCTATATTAATAGCTTCTAATTGATGCTCTTTTGCAAAGTCTTCATCTTCTTTGCTAAGATGATTAACACTCAATAAGGCTTTATATTTATTTTTCTCGTATTCTTGCTGGTCAATTTGCAAAGGTTTATCGTTTTTATAAACCTTGGTTTTTGCATGAGCATAGAATATATCACCTTTTGATGGATTTTGTATGAGTGATAAAACAGGGCGATTGTCATGAACCAAACTTATCATAACGCAAAATTCATCACTGCCTTTTAAAAAACCACTTGTTCCATCAAGAGGATCGATAAGCCAAAAAGTTTTTAATTCTTCACACTCTTCTTTGCTGAGTAATTTTTCTTCTGATAGAATTTTAATATCCGTAGAACCCAAAATATCATTTAGAATTTTATTAGAAGCAAGATCTGCTGATGTAATCGGGCTTTTATCTTCTTTTTCCCAAGTTTTGAAATTTTTTCTCTCTTCCAAAATAGCTTTAGAAGCTTGATTGCTAGCATTTATAGCAATTTCTAAAAATTTATCAAGATTAAGCATGATTATAAACTTTCTATAAGATTTTTTAAAATTATACAAGAAGATTTTGTGGAATTTTTAATTTCCACAAAAATTTTAATTATATTTTACTAGTTTCACCCAAATAAAGTTGTCTTGGACGGACTATTTTAAGACTTTCTTGCTCTTTTTGCTCTATCCACTGAGCTATCCATCCTGGGGTGCGTCCTATAACAAATAAAGTAGCAAACATTTCATTTGGAATACCTAAGGCTTTTAAAATAAGTCCACTATGAAAATCAACATTCGGATATAGCCCTCTTTGAACAAAATAATCATCACTTAAAGCAATCTCTTCTATACGCGTTGCTACTTTAATAAGATTGGTATCAATACCCAACTCATCAATAAGTTGATCACGAAGTTTTTTAAGTACTTTTGCTCTAGGATCAAAATTTTTATAAACCCTATGCCCAAAGCCCATCAAGCGGAAAGGATCGTTTTTATCCTTAGCTCTTTTGATGAATTCATCTACCCTATCAACACTACCTATTTGCTCAAGCATTCTAATAACACCTTCATTAGCTCCACCATGTGCATGACCCCAAAGCGCACCAATACCTGCTGCTATACAGGCATAAGGATGAGCGTGAGTTGAACCCACAGCACGAACTGTTGAAGTTGAAGCATTTTGCTCATGATCTGCATGAAGCATAAAAACTGTATCAAGTGCTTTTACTTCTATAGGTTTAAGCTCTACATGATCGTAAGGATAGGTTCTTAACATATATAAGAAATTTTCTGTAAAACCACGATCTAAATTTGGATAAGCCATAGGAAAGCCGTGTTTATATCTATAAGCAGTGGCCACTATAGTAGGGATTTTAGCTACTATTCTAGCTGCCATTTCCATATATTCTTCTTTTACATTCATGTTTAAATGATCAGGATAAAAAGCACTAAGCGATGAAACAGCACCTTGTAAAACTGCCATAGGATGAGCATTATCAGGGAAAGAATCAAAAAGACGATGCATACCTTCATGGATAAAAGAACGCTTTTTCATTTCATAACGAAATGCTTCAAGACGCGTAGCATCAGGTAATTCTTTATAAAGTAAAAGATGAACCACATCTAAATAAAGTTTGTTTTCAGCAAGCCACTCTATAGGATAGCCACGGTGCATTAAAATTCCGTTTTCTCCATCAATATAAGTGATTTTTGATTTACAAGTAGCTGTAGAAGTCAAGCCCTCATCATAAGAAAACATTCCTGTTTGTTTATAAAAACTTGACATATCTACAACGCTTGGCCCAGTTGTACCGTCATATATAGGAAATTCATAGCTTTTTCCATTTCTATTATCGGTTATAGTAACGGAATTTGACATTTTCGCTCCTTTTATTGTTACTTTTATTAATTCTAACAAAAAAGGACGATTATGAGTTTTTTTATTATTAAATTTTTAAGATTTTGTTTGCTTTTTTGAGTAAAAAAGTAACTTTCATTTTTTAGAATTAGAAAGAAATTTGATCATACTCATAACAATAATAGCCTCAAACAACGCTGTTAAAATAAGTGCTGAATAAAGCTTCTCATCAATAACCTTGCCCGAATAACCCAAAGTAGCTGTTGCTATAAGCAAGGTTAAAGGCATAGAATGACTAAGACCAAATAAAATCATATTTTTAAAACCAATTCTTTTTAAAAAAACACTTGCACATAAAATTCTTAAACCCACCATAACAAACATAAGTAAAAATGCTTGTAAAACGATTTTATAATCTAAAATCATTTTAAGATCAAAGGTTGAACCTATATGGATAAAAAAAATAGGGATCAAAAACCCATGTCCAAAAGTAGAAAGCTTATGCTCAAGATCTTTTTTATGATCAAAAAAAGTAGCTATAAATGAGCCTGCTATAAAAGAACCAAGAACGATTTCAAGTTTTGTAATAACCATAGCAACAATGATCAGTATAAAAATGGCCATACAAAATCTTATATCTTTTTCATTTTTATCTTCCCATGGCATAAGCACAACTTTAAGCTGAGGATACCACCAAAAAAGCACACCAAGCATTTTAAATCCGAGCAAACAAAGTCCCAAAAAGATATTAAGATATAAAATACTTTGCGCTACATCAATAATACCTGTTCCTTCGCGCAAAAAAGCTCCCGCTATAGTCAAAAGCACAATAGAAATCACCTCAGCTAAAGTAGCCACTATCATAGCAATATTTAGCCAATAACACTCTTTTCCAAAATCCTTAAAAAGCAAAGATAAAAGCCCTACACTCATCACAGGTATAATGATAACAAATACTAAAGAAAGTCCAAAAATCCATACTATAAGAGAAGATAAAGCGTAAAGTAAAAAAATATAAAAAAAACTTTTTTTGGCGATTTCTTTATCCATATTAAAAAAGGCTCTTAAATTTACCTCCATACCCGCTATAAACATTAGATAATAAAAACCTACATTGGCTAAAAGTGCAAAATTTTCACTTTTTCCTATGAAACCAAAATATGCTATTATTGCCCCTAAAATAATTTCAGTAGCTGAAAGAGGCAAGCGTAAAATTTTTGCAATATGCGGAGAAAAAAGTAAGCATAAAGCTATAACAATAAGAATTTTTAGATCAATTAAACCTTGTGGATCAATGACACTCTGATGCAAAAGTAAATCCCATTTCTTTTAATTTTATTATATCTTGACTTGGTTCTTCACCTTTAGTGGTTAAATAATCCCCTATAACAATAGCCCCAGCACCTGCTTGAAAAATTTCATATTGTCTTTCTCGTAATACCACTTCACGCCCACCTGCTACCATTACCACGCTTTGCGGTAAAGCCTCTTTGGTGTCACGCACGATTTTTAAAGCTTCATCAACACTAAGTCTTGGAACTTGTAGTTTTAAATTTTCATTTGCTATAAAAAAATTAATAGGCGTTGAAAAAGGTTGTAATTCTTGCAAAGATTTTCTAAAACTTAGCCTATCTTCTTCGCTCTCACCCATACCATAAATTCCACCACAACAAAGCATAAGCCCTGCTTCTTTAGCGTTTAAATTGGTTTGAAATCTACTTTCCCAAGTATGTGTGGTGCAAATTTGTGGAAAAAATTCCTTAGAACTTTCAAGATTGTGATTATAAGAAAAAATTCCTGCTTTTTTAAGTTCTTTGAGTTGTTCCACGCTTGCCATACCATTACAGGCAATTAAAAGCAAATTAGGCGCTTCTTTTTGCACAGCCTTGGCAGCTTCGCAAACATACTCAAGCTTTTCATCATCAAGCCCAAGTCCTGCCGTAACCAAACAAAAACCCAAGGCTTCATTTTTCTTTGCCATTTTTGCTTCTAAAACGATTTGTGAAAGTTCTTTACGACGATATTTTTGAATATCTGTTTTTACATGAGCGCTTTGGGTGCAGTATTTACAGTCTTCTGAACAATTTCCACTCGCTATATTTGAAATAGCACAAAGCATGATTTGCATTCTAATCCTTCATTTCTTTTTTGATTTTACACTTTAAACATTCTAAGAATGTACCTTTTTTAAGCTCTTTTATCACTAAAGTTTCGCCACACTCTTCGCATTTTTCTTCACTTGGTTTGTATTTGCTTATAAAATTGCATTTTGGATAAGCACTACAGCCATAAAATTTACCACGTTTTGAAAAGCGTTCTACGATTTCACCTTTTTGACAACTTGGACAAGTAATGCCTGTACCATTAGCTTTAGCTTTTGCGGCTGTATTTTCGCTTTCGTTTTTGCTTTCACTTTTTAAATTTCTTGAATACTTGCATTTTGGGAAATTTAAACACGCTACAAATTCTCCAAAACGCCCTTTTCTAATAGCAAGCTCTCCGCCACAATCAGGACAACTTTCGCCTAGTTTTGTGACAGTTTTTTGACTAGCTATTTTTGTTTTTCCTTCTTCGATTTTTCTCATAAAAGGATAGTAAAATTCTTTTAAAGTTTCTTGCCAATCTGCCTTATCTTCTGCGATTTCATCTAGGGTATTTTCAAGGTTTGAAGTAAATTTACTATCTACTATATCGCTAAAATTTTTCTCAAGCACTTCGGTTACATTAAAAGCAACATCGCTAGGAATGAGTTGTTTTTTATCTATTGTTACATAATCACGGCTTGTAAGTATAGAAATGGTTGGTGCATAAGTAGAAGGGCGACCTATGCCTAAACTTTCAAGTTTTTTTACAAGTCCTGCTTCTGAATACCTTGAAGGTGGTTCGGTAAAATGTGAGTTCATTTCTAAATTTTGCACTTTTAAATTTTGGCCTATTTTAAAATTTGGCAAAATTTTATCCTTATCCATATCACCATAAACTTTATAATATCCATCAAAAAGGATTTTTCTACCGCTTATTTTAAAAACTGCTCTATCATTTTTTACAAATACATTTTGAGTTTGAGAGATAGCAGGACTCATCTGACAGGCTAAAAAGCGATTGTAAATAAGTGTGTAAAGTTTTAACTCATCTTTGTCTAAAAATTTAGCCGCAATTTCTGGAGTAAAACTTAAATTTGTAGGGCGTATAGCTTCATGAGCTTCTTGAGCGCCTTTAGTCTTTGTAGTATATACATTTGCTTTGCTTGGAAGATAGTCCTTGCCAAAATTTGCTTGTATGAATTTTCTTGCATTTTCTACTGCTTCTTTGGCTAAATTTAAACTATCGGTTCTCATATAAGTAATAACCCCCATCACGCCTTCATGGGTATTTACTCCTTCATAGAGCTTTTGAGCTATCATCATGGTTTTTTTAGGGTTAAAACCAAGGCGATTGCTGGCACTTTGTTGTAAAGTTGAAGTCATAAAAGGAGGCGGCGGAGCGATTTTTCTTTCTTTGCTTTCAATGTCACTTATACTATAAACTTCATTTTTACAAGCTTCTAGTATAAGTTTAGCACGATCTTTGTTGGTAATGGTAAGTTTTTCTATCTTGGCTTTATCAAACTCAACTAGTTCTGCATCTAAATCTTTTTGAAAAATCATATCAATACTAAAGTATTCTAGGGGTACAAAGGCACGAATTTCTTTTTCACGATCGACTATGATCTTTAAAGCCGCACTTTGAACACGCCCAGCACTAAGTCCTCTTTGAATTTTTTGTCCTAATAAAGGGCTGAGCTTATACCCTACAATGCGATCTAAAAGACGTCTGGTTTGCTGAGCATTTACAGAGTGCATGTTTAATTTTCTTGGATTTTTTAAAGCATTTTCTATAGCGCTTTTAGTGATTTCATGAAAAACAATGCGTGGTAAGGTGTTTTCATCTTTTCCTATAGCTTTTGCAATATGATAGGCTATAGCCTCTCCTTCTCTATCTTCATCCGTTGCAAGATAGACTTCTTTGGCATCTTTGGCTTTGCTTTTAAGTTCTTTAACTAAGGCGCTATGATCACTTGTGATTCTATACTCAGGGATAAATTCATCATCTTCTATTTTAATCCCAAAGCTTGATTTAGGCAAATCTCTAATATGTCCTTTAGAAGCGATAACTTCATAATCTTTTCCCAAAAAATTTCCTATGGTTTTAGCTTTTGCAGGAGATTCTACTATGATTAAATTTTTCTTCATTTTGCACCCTTGTTAAATAAAAAGCTGAATTTAGCTAAAAATATTTAAAATTCTACTTATAAAATATATTTTAATCAAGCTAAAATATTTTAAAAACAAAACTATCATAACAAAATAAATAAAATATAATTTTAAGTAATTTTAAATACAAACCATAATTTTTGGAGTATAATAAAATAAAAAAGGTAAAAATTATGAATGACAAAACTTATAAATTTCATCCAAATGACACAAAAATGGATAAAAAAATAATTCAAATTACTGAAAAGTCCGGATTTAAAGCAGCTGTGTTTTCTATGGCTGCTATGACTATGCTAGGAAGTGTGGTCATTTCATCTGCTCTGCCTGCTATCAATAGACATTTTGAAGAACTTTTAACCCAAAGTGGCGCTACTCTTGCTTCAAGTTTCACATTAGCTCATCTTGATATACTTGTTCGCTTAGTTTTAACCATCCCTGCTATTTTTGTTGTCATTTTATCTCCATTTGCTGGTATTTTAATGGATAAATTTGGCAAATTAAAATTCATTCTTCCAGCTATGGTGGTTTGGACTATTTCTGGGATAAGTGGCTTTTTCTTAAATGATATTTATGCTATACTGACTTCAAGAGCTATTTTTGGTATGGCAACTGCTTTTATAATGACAGGCGCTTCGGCTTTGCTTGGGGATTATTATAGTCGTGGTGGCTTTAATCGCAGAGAAAATGCTTTAAGTCTTCAAGGATTTTTTTGTGCGGTAGGGGGTGCTGTTTTTATTTCTATTGCGGGATTTGTTTCAAGTTATTCTTGGCGTTATCCTTTTTTGGTATATGGACTTGGAATTTTAATTACCTTAATGGCTATCATTTATCTTTTTGAACCTAGAAAATTTAAATTCTATAATCATACAAAAATAGAAACAAAAACAAATTATTGGCAATTTTTCCCTATCTATTTTATAGGTTTTTTTATCATGGTAGTTTATTATATTTCGCCAACTCAACTTCCTTACTATATAGAAGAACATTTGGGATTGGATCCTAAATATATAGGTATTTCGATGTCTGTATCTGCACTATGTTATGGTTTTTTCTCTCTAAGCTATAGATATATTATAAAATTCTTAAGTATTAAAACTATTTATGTTTTAACTCTTTTTATCGTATCTTGTTCTTTTTTGCTGCTTTTTTTAGTAGATAGCTTTTTCACAGTTTTAATCGCCTTAGCTTTGCTTGGAATGGGTGGAGGTATTATGCTTGTAAATAATACGGCTTATCTTTTTTCAATCTGTCCTGAAAATGCTCGCTCTAGGGCTTATGGAATTTTAGCAAGTTGTATATTTTTAGGACAATTTTTAAGTCCTATTATCTCTCAACCTATCGTTAGACAAATGGGTCTTGTAGATGCTTTTTTAATATGGTCAATAGTAATTTTTATAGTGTGCATTGTGTTTTTATTTTTAAAGCAAAAACCTAGAATAAATTAGCAAGAAAAATCTTGCTAATTTTATTTATTACAAACCTACCGCACTTAAAGTTTGGTATTTACTCATATAAATTTGAGCTTCAATTTTTCTCATCGTATCAAGTGCTACTTGAACTACAATAAGTACAGAAGTACCGCCAAAATGAAAAGGTACACCCATAAATTTCACCAAAACCCAAGGTAAGGTTGCAACAAGCCCTAAATAAATAGAACCTGATAAAGTTAAACGAGAAGCCACTTCGTTAAGATAACTTGAAGTTCCTTCACCTGGACGAATTCCAGGGATAAAACCGCCTTGTTTTTTCAAATTTTCTGCTATGTCTTTAGCGTTAAATACGATAGAAGCATAAAAATAAGCAAAGAAAATTACAAACAAGAAAGTTAGAACATGAAACAAATAACCATTTGGATTTAAAAAGTCATTAATGGCTTGTAGATAAGGATTTGTACTAGTTTGTAAAATTGTTGTTGGAAACATCAAAATCGCACTAGCAAAAATCGGTGGAATAACCCCACTAAGATTGAGTTTAATAGGAATATAATTCATAATGCGTTTGTTTTGATTTTGCATTACAACTTTACGAGAATAAGAAATAGGAATTCTTCTTTCTCCAAGTTCTATATAAATAATCACCCCTATGGTGATTAAAATCAAAGCAAAAATTGCAAAAGCGGTTAAGAAATTCATCTCGCCTGAATTGATTTGTCCTACAGTTCCTGAAATCGCTCTTGGAATACCTGAAACAATACCTGCAAAAATGATTAAAGAAATACCATTTCCTATACCTCTTTGTGTGATTTGTTCGCCAAGCCACATTAAAAGCATAGTTCCAGCAAGCATAGAAATAGCACAAAGTGCGATAAACATATTTAAATCTTCCACCATTATAGCCCCTGCACCACCACGACCGTGCAAGCTTTGCAAACCTATAGCAACGCCTATACTTTGAACCAAAGTAATCACAATAGTCGCATAACGGATAATTTGCATATATTTTTGCATACTATCACGCTCTTTTTTCATCTTACCAATATTTGGAAAAGTTGCTGCAAGAAGCTCCATAATAATAGAAGCAGTAATATAAGGCATAATACCTAAAGAAATGATAGAAAAGCGTTCAGCCGCTCCACCACTAAAAACATTAAATAAACCCAAAGCATTGTTTTGATTGTTATTAAAAAATTCCGCAATCACATCAGCATTGACGCCAGGAACTGGCACATAAGCCAGAACCCTATAAGCAAATAAAAATGCTAAGGTGATTAAAATCTTATTCGTCAATGCTCTATTCATTATTTTGATCCGGTGACGCTAATATTCTCGTCTTTGATTTTTGATACTAAGTCTTTTGCACTTGCACCAATTAATTTGATTTTATTCACAGATTTTGAAATTTTGTGAACACTTTTAATGCTCTCAAATGTAATTTCACTAAGCTCTTTTACAGCTGTGATTTTTTCAACATTGATCACATAAGGTTTTTGAATTTTAGAAGTAAAACCTACTTTTGGTAGTCTTCTTTGAAGTGGTTGTTGACCCCCTTCAAAACCTCTTTTTTCATTATAACCTTTTCTAGCAGTTTGACCTTTACCCCCTTTAGTAGCAGTCTTACCCATGCCAGAACCTTGACCACGGCCAATTCTTTTAGTTTTATGCGTTGAACCCGCTGCTTTTGTTAAATTCATCTTCTTATCCTTTTAACATTGTTAAAGCTTTGATTGTAGCACGAACCACATTAGCTGAATTATTTGAACCCAAAGACTTGGTTAAGATGTCTTTAATACCTGCAAGTTCCACGATAGGGCGTGTAGAACCACCTGCAATAACTCCTGTACCTTCGCTAGCTGGTTTAAGTAAAATTCTACTTGCGTTGTATTTCACCTCTACATCGTGAGCGATAGTTGAGCCTTTAGTTTTAACTTCAACGATATTTTTAAACGCATCGTCAACAGCTTTACGGATGGCATCTGGAACTTCCTTAGCCTTACCATAACCAACACCTACTAAACCTTTGCGGTTTCCAACGATAACTAAAGCAGTAAATCTAAATCTTCTACCACCTTTAACAACCTTAGTAACTCTGCCGATATCGACGATTACTTCTTCAAATTCTTCTCTATTATATTTTTCCATCGATTTACCCCTTATAGCCTAATGCCATTTTCTCTTAAAGATTCAGCCAATGCTGCGATAACACCATGATATACATAACCATTTCTATCAAAAACAGCTTGTTCTATCTTTTTAGCTTTTAAAGTTTTAGCAAATTCAGCAGCGATTTTTTTAGCACCTTCTTTATTTGCTTTAACGCCAAGTTTGCGTCCATCAACTGCTGCTAAAGTTACAGCTTTTACATCATCAATCGCTTGGATATATAGAGTTCTGTTCGATTTAAATACAGAAATTCTTGGAAAATTTTCACAACCTGAAATTTTCGCTCTAATTCTTTTTTTTCTTTTGATTCTTAAAGTTAGTTTTCTTTTTAATACATTTGCTCTCATATTCTACCCTTACTTCTTAGATGTCTTACCAGCTTTGCGGATAATGCGTTCATCAGAATACTTAACGCCTTTTCCTTTATATGGCTCTGGTGGTCTAAATTCACGAATTTGAGCAGCAACTTGACCTACAACTTGTTTATCACTTCCTTTAACTGCAATAGTATTTTTATCCACTACAATTTCAATTCCTTCTGGAATATCATAATTAATAGGATGAGAAAAACCAAGGCTTAGTTCTAAAACTTTACCTTTTAAAGCTGCTTTATAACCAACTCCATTGATTTCAAGAGTTTTTGAAAAACCTTGAGTTAAACCTACAACGATATTGTAAGCTAAAGCTCTGTAAGTTCCCCAATAAGCTCTACTTTGTCTGTCTTCACCTTTTGGAGAAAAAAGAATATTATTATCTTTAATCTCAACATTTACATTTGCTTTAGTATCAAGTTCTTTTGCTAAATTTCCTTTTTTAAATTTAAGCAAATTTCCTTCTAATTTTACTTCTACTCCTGCTGGAATAGCAATCGGTTGTTTACCTATACGAGACATATTTTTCCTTTTTATTTGTCTAGGATATTTCTACTTTTTTAAAAGAATGGATACCCAATGCCATAAAAAGCAGATTTTTTACCAAATGGTACATAAAATTTCGCCGCCAACACCTGCTTTATAAGCTTCATCATTAGCTAAAACGCCATGACTTGTGCTAACTACGATAGTACCATAACCATTTTTAAAACGCTTGATTTCATCTTTACCTTTATAAACACGACGACCAGGCTTAGAAATTCTTTTAAGCTCATTGATAACACTCTTACCTTTTTCATCGTATTTTAAAACTACATTGATAAATTTCTTTTTATCTTCTTCAATAACATTAAAACTCTCAATATAGCCCTTAGCTTGAAAAATTCCAACTAAAGCTTCTATAACTTTAGAATGTAAAAGTTTGGTTGTTTCAAGCTTTCTCATTCCTGCATTTCTGATACGAGTGAGTGAATCTGAAATAATATCATTTATCATATTTTATCCTTACCAACTTGCTTTCTTAAGACCTGGAATCAAACCTTCGTTGCCCATTTTTCTTAAGCAAACTCTGCAAATTCCAAAATCTCTATAAACCGAATGCGGACGCCCACAAATTTGGCATCTTGTATAAGCTCTAACTTTAAATTTAGGCTTGCGTGCCGCTTTTGCAATCATTGATTTTTTAGCCATCTTACTTTCCTTTTGTAAATGGCACACCGATAAGTTCTAATAACTTTTGTGCCTGTTTGTCATTTTGTGCTGTTGTAACTATAGAAATGTTCATACCATGAGTTCTTAAAATTTTATCATACTCCACTTCTGGGAACATCAACTGCTCATCAAGACCGAAGTTATAGTTTCCGCGTCCATCAAAACCATCTCTACTTAAACCTCTAAAGTCTTTCACCCTTGGCAAAGCAATAGAAATTAATTTATCAAGAAAAGCATACATATTTTCTTTTCTTAAAGTTACCATTACACCCACAGGAAAACCTTCGCGAACTTTAAATCCTGCAACTGATTTTTTAGCTTTAGTAATCACAGCCTTTTGTCCTGCAATTAAAGAAATAGTATCTGCAACATTTTGCAATACTTTTTGATCTTTAGCCAACTCACCAGCACCTACGCTGATAACTACTTTTTCGATCACAGGGATAAGCATAGGATTTTTAATATCAAATTCTTTAACCAATGCAGGTTTAATGCTTTGATTATATTTTTCTTTTAATCTCATCATCGCTTACTCCTGAACTTTTGCCACATTGGAAATATCCATTGGCATTTCTTTATTGATAAAACCACCATTTGGGTTTTTCTCACTCGGCTTAATAGCTTTTTTAGCGATTTTACATCCTTCAACTACCACTTTAAGTGTTTTTGGATATACCGCTAAAACTTTACCTGTTTTACCTTTATCATCGCCTGTGATAACCTTAACGCTATCACCTTTTTTGATTTTTAATTTAACCGCCATTATAATACCTCCGGTGCTAGTGAAACGATTTTCATAAAGCCACCATATCTAACTTCTCTGCCCACTGGCCCAAAGATACGAGTTCCGATAGGCTCTCTTTTGTTGTCAAGAATAACCGCAGCATTTTCATCAAAACGAATCAAAGAACCATTATCTCTATGAATTTCTTTTTTAGTTCTAACGATAACCGCTTTTACCACTTGACCTTTTTTAACTTTTCCATTTGGTAAAGCTTTTTTAACAGATGCAACGATTACATCACCTACGGTAGCGTATCTTCTTTTGCTACCCCCTAAAACCTTGATACACATTAATTCTTTTGCACCGCTATTATCAGCAACTGCAAGTCTTGTAAAACTTTGAATCATTACTCAACTCCTGTAGCTAATACAGATTTTAAGCGAAATGATTTTCTTTTTGAAAGTGGTCTGCATTCTACTGCAACAACAGTATCACCCACTTTAACTTCATTTCTCTCATCATGAATTAGATATTTTTTAAAGCGTTTAACAATTTTTCTATATCTTGGATGAACCACTTTTCTTTCAACCAAAACACTTGCGGTTTTTTCACCAGCGATTTTAACAACAACGCCTTGAATTTCTCTTTTAAATGCCATTTTCTATCCTTATCTTAAAGCGTTAATTGCTGTATTTATTCTAGCAATGTCTTTTTTTACTTGGCTAATCTCTTTTGGATTAGTAAGTTGCATTGTTTTTAGCTTTTGTTTTAAAGTGAATAAAAGCACCTTTTTTTCTTTTAGCATTGTTGCAAGCTCAGCTGCTGTTTTATCTTTAATCTCAGTATATTTCATTTTGGCTCTCTCTTGTAACAAACTTAGTTTTAAATGGAAGTTTATGCATAGCTAAAGTCAATGCTTCTCTTGCCATTTCTTCGCTTACTCCTGCCATTTCATAAATGATACGACCTGGCTTGATATTCATTACCCATTCCTCAACAGCACCTTTACCTTTACCCATACGAGTTTCTAAAGGTTTTTTTGTCAAAGGCTTATCTGGAAAAACTCTAATCCAAGTTTTTCCTTGTCTTTTAACAAAACGAGTTAAAGCGATACGCGCTGCTTCGATTTGGCGTGAGTTAATGCGTCCTGCTTCAGTTGCTTTTAATGCAAATTCACCAAAAGTAAATTCTGTTCCACGATTAGCATAACCTCTGTTACGCCCTTTCATCATTTTGCGATATTTAGTTCTTTTTGGCATTAACATGATTATTTACCCCTTCTTGTGCGTCTTGGCTTTTTAGCTGGAGCACTTTCTTCAGTTTTTTCAGGTTGCATACCTTTGTGCAATACTTCACCTTTAAAGATCCATACTTTAACCCCTATGTTTCCATAAGTAGTCCTAGCTTCTGCAAAACCATAATCAATTTTTGCTCTTAAAGTATGAAGTGGAACGCGTCCTTCAAGATACCATTCTGTTCTTGCCATTTCAGCACCGCCTAAACGACCGGAAACTGAAACTTTGATTCCTTTAGCACCTGCTTTTTGCGCACCTTGGATTACTTTTTTCATTGCTCTTCTAAAAGCAATTCTTTTTTCAAGTTGAGTTGCAACACTTTCAGCAGCAAGTTGAGCTGAAGCTCCTGCTTTTCTTTCTTCTTTGATATTGATATTTACATCTTTACCGATTAAATCTTGCAATTCTTTTCTTAAATTATCAACATCACTACCTTTTTTACCGATGATGATACCTGGTCTTGCAGCAACTACAGTAACGCGAAGTTTTTTAGCAGTTCTTTCTACTAAAATTTGACTAATTCCTGCGTAA
Source organism: Campylobacter sp. BCW_6461 (assembly GCF_001762735.1). Classification (NCBI taxonomy): domain Bacteria; kingdom Pseudomonadati; phylum Campylobacterota; class Epsilonproteobacteria; order Campylobacterales; family Campylobacteraceae; genus Campylobacter; species Campylobacter sp. BCW_6461. The sequence goes on along the minus strand of NZ_MJXJ01000022.1, from coordinate 67,937 downwards.
TAAAGTTTTCTTTTTAAGAAAGCTCTGATTTTGTAATCTTCACCGATATTTTCTACTAAATTTGCTTTAGTTGGAAACCATCTTGATTCCCAGTTTCTATTGATTCCTAGTCTTAGACCAATTGGATTAACTTTTTGTCCCATTAGCTTTCCTTTTTCACTGTTGCTTTTTTAGTGCTTGTTGTTTTTTTAGCTGGAGCTTTTGTTGTAGTAGTTTTTTTAGCTACTGTTTTTTTCTCTTCAGCTTTAACTTCCGCTTTTGCCACTTCTACTAAAATATGTGAAGTTGGTTTTCTAATACGACTTGCACTTCCTCTAGCTCTTGGTCTAAATCTTTTTAATACCGCAGCTGCGTCAACACGACAACTTTTTACAATCACTTCGTTTGCTTCAAAGCCACCATTTGCTACTGCGCTTGAAATTGCGTTTGCAATGTATTTTGCACCTTTATTTGGCATAAATTTTAAACTAGCCATAGCTAATTCTGCATTCATCCCCCGAACTTCTCTAGCAATCAATCTTGCTTTAGTTGGAGATAATCTTATGAATTTAATTAATGCTTTACTCATATCTTATCCCTTACTTACCAATTTTCTTTTGCACAGAGCCTTTATGCCCTTTAAATGTGCGTGTTGGAGCAAATTCACCAAGTTTATAACCGATGTGATTTTCAGTAATATAAACCGGAATGAAGCTTTTGCCATTATGAACATTAAATGTAAGTCCTATCATATCAGGAGTAATTGTGCTTCTTCTTGACCAAGTTTTAATTGGTTTATTATCATTAGCCTTTTTAGCAGCGATGACTTTTTTCATTACATGATCATCAACAAAAGGACCTTTTTTTAGTGATCTAGCCATCTTACTTTCCTTTTCTTCTTGAAATTATTAGCTTATCGCTAGCTTTTTTACGACGAGTTTTCGCACCTTTGGTTGGTTTACCCCATGGAGTTACTGGATGACGGCCTGAATTTTTCTTACCTTCACCCCCACCGTGCGGGTGATCTACTGGGTTCATTGCAGAACCACGAGTTTGCGGGCGGATACCTCTATGGCGATTTCTACCTGCTTTACCGATAGTTACATTAGCCCATTCTTCATTTCCAACTTCGCCGATACTTGCCATACATTCAGCTAAAACTTGTCTCATTTCGCCACTTGCAAGTCTTAAAATAACATATTTTTCTTCTTTACCCATAAGTTGTGCATAAGCACCCGCAGAACGAATCATTTGACCGCCTTTACCTGGTTTTAACTCAACATTATGAACAATAGTACCCACAGGAATGTTTTTAAGTTTCATTGCATTACCTGGTTTAATATCAAGTCCGCTTTCAGCAGCTGCAACGATATCACCAACGCTTAATCCACGTGGTTGAAGAATATATCTTTTTTCCCCATCTTTATAAGCAATCAAAGCAATTCTACAATTTCTGTATGGATCATACTCGATTGCTTCTACTTTGCCTTCTATACCGAATTTACGACGTTTAAAATCAATAATTCTGTAAAGTTTTTTAGCACCCGCTTCTTTATGACGACTTGTAATTCTTCCATAGCTGTTACGACCCGCGTGTGCTGGAAGTTTAACAAGTAGTGAGCGTACACTTGGTTTAGCTGTAATATCTTCAGAACTTAAACCTGTGATATATCTTCTACTTGGAGTATATGGTTTATAAGTTTTAATTGCCATCTTAAGCCTCCGTATTTTCTAAGCTAACACCTTCAGGTAGCTTAACATAGAATTTTTTGTAATTGTTTCTTTGACCTAAACGACCTCTAAAACGCTTAATTTTTCCATCCATTCTTAAGGAATTGATGCTTTTTGGAGTTACACCAAAATACTCTTTTAAAACCGCTTTTAAGCCTGTTTTAGTCATTTTTGGCGAAGTTTGAATAACTACGACACCTTGCTCTTGCAAATTCAAACTTTTTTCTGTGTAAAGTATAGTCTTTATATCAGTAATATCTGCCATAATTATCCCTCTTTTGTAATAGATTCTAACGCTGATTTTTCCATAATAACAGCATTAAATACAGATACTAAATAAGCATTTACTTCAGTTACATCAACTACATAGCAATTTGCTAAATTTCTGTAAGCTAAAAGTGTTTTTTCATCTAGTAAATCTTTAACGATTAAAGCATCTTTGACGCCAAGTTTTTTAATCACAGCGTTTGCATCTTTTGTTTTACCACTTTCAATAGCCAAAGAATCAGCAGTAAATAACACACCTTTAGCTGCTTTATCTGCTAAAGCTCTTTCAAGCGCCAATCTTTTTTGTTTTTTATTTACTTTTTGGAAGTAGTTTCTTTCATTTGTTGGACCAAAAGCAACCGCACCGCCTACCCAAACGTTAGTTCTTGTTGAACCCGCTCTAGCACCGCCACGACCTTTTTGTCTCCAAGGTTTTTTACCACCACCACTTACATCACTTCTACCTTTAGTATGAGCTGTATTTGCTCTTAAACTTGCAAGGTAAGATTTTACATACAAGTAAAGATTGTGTGGATTTACTTCCGCATATTTTGAAGGTAAATCAAGTTCACCTGCTTTTTCTAATTTATCATTTAAAACAACTACTTTACTCATTTTGCAATCCTTATTTTACCCATAGCACCATTATAACCTGGTACTGCACCTTTAACTACTAAAATTTTATTTTCAGCATCATAAGATACAACTTCGTTTTTAACGGTCACTTTAGTATTTCCATAGTGTCCTGCCATTTTCATACCTGGTTGAACACGACCTGGCCATTCTCTATTACCAATAGATCCATGGCGTCTGTGAAATCTAGAACCGTGACTTGCTGGACCCCCTGCGAAGTTATGTCTCTTCATAACACCGCTATAACCTCTACCTTTAGTGTTAAAGCTTACTTTTAAAATTTTTGCTTCATTTAATGGAGTTTCATCTAAATCTCCTGCTTCAGTATTTGCTACTTCTAAAGTCGCAAATCTATTGTATTCTGCAGAAAGATTGTATTTTTTTTGTTGTCCTGCGACACATTTATTACTTGCTTTACCTTTTGGATATGCTACTAAAGCCTTTCCGCCTTCAACTTCACATACTTTTGCATTTACAACTCTTAGTAAAGTTACAGCGATACTTGGATTAGTAATTGTTCTGCTCATTCCAATTTTTTCTACAATATATTCCATATCTTATCCTTACTTACCCATAGCTCTTACTTCAACGCTTACTTCTGGCGCTAAATCAAGCTTCGTTAAAGAATCAACTGTATCTGGAGTCGCTGCTACTATATCTAGCATACGCGCGTGAATTCTTATTTCAAACTGCTCACGAGAATCTTTGTTAATGTGTGGAGATTTTAAAACTGTATAGCGTTTGATTTTAGTAGGCATTGGTATCGGACCTCTAATATCCGCACCTGTTCTTTTAACAGCTTCTACGATTGCTGCAACTGTTCTGTCTAGTACTCGATGGTCATAAGCTTTTAGCTTAAGCCTAATTCTTTCCATAATATTTCCTTTAAAAAGAACTCGTTAGTTAAAAACTAACCAATTTATAAAAATTGAAATGAGAGTATATAAAATCTTGTTTTCAAAGTCAAGGAATTTGATGAAATTTTTCTATTATTTTCCTTTTAAAAAGGATAAAAATAGAATTTTTAGAATTTAAAAATTATCATTATTTTTTAAATTTTTGTATATAATGGTCAATATCTTATTCCATTAAATTTTAAAAAATCTCTTAATTTTTCATATTCGCCATTTTCTAAATAACGATGTTTTCCCGCCTTCAACATACCAAGATCTAAAGCCCCAAAAGCAACACGCTTAAGATCCATGACTTCAAGATCAAAATGTCCAAAAAAGCGTCTAAGCTCTCTATTTTTACCTTCATTTATAACCACTCTAAGCTTAGTATAGCCTCCACTTGATCCAAAAATTTCAAAGTCTATAAAAGGAGCAAAACTCATAGAGGTAATTTTAGTTTTTGCATGTGCGCCTTTTTTTTCATTTTTAATCTCAAGTCCATTTTGCATGGCTTCGATGACTTGTTTGCTCACCGTGCCTTTAACTTTAAGGTAGTATTCTCTTTCTAAATCGCTATGCATTAAAGCATCGGCAATCACAGGAGAATCTGTAAGCAAAAGTAAGCCTTCACTTGCATAATCCAGCCTACCTACGCTAAGCCAAGTACTAAATTGTCTTGGCAAGGTATCATATATAGTTTTTCTTCCACGATCGTCTTTTTTACTGACAATTTCGCCTTTTTGTTTATGGTAGATTATCACGCTAAATTGCGTTCTTTTTTGTACTCTTTTACCTTTAACAAAAACTTTATCATCAAATTTAACTTCATCGCTTAAAAGGGCAATTTTGTTGTTTATTTTTACTAAGCCTTGTTTGATAAGTTCATCGGCTTCACGGCGTGAATAGCGGGTGTTATGGGATATAAATTTATTAATTCTCATTTGATCTTCCTTAAAAAGGGCGTTTTTGCCCTTTTTTACATTACAAAAATAGTTGGAACTATGGTTGGGTATTTTTTAATCTTTCTAAAGATGTGTTTTCTTAAAACTTGGCGGATTTGATTTTCTAAAAATCTTGGATCATTGAGTACTTCATCTTTAACATTGATGAAAAATTGTCCTAAAACTTCAGCCATATCTTTGCTAAAAGCATGATCGTGTTTGTCAGCTACTAGCCCATAGCTAAATACTCTTGGTTTGTTGATCAGTGTTTTTGTAGCTTTGTCAATTTGTGCGATAATAACTACTATACCACTATCTGCAAGTTTTTGGCGATCTATAACTACATCATCGGCGATTTGTTTGTTGATTTGATTATCTACAAAAACTTTACCTGTTTTTACGGTTTTTATGCGTTTGACATATTTTTGGCAAAGTTCTACTTGATCGCCATCACTCATAAGATAAATATTTCTTTCAGGGATACCGCACTTCATCGCTGTTTCTTTGTGTTTGGTGATGTGATTGTATTCTCCATGAACTGGTAGGAAAAATTTAGGCTTAGTAAGGGTTAGCATAAGCTTTTGCTCTTCTATACTAGCGTGTCCGCTTACATGAATTTCACTAAATTCTTGATACGCTACTTTAGCTCCTGCTTTTAAAAGATAGTCAAGCACCGCAGAAACACTTGCTTCATTTCCTGGTATGGCTTTAGCTGAAATAATCACTTGATCTGTAGGTTTGATTTTTATAAATTTATGCTCATCAGTTGCCATTCTATAAAGCGCACTCATGGTTTCGCCTTGACTTCCTGTAGTTACGATAAGCACTTCATTGTCTTTATATTTGCTTACTTCATCAGCATCGATGAAAATTTTTCTATCAAGTTTGATGTAGCCTAATTCCATAGTGGTATAAAGATTTCTTTCCATAGAACGACCAATCACACAAACTTTTCTACCGTATTTTAAACCATAAGTGATAGCTTGATAAACGCGGTGGATATTAGAACTAAAAGTACTCATGATCACCCTGCCTTTGGTACGTGCAAAGATTTGATCAAAAGTTAGCCCTACGGAGCTTTCACTTTTTGTATAACCTTCTTTGTACGAATTTGTACTATCGCTTAAAAGACATAAAACCCCTTCTTCTCCATAATATGCCAAACGTCCTAAGTCTGTTGGATAGCCATCGATTGGAGTTTGATCAATTTTAAAATCACCTGTGTGGATAATCGTTCCTGCTTTTGTTTTGATCGCAAGTGCTGAAGCATCAATGATAGAATGCGTGATGTGGATCCACTCTATATCAAATTCGCCTATCTCATAAACACGGCGTTTTTCTACAGGGCGAAACCATTTGCGTTCTGCTTTTAAGCCATGTTCTTCAAATTTGTTTGAAATCATTCCTAAAGCCAAAGGTGTAGCGTAGATAGGAAATTGGAATTCTTTAAAGAAATAAGGCACTGCACCGATATGATCTTCGTGTGCATGAGTGATCACTATACCACGAATTTTATCTTTAATTTTTCTTACATAGTCAAAATCAGGGATGATAATATCTACCCCATGCATAGTTCCATCAGGAAAACTCATACCTATATCTACTATAATTGCATCTTTATTGGTTTCAAAAACACTGATATTTCCACCAATTTCTCCTAAACCTCCTAAAGGAGTGATGCGGATTTTATGCTCGCTAGAATTATTATATTTTAAAGGGTGTAAGCGGTTTTCATGTGAAATACGGTTAGCTTCTATGCATTCTGCAAGAGCGATTTGCCAATCTTCATTACCTGTGAGTTTTGAAGGAAGATTGCGATTTTTCTTCTTTTTTTTCTCAGTTTTATTTTCTGAGTTTTCAGAATTTTCCTTGTTGGAATTTTGATCAATTTTTGGAGTATCATTTTCATTTTGCAAAGAATCAGCTAATTTTTTTCTACGATTTTTATATTTATAGCGTTTATTGTTTTTTGAATTTGAGTTCGGATTTTGTTCGTTTTTATTTATCTCTTTGTTTTCGTCCATATTCATCCTTTAATTTGTCATAAATTTTAAGGTATAAATCAACGCAAATTTCATGTGGTCTGATGTTTTCTTTTAAGCCAAGAGTGCTTAAAACTTCTAAAACTTTCGCTTTATATGTTTTTAAATTTCCTAAGAGTTGTTTTCTAGGAGCTTTAAAACAATCTTTTAGAAAATTTTTGAAATTTTCTATTTCGCAAAGTTCATCAAAATCCTTAGTTTTAATCAAACTCATCACCGCTGACATAACTTTTGGTGGAGGATTAAAACATTGTGGATCAACATCAAAAAGTATTTTTCTTTCGCAAATCATTGCACTTAAAACACCTAAGGAAGAAAACTCACTATTTCCTTCTTTAGCGCAGAATTTTTCAGCCATTTCCCTTTGTACCATTACAATAAGCCCTAGACAATTTTTATCTTCTAAAGCTTTTAATATAATGTGACTTGCAACATAATAAGGCAAATTTGCAACCAAAAAATATGGTTTTTCATCAAGACTAGGATTAAAAGCTTCGCTTGCGTCTTGATGGATCAAGTTAAATTTTCCACATTCAAGTTCTTTTTGAAATTTCTTTTTTAAAATAGGTATGAGATCATTATCGATTTCATAAGCTTTTACTTGAGAAATTTTTAAAAGTTCTTGCGTTAAATCACCTAAGCCAGGCCCAATCTCAATGATATTGTTCATCTCTTTGGGTATGGCTTGGATGATTTTTGCTAATACGCTTTTATCGATTAAAAAATTTTGTCCGTATTGTTTTTTTGCTTTAACCATAAGAAATAATTTTATCTAAAAATTCTTAATTAAGTCTTTTTAGGTAGAATTATTTTTTGTAAAATTTCATAAGGATCAAAATGATTGTTTGTGCGGGTGGAAATGAAAATTTTTCTTTTGCAAAAGCTATAGGCATAGGTTTGGTTGAATCAGCTTTTCATTTGAGTCAACTTTGCTTCAAAGAAAAACCATCAAAACTTATATTTATAGGAACTTGTGGGCTTTATGATAAGGGACAGATTTTAGAAATTTATAGAAGTTCACACGCTTTTAATGTAGAATTTTCTAAAATTTCACATGCATTTTATACTCCTGCAAAATATGAAATTTGCTTAGAAAAAGAAAATGTTTCTCGTGAAACAATAAAAATCAATTCTTCAAATTATATTTGTCAAAATTCAAAAGCAGCAAAAGAATTTTCAAAATTAGGTTTTTTTGCAGAAAATATGGAAGCCTTTTCTGTTTTGAGCGTAGCTAAAAATTTAAATATTGATGCAGAGTGTATTTTGTGTGCAACAAATTTTTGCAATGAAAACGCTCACGAAGATTTTATAAAAAATCATCAAAAGGCAAAAGAAAAATTAGAAGAATACTTAAAAAAATATCATTATATTTAAAAATTCAAAAAAGGAAAATAATTTTGAAAGAGCTTGTTAATATTTTAGATTTTTTACCTGAAGAATTAGGAGAAAAAATCAAACCGATGTTTCGCGTGAAACAAATTTATCAATGGATTTATCAAAAATACGCCAATAATTTTTCCGATATGTCAAGTTTACCAAAAGATCTACGTTTAGAACTTGCGCAAAATTTTCATTTCTCTCCTGTAAAATGTGTTAAAAATGAGCAAAGTAAAGATGGAAGTATAAAATATCTTTTTGAACTCGTTGATGGTTTAAGGATAGAAAGTGTGCTTTTGCCTATGAAAGAAGAAAAAATAGACGCAGAAGGCAAAAGAATCTCTCATGCGAGATATACTATCTGTGTTTCTTCTCAAGTGGGTTGTAAAAGTGGATGTAGTTTTTGTCTTACTGCCAAGGGTGGCTTGAAAAGAAATTTAAGTGCAGGGGAGATAGTCGGACAAATTTTATGGATCAAAAAACAAAACAATATCCCTTATGAACGCCGTATAAATATAGTATATATGGGTATGGGCGAGCCTTTGGATAATCTTAAAAATGTTTCTAAAGCGGTAAAAATTTTAGCACAAAATGAGGGGCTTGCCATAAGTCCCCGCCGTCAAACCATCAGCACTAGTGGTTTAGCAAAACAAATCAAAGAATTAGGTCAAATGAACTTAGGTGTTTTACTTGCTATATCATTGCACGCGGTTAATGATGAGCTTCGAACCGAACTCATGCCTATCAATAAAGCTTATAATATCGCTGCGATTATGGATGCGGTGCGTGAATTTCCTATAGATCAAAGAAAAAGAGTGATGTTTGAATATCTTTTAATTGATGGTATCAATGATAAGCTTGAACACGCTAAAGAATTAGTCAAGCTTTTAAATGGTATTAAAGCCAAAGTAAATTTAATACTCTTTAATCCACATGAAGGAGGTTTATATAAACGCCCTAGTTTAGAAAACGCGATTAAATTTCAAGATTTACTCAGCAATAAAGGTGTAACTTGTACTATAAGAGAAAGTAAAGGGCTTGATATCTCAGCTGCTTGTGGACAGCTTAAAGAAAGGGCAAAAGAACAATGACAATGCTAGATATTTTTGAAATCATTTTTATAACAGCTGTTGTAATTATAGGTTTTGGTGGAATTGTTTTTGTAGTAACAAAAGAAAAAAAATAATTATTACACTTAATGGTGTCAAGGGGGAGACTTGAACTCCCGACCTCCGGCTTATGAGACCAGCGCTCTAACCAGCTGAGCTACCCTGACTAAAAATAAAAATATAATTATACTACTTTTTACTAAAAATTTTCTGATTTTTAAAAAAAATAATTTTATTTTCAATATTTAAAAAATTTCTTTATTTTTAAAGCTTTTATAGATATAATAAACGCTTTATTTCATAGACAGGTGTCCGAGCGGTTGAAGGAGCACGCCTGGAACGCGTGTAAAGTGCAAGCTTTCGAGGGTTCAAATCCCTTCCTGTCTGCCATTCTTATTTTTAATATTTAAAATACTATTGTTTTGTCAAAAGTTATTTTATTGTTTATAAATTCTTAAATTTTTGATAAAATATTAAAAATTTTATTTATTAGGTTTTTTATAATGCTACAATCAAGACTTTTGATGAATTTAAGAGGAATAGGAATATCTTTTATACCAAGATATTTTTTTCAAATAAATTTAGATAAAATTTTTAATGATATTTTAAAATACAATATTAAAGACTTAGAAGAAATACAAACTCGAGTTAAATATTATAATCAAATAAATGAATTTTTTACACCTACAGCAAAGGAAAAAATAGGAAAATTTCCTTTTAAAAGTACCTCTTATGCTTTTGATGCTTATGAAGTCAGTAAATACTTCAAAGATGAATTTTTATGGAATAAAGAATTTGGCGATGTAAGACATACTTTTAAAGAAGCAACTATTTGCAAATCGAGATCTTTGGAAAATAATATAAATAATATTTTATTAAAACTTGATAAAAATAGGCACTTTTGCTTTTTAAAAGATAACATAAACTATGAAAATAAAAAGGATATAGCAATATTTAGAGGAGCAGTATATCAAAATCATCGAAAAGAATTTTTTGATTCTTATTTTGGTAGAACTTTTTGCGATATAGGAGATACTTCAAAACAACCTAGCCAATGGAAAAAAAACTTTTTAAACAAAAAAGAACAAATGAAATATAAATTTATAATTTCTTTAGAGGGTAACGATGTAGCAAGCAACTTAAAATGGGCTATGAATTCTAATTCTTTAGTTTTAGCTCCAAAAATAACTTGCGAAACTTGGTTTATGGAAGGAACTTTAAAACCAAATTATCACTTTGCTTTGATTGATAATGAGAATTTGTCAGCAGTAATTGAATATTTTAAAAATCGCCCAAAAGATGCATTGGAAATTATTAATAATGCTCATCAATATATTAAGAAATTTTTAGATAAGAAAAAAGAATTCCATATAGGAATTTTGGTTTTGACCAAATATTTTTATTATTCTAGACAACTTGAACTTAACAAAAAAAGAGATATTTTAGAATTAATCAAATAGTAAAATTACTCTCATTAATTCTCTAATTTTTCATAAAAAATAAATCTTTTTATACATATATTACATCATAAATTAAAAATTTGATTTTAGTTTTCAGCCAAAAACAAGTAATATTGCGATAAAATCTCAGACTTATAAAGGGGCATTAGCTCAGCTGGGAGAGCACAACGCTGGCAGCGTTGGGGTCAGCGGTTCGAACCCGCTATGCTCCACCATATGGTTCCGTAGCTCAGCTGGTAGAGCACTACCTTGACATGGTAGTGGCCGTTGGTTCAAGTCCAATCGGAGCCACCATCACCCTTCCTTATACAAAGGATTATCATGCAAAACACTATCATACAAAAAGCCGTCAATAAAGATTTAAATTCTATACTTGAAATCACAAAAGATGCTTTAAATGCTATGAAAGCTATGAATTTTCACCAATGGGATGAGAATTATCCCAATGAAATAGTTTTTCAAGAAGATATACAAGCACAAGAACTTTATGTGTTTAAAGAAAATGATGAAATTTTAGGCTTTATCTGTATCAATGAAAAATTTGAACCTGAATTTTACAAACAAGTTATTTTTAACAAAAATTATGATGATAAAGCCTTTTATCTACACCGTTTAGCTGTCAAACAAAATGCAAAAGGCAAAGGCGTGGCACAAAAACTTTTAAATTTTTGCGAAAATTTTGCCTTGGAAAATCACAAGGCAAGTTTAAGAGCAGATACTCATAGTAAAAATTTTCCTATGAATTCGCTTTTTAAAAAGCTTGATTTTAATTTTTGTGGAAACTTTGACATACCTAATTACCAAGATCCTTTTTTAGCTTATGAAAAAATTCTAAACCAAAAAGCTTTTTGAGTTTTTTTCATAGGCTTTGATTTGTGCTTCATGTTTTAAAGTTAAAGCTATATTATCAAGTCCTTCCAAAAGACAAATTCTGTGAAAATTATCTAAATCAAAAGAAAAAATCTTATCTTTAAAAAATACTCTTTTTTCCAACAAAGAAATTTCTATATTTTTATCTTGGGATTTTTTTAACTCATCAACTATTTCCAAAACCTCATCTTTAGCAAGTTCTATAGTGAGCAAACCGTTTCCTAAGGCATTGTTTTTAAAAATATCCGCAAAAGAAGGTGCGATAATAGCTCTAATACCATAATCAACCAAAGCCCAAGGCGCATGCTCTCTTGAAGAGCCACTACCAAAATTTTCAAAACTCACCAAAATAGAGCTATTTTGATATTCTTTTTTATTGAGATTAAAATCCATATTTAAAACACTTTCTTTATCATCTAAATAACGCAAATCATGAAACAAATGCCTACCAAAACCTTGCTTAGACACTGCAAGTAAAAATTGCTTAGGTATAATTTGATCTGTGTCTATATTGGCATATTCTAAAGGACAAGCTATACCTTTGTGTATAATAAATTTTTGCATATTAAACTCCTAAATACTTTCTATTATCACAAATAACACCTTCTATGGCACAAGCTGCCGCACTTGCAGGACTCATCAAATGAGTGATAGAACCTTTACCTTGTCTGCCTACAAAGTTACGATTTGAAGTTGAAGCAACTCTTTGACCTGAATTTGCTTTGTCATCATTCATACCAAGACACATAGAACACCCTGCATATCTCCACTCACACCCTGCCTCGATAAAAATCTTATCAAGTCCTAAATTTTCAGCTTCTTTTCTTACTTGCATTGAACCAGGCACGATTAAAGCTTTAACATTTTTATGAATTTTGCGCCCTTTTAAGATATCAGCAGCTATTTTAAGATCTTCTAAACGCCCATTTGTGCAAGATCCTATAAATACAATGTCGATTTTTACCCCTTCTATAACTTGATCTTGCTCTAAATTTACATAATATAAAGCATCAAGCAAAGATTTTTGCTCGCTTTGATTTTTAAAATCACTTATTTTTGGAATTTTTTCATCTATGCCAATCACTTGCGAAGGATTTGTTCCATAGCTAATTTGTGGTTTTATCTTGCTTACATCTAGAGTAATACTCGCATCATATTTTGCTCCTTCATCACTTCTTAAACTCTTCCAATACTCACAATACTTTTGAAATTCTTCTCCTTTAGGTGCAAATTCCTTTCCCTTAATATACTCAAAAGTGATCTCATCAGGAGCTATCATACCTACTTTCGCTCCAAATTCTATAGCCATATTACAAAGAGTCATTCTAGCTTCCATGCTTAGATTTCTTATAAGTTCTCCGCAAAATTCTATAGCATAGCCTGTGCCTTTTGCTGTGCCGTATTGTGCGATCAAATACAAAATCAAATCCTTAGTATAAACGCCTTTTTGAAACTGCCCTTTACATTCGATTTTCATAGTTTTAAGTTTGGCTTGTTTTAAAGTTTGCGTTGCCATGACATGCTCTACTTCACTCGTGCCTATACCAAAGGCTAAAGCTCCAAAAGCCCCATGTGTTGCCGTATGAGAATCCCCACAAACTAAAGTAACCCCAGGTAAAGTAAAGCCAAGCTCAGGACCTACTATATGAACTATGCCTTGATTTTTATCTCCAAGTCCTAAAAGCCTTACTCCAAATTCCTTAGTATTTTGCATCAAAGTTGTAATTTGCTCTTTTGCCATATCAGAACAAGCATTTAAATCCACGCTTTTAGTTGAAACATCATGATCTATGGTAGCCAAAGTTAAATCCGCTCTTGCCATTCTACGCTTAGCCATTTTAAGCCCTGAAAATGCTTGAGGGCTTGTTACTTCATGGATTAAATGTCTATCGATATAAAGTATAGGAAGTTCGTTTTTGCCTTCATAAACCACATGAGCATCAAAGACTTTCTCATATAAAGTTTTAGCCATTATTATTCTCCTTTAAAATTTCTAAAATACAATCCCCCATTTCATCAGTATTTAAATACGACTTAGCATTTAAATCCTTAGTCATTTTTCCTTGTGCCAATGCCAAAGATATAGCATTTTCTATATCCTGTGCGGCTTGTTCTTCTTTGAAACTATACTTTAACATCAAAGCCGCACTTAAAATTTGAGCTATGGGATTAGCTATATTTAAATGAGCTATATCAGGCGCACTTCCACCTGCTGGCTCATAAAGTCCAAAACCTTTATCGTTTAAACTTGCTGAACTTAACAAACCCAAAGATCCATTAATGGCAGCTAACTCATCACTCAAAATATCACCAAAAAGATTTGAACAAAGCATAACATCAAAAATGCTAGGATTTTTTACAATCTGCATCGCAGCATTATCCACATACATATACTCTAAGTTTATATCTTGATAATCTTTTACAACATTTGCCACCACTTCTCGCCACAAAATAGAACTTGCTAAAACATTCGCCTTGTCGATTAAATGCACTTTTTTCTTTCTTATTCTTGCACTTTCAAAAGCGATATGAGCTATCCTTTCTATCTCTTTTTTAGTGTAAATTTCAGTATCATACGCACTTTCTTTACCTAAATCTTGCTTACCAAAATAAATCCCACCTGTAAGCTCTCTAACACATAAAATATCCACTCCTTTTTGGATAATCTCATTTTTTAAAGGTGAAGCATGAGTTAAACTTTCATAAATTTTACAAGGACGCAAATTTGCAAACAAATTAAAATGCTTTCTTAAAGGCAAAAGCGAGGCTCTTTCAGGTCTTTGATCTATGGGCAAATTATCCCACTTAGGCCCACCCACAGAGCCAAATAAAATCGCATCACTTTGCTCACAAAGCTTTAAAGTTTCATCACTTAAAGCCACTCCATAAGCATCTATACTTGCACCGCCTATTTTAGCTTCATTAAATTCAAAACTAAAATTGTATTTTTGTGAGATAAAAGTTAAAATTTTTAAAGCTTCTTTCATCACCAAAGGCCCTATGCCATCTCCTGCTAAAACAGCTACTTTATAAGCTTTCATGCCATTTTCCTTTCTTCTACTTTTAAAGAGCGATAAATCGCATTGTAAGCACTCGCAAAAGCTTGTGCTGAAGCTTCTATAACATCTGTTGAAAGTCCTTTTCCATGGAATTTTCTCCCTTTAAATTCCAAATCCACATCCACTTGCCCTTGAGCATCTACTCCTGAACTTTTTGCATTGATACTATAAGCTTTTAACACAGGCTTTAAATTTGTTATCCTAGCAATGCAGTTAAAAACTGCTTCAACAGGACCATTTCCTGTGCAAGCTTCAGTTTTTAGCTCTTCTTTGATACGCATACAAACACAAGCGGTTGGGATATTGCCACTAATCACGCTTAATTTTTCAATCACAAATTCATTTTCTTCTTCATTTTCATAGCTTAAAAACATCAAAGCTTCCAAATCATAATCATATACTTGACCCTTTTTATCCGCAAGGCGTAAAAAACGCTCATAAACATCATCTAAATTATAAGTATTTTCATCATAGCCTAAATTTTCAAGGCAAGTTTTTATCATAGCCCTTCCACTTCTTGCCGTCATTAACATACGATTGTCATGAATTCCTATGGCACTAGGGCTTATGATCTCGTAAGTTTGCCTATTTTTAAGCACTCCATCTTGATGAATGCCTGAACTATGAGAAAACGCATTGCTACCCACTATAGCTTTATGCGAAGGTATGCTTTCATTAGTGATAGCTGAAACTAATTTTGAAGTTTTAAAGATATTTTCACATTTAATATCAGTATAAAAACCTTTTAAATAATCTTTCCTAGTTTTTATCGCCATAACCACTTCTTCTAAAGCACAATTGCCCGCCCTTTCGCCAAGTCCATTTATAGTGCACTCTATCTGTCTTGCACCTTGTAAAATAGCACTTAAGCTATTGCCCGTTGCCATACCTAAGTCATTGTGACAATGCACAGAAATGATAGCTTTGTCTATATTTGGCACTTTGTTAAATAAAATTTTGATGATATTAGCAAATTCACTTGGCAAGGTATAGCCTACGGTATCTGGGATATTTATAGTTTTAGCGCCTGCTTTTATCGCATTTTCCACCATAAAACAAAGATTATCTATCGGAGTTCTTCCTGCATCTTCGCATGAGAATTCTACATCATCAGTATAAGATCTTGCTCTTATAATCGCTCTTTTTGCCATAGACAAAATTTCATCAAAATCTTTTTTTAATTTATCTTGCATATGCAAAGTCGAAGTGGCTATAAAAGTATGAATTCTAAAATGCTTTGCCACTTTTAAAGCTTCATAAGCCATATCTATATCTTTATCCAATGCTCTAGAAAGTGCACAAATAGTTGAGTTTTTCACCTTAGAAGCGATCTTTTGCACCGCTTTAAAATCCCCTTGTGAAGATACCGGAAAACCTGCTTCTATAACGTCTACGCCTAAATTTTCAAGCGCTAATGCAATTTGTAATTTTTGATTGATACCTAAAGAACTACCTAAAGCTTGTTCTCCATCTCGTAAAGTGGTATCAAAGATTATGATTTTATTATCTTTCATGATTTAATCCTTTAAAACCAAACAGACTGAATGAATTAAAAATTCAAAAACTTAACAACAATGATAAAAAATTAAAAATGTAAAAAATGATTAAAAATAAAATTGAGTTTTAGAGTGAGAGTTGCAGTAGCAGATTAAAAGTATTGTCTTTACTTTTTTGTTGGACTGAATTTGAAATTTCAAAAATTTGTTTCATCTTTTCCTCCTTTGTTAAAATTAATACTTAATGTATCATATTTTTAGTAAATGTGTTTGTAAAATTCTTAAATTAAGAAAATTATTGATATAATTGTAATTTTAAGTAACAAAAAGGAAGTTGATGTTAAAAGAACTCTTAGAGATTAAAAAAGAAATGGAACCTGTTATCCACGAAGCCAATGTGAAATTAAATGTCCTAGCTCGTGAAGTCATAGTCCGAAAAAAAGAATACGAAATTTATGGGCCTATGGTAGATCGTGTTTATCTTGATAATGCCATTTATGTTAAAGTTATGTCAAGTGGACGCGATGTAAAAACAGACAATGTGACTATAAAAAATGGTTTTTATATGGTTTTTGTTGCCCCTGAAAAAGAAAGTACAAAAGATATCAAAAATAAACTCAAAGTAGCTTATGAAGGACTTGATAACAAATTTATCGCTACACTTATACGATCTTGCCAACGCTTTAAAGAGATCATAAACAAAACCCAAGCTACACTTGCTAAAGCTTCTAAAATGAATGTGGTAGTAAAAACGAATTTAGGTGAAGCAAGTGCTGCTCTAAAATTTAACATCACTATAGAATATACTAAAGAGAATCAAAAACTCACTCGTGAAAATTCAAAATCAGCAGGAAGTTTCAGAGATACTAAAACTTATATCAATCTTGTAGTAGAAAAAAATACAGATTCTCAAATTTGTGAAAAACTACTTGATGATGTTGAAAAATACTTTATCGGTGGAGGTTGATTTCATTAATGCAAGTTATAAAAACTTGCATTAGATTAAAATTTATAATTATATCCTAAATATACACCATAATTTGTTTGTTTAGGATCGTAAAAGTTTGAACCCACTTTATTTTGATAAAAATTTCTAGAATTATAATGAATTTGCTCTGCTTTAAAGCCTAATTCTATTTCATTATGTGATGTCAAATCATATAAAGCACCTATTTTCGCTCCATAAAAATAACCGTCAAAATTTTGCGACAAAGATAAAAAGCTTGTTTTTAAGGTAAGATCTGTTCTTGCATATCCTCCATACACACCTAAAACAGCTCTGGTTTTTTCAAAAAGCTTAGGAGTAAAATCATAACCTGTTAAAAATTTATGTGTAGTAAAATCACCTTCGATTTGAATTTTAGGAGTTTTGATAAAATCACTAAATTCATCAGAATAATTATAACCAGCATAAATTCTATGATTTTCATTTAGACGATATCCAAGTTTTAGACCAAACGATGGTATATTACCTGAAATATCTCCATTAAAATTTTGCTTTGTATTCTTATGTTTTAACTCACTTTTTACTTGAGCATGCATCCAAGCTGCATCAGCACCTATAAAAAAACCAGAATTCTCATCTGCTAAAGCCAAATTTGAAAACAAAGTAGCACTTGCGATAATGCTTAATAATTTTTTATTCATAACCTAACTCCTTATAATAAAATTCGATCTAAAAAATTTAGATCTTTTTATATTATATATTCTTCAAAGATTAAATAAGAATTTTTTATAAAATACTTAATCTTTACATAAAAATATGTTAATATTTTACTCAAATATTATTTTGGCACTACCATATCGCTACGACATTCTATCACCGTATGTACATTTCCACGCGGGTTAAAATCCCCAACAACTTTAATCCATTTTGGTTTTAATTTATCTTTTAAAGTATTATAAATTTCATTGATACTTGCTTCATGTGAAACATTTCTATACATAAAAGTATTGATATAAAGTTTTATAGCCTTAAGCTCAACCACAAATTTATTAGGCATATACTCAAGATAAATCGTTGCAAAGTCAGGATAGCCCGAACGCGGACAACAACACATAAATTCAGGCAAAGTGATTTTAATGATATAGTCATTTTTCGCATCATTTGGCCAAATTTCCATATTTTCTACATCAAATTCTTTGATTTCTTTTTCACCATAACGCATGAGCTTTCCTTATTGAAAATTTTTAGAAAATTATATAAAAAATTACTTTTAGAGCAATTGAAAAATAAACATTTTTAGCAAATTGCATAAAAAAGACAAATATTATATTAAATAAAGCTTTTTATACTAGAATAAGGCAAATCTTTCAAAAGGAAAAAAATGAGAAAATCAATTGCAATTATAGGCGGTAGCATCGCAGGACTTAGCGCGGCTTTATTTTTCGCTTCAGCTAAAAATGAAGAACTTGACTTTGATATCACTGTTTTTGATGAGGGTAAAGCAGATTTAAAAGCAGCAGCAATTTACAATGTTCCTTTTTTCCCAAAAGGTGCAAAAGCAGATGAAATTTACACTCACATAAAAGCACAAATTGCTTCTATGCTCGAAGTAAAATACATCGATTCAAAAGTAGTAAGCATAAGCGGAGAAAAAGGAGATTTTACTGTTAATGATGAGCAAGGCTTGGGTATCAAAGCAGATTATATCATCGTAGCAACAGGGGCAAACAAAAGCGATATCAAAGAACTTGAAGATTTTGTAATACCGCATGAGCTTATGCCAAAACCAAACAAATTTTGCTTCAAACATCACGGGAGACAGATTATCAAAGAAGGAATTTACGCAGCAGGACTTGCTTCAGGTGTTACGACTATGGTAGCTTGCGCGATGGGAAGTGCCAATGAAGCAGCTTGCGCGATTTTAAGCGATATCAAAGGTGCAGTAAGCGTATATCACGATACACCTACTACAAGAGTTTAAATCATCAAAGCACAAAAGGTGTGCTTTGATACACATCATAATTGAGCCAATTTGCAAAAATGGTATTTGCATTTGAACGCCAATTGTATTTTATATTGCCCTTTTTATCATAATAATTTTTAGCTTTTTGTATGAAATTATCTCTTACATATTCTTGATGTAAAGTCTCTTTAAAATATTCCAAATGCCCTAAAATAAAAATATTCTTTTCATCTCTTAATAAAGCCGAACCGATTTTTTTATTTCTAAGCAAAATTTTTAATTTCCCTTGTTTTTGTAGTGCTAAAATTTGCTCTTCATCCATGCTAGAATGTCTTGAATGAGGCATTAAAACCTTTTCATCTAAATTTGTTAAAAGCAGATCAGGCGAAACTTTATCATGCTTATAGACTCCAAAAATTTTCTTATCTAAAGAGATTTTATCCACACCATAAAAGTATTTTAAAGCAGCCATGGCACCCCAACAAATATACATAGAACTTGTTACATTTTGCTTTAAAAAATCAAAAATTTCTAGCAATTCTTCCCAGTAAGCAACCTTTTCAAAATCCATTTGTTCCACAGGAGCTCCCGTAACGATAGCACCGTCAAATTTATGTTTTTTAACCTCTTCAAGACCCTTGTAAAATTTTTCCAAATGAGTAAAAGGAGTATTTTTACCCACATAGCTAGTCGTGGCTAAAAGTGTGATATTTACTTGCAAAGGAGAATTTGCAAGTAAGCTTAGAATTTGATTTTCTGTTTCAATTTTTTTTGGCATAAGATTGACAATCAAAATTTCTTGCGGCCTGATATCTTGATGCTTTGCTCTCCTTAATCCCATGATAAAAGCATGCTCTTTTAAAAGCTCATAAGCGGGTATATTTTCTGGAATAATCAGTGGCATTTTTTCTCCTTTATTTAATAAACCTTATTTATGATAAAGCATGGTGGAATTTTTATCTCATTCCACTCAATGCAAACACACTTTTAACTTTCTATAGCTTGTTTTAAATCCGCTATCAAATCATCGCTATTTTCAAGTCCTATGCTTAAGCGTATAGTAGCTTTCGTAATGCCTGCTTTTTGGAGTTCTTCTTCGCTTAGTTGCGAATGAGTAGTAGAAGCAGGATGGATGATCAAAGACTTGCTATCACCCAAATTTGCAGCAAGTAAGAAAAGTTGAGTTTTATCACAAATTCTTCTAGCATGCTCATAATCTTTAGCTTCAAAGCTTAAAAGCCCGCTAGCAAAATTTTTATCAAAATATTTTTTAAATAAATTATGATAAGCATTACTTGCTAAAGTAGGATAATTTACGCCCTTGATATCAGGATGAGAATTTAAAAAATTCGCAACTTTTTCAGCATTTTGACTGTGTTTTTCTATACGCACTGCCAAGGTTTCAAGTCCTTGTAAAAGTAACCAAGCATTTTGAGGTGCTAAGCTAGCTCCTAGATCTCTAAGCCAAGTGATGATGACTCTAATACTAAAAATCGGCAAATCAAGTGTATTTAAATTCAGTCCATGATAACTTGGATCAGGAGTGTTAAAAGCTTTATATCTATCGTTATTTTTAAGCAAGTCGTTTAAATCTTTTCTTTCTATAAGTGCTCCACCCAAAGCACTGCCTTGACCGCTTACATATTTACTTAAACTATGCACGATTACATCCACGCCATGTTTAAAAGGTTGGAGTAAGAAAGGAGTAGCAACGGTATTATCACAAATGCTAACGATTTTATGTTTTTTTGCTATTTGGCTTATTTTTTCTATATCAGCTATGGCAATTTGAGGATTTGAAAGACTTTCGAAAAAAATCGCTTTTGTGTTTTGATCTATAACTTTTTCCAAGCTATCTAAATCATCGATATCAAATTCCCTAGCTTCTATGCCAAAATTTTTAAGTGTGTGAGAAATTAAAGTTTGAGTCCCACCATAAATTTTGTTCGAATACGCGACATTATCTCCCGAACTTGCTAAATTGATAAGAGCATAAAAACAAGCTGCCATACCGCTAGCAACAGGAATTCCAAAAGCCCCTCCTTCGATATTAGCAAGTCTTTGTCCTAAAACATCGCTTGTAGGATTGCTAAGTCTTGAGTAAATATTGCCAAGTTCTTGAAGATTAAACCTTGCTGCAGCTTGATCCAAATTTTCAAAATTATACGCAGTGTTTTGATATATAGGCACACTAATACTTCTTTGAGTATCAAAATTATAAGCTCCGTATAATGCTAAAGTTTCTTTATTGAAATTCATTTTTTATCCTTATTGTGTCAATGAAAAAATGTTAAAAAGCTTTTTATCGGCTTTAAACTAGGCTATTTGAAAATGTAAATTTATAGAATATGAGTATATACGAGTAGATTAAGCGTGCCAAGCACGCATACAGAAAGAAGAAAGCATTAAGTTAAAACTAATATAAGACATTTTTTCTCCTTTCTAAAAAATTATTGATTATTCTATCTTTAAAAAATAAAATTAAAATTAAATTTTAAAAAATTTATATCACATTGCTTAAAATTTTATTGCAACTCACCCCCTAGCAAGAGTGAGTTAGCAATAAATTGAAGGCAGTTCAAGCCTAAGCCTAGTATTACAAGACTACCGAGATAGGCTTGTAAAGCAAGGCTTGCTCCCTTAAAGGGAGCAAAAAACAATATTTTATAGAATACTAAGCTTAAATTATTGTTTAAGCTGGATTAGAGTTTGAAGCATTTGATCACTCGTTGAAATGGTTTTTGAATTTGCTTGATAACCTCTTTGAATGATAATAAGCTCTGTTAAAGAACGACTTAAATCCACATTTGACATTTCAAGAGCTGAGGTTTTCATCTCACCACGACCTCCTGTTCCTGCTTCACCTACTACGATATTACCACTATTTGCAGTGACTTTAAAAAGATTTCCACCAATTTCCTCAAGACCTGAGTTATTTGCCACTGAAGCCATTGCTATTTTTGCTACAGCAAAGGTTTTGCCATTAGTAAATTCACCTAAGATATTACCTTTGTCATCCACACGGATAGCATCAGGTTTTAAGTTACCTGAAGTATAACCATCAGTTGCTTGTCCTGTTAGAGTTGAAGCAGAATTTGAGCTTACAAGGCCGTCATTGCTTCCACTTGTTCCAAAGCTAAGTTTTATTTGTTGATTTGGAGCAGCACCATTGTTTGGTGAGAAATTTATAGTTTTTGGACTATAATTTGCCAAAGATCCATCATTGTTAAATCTTGCTGATCCTACGATGATATTATTTGGTCCTTCTCCTGTAGCGTTAATCTCTGCTGGTTCTGGAACGCGTATTATCATTTGCCATTCATTACCACCATCTTGAGTTGTACTTTGTTTTACAAATTGCACTTCTATAGTGTGTTTTGATCCTAAAGAGTCAAATATCTCAAGTCCAGCAGAAAACGCACTTAAGAAAAGTTGTTCGCTTTGGCGATTTGAATTTCCTACTGTTAAAACTCCATCAAAACCTTTAAATATATTTGTAAATGCTGTGTTTGTGCTTACTTTACCTTTTGCATCTGTATAAGCTGTAACATTAAAACTTATATCTTTAGGTGGTATATTTTGACCGGCTGCAGGACCCCCAGCACCAACACCTGGTAAAGTGCTTGTTTCATTTGGATTTGATACTATAAATTCACCTGTTGCACTTATAGTAACTGTAACATTTTCATTTACATCTCCAGCATCATAAGTAGGAGCACCATTTCTTATATTTCCATTGCCATTATAGTCAACACCATATCTAGCATCTCTTTGTAAAAGTTCTCTTAAATCTTCAGTAGTTCTAAAGCTTCTTACTTCATTGTTTTTAAGTCCACCCATAATAGCTTGTCTATAATTTTCACTTGCTGGATCTTGTAATTGCGGACCACCACCTACAGGAGTGTTATTAAAAGCAGGTCCGCCATCTGGGTTATACATAGGCTCTAGTTGAACCGGAGTTGAACTATATACATATTTATGTGCTGTTATTATTTCTATACTTTCGGCATTACCATTTACATTTGCCCCACCTTGTATCCAAGCAGAGTTACCATTTTTACCAGCACCTGGCATTGCCGCTGTAAAATTATCATTTTGAGCACTATATGTTAAATTTTGTCTTTCACCAGCTGTATTTGCATTATTAACTGTTAATTTTATATTTTTCATATTATCTGTAGTGCCATCAGCATTGGTATTTATAAATTCTATACCACTACCATCGGCTTTTCTTACTGCTTTTACTCCTGTTCCAGGACGAGTATCTGTAGGAGTTGTAAAAGTATTTATGTATTCTATAGCTTGATCTAAGCTTTGTATGTCTTTGTTTTCTATATGAACGCCATTTAAGGTTATATCTAAAATTACTTTATTGTCTTTATCTCCCCAAAATATAACACCTGCTTGATTTGTTTTACTATTTGGATCAAAAACATTTACATTTGGAGCTTTAAAAGTGCTAAATTTAGCATCCGTATAGCTTACCCATATACCTTGTCCATCTCTTAGATTTAATCCATCACCTTTACCATTAAATAAAGCAGCACAGTCAACCCCTTTTTCTGTAACTTCTACTGAATTTTTTGAAGTTGTGTAAAATTGAGTTATACCTGTATCATTTTCATTTTTTGCAGTTCCATCTTTTTTGTTAAAACCATGAACAGAATCAAGTCCATATATAGGAGTTTTTGCTGTTCCTACGCTTAAACCACTATTTAAATTCGCTTTGATAGCAACTTCAGTAGATTTTGCTGCAGGGATATGCATACCTGGATCGATAAAAATATTTTGCGGAGTTCTTGAGCTATCTATACTTTGAGTATCCCAGTTGATATTCCACCCTTGGACAACAAAACCTGCATTATTAACAAAATTTCCATAAGCATCGAGTTTAAAATCCCCGCTCCTTGTAAGATAGCGAGTAAGCCCCCCATCATCACTCACCATAAAAAAACCATCACCATTTATAGCCACATCAGTGTTTTTATCTGTGGTTTGAACTGAACCTTGAGAATGAATTCTAGTTGTAGAACTTACTGAAACGCCAAGACCGATTTGAAGTGGATTAGATCCACCTCTTCCATCAGTTGGAGCTGTAGCGATTTTCACAGTTTGGCTAAACATAGTCCCAAAATCTGCACGGGAGTATTTAAAACCAGTGGTATTAACATTTGAAATGTTATTACCTTCAACATCCATCGCAACTTGATGTGCTTGTAGTCCGCTTACGCCAGACCAAAGTGATCTCATCATCTTAAATCCTTTATAAAATATTGCTTTAAAAAATTTAACGCTTTGGCTTTAAAAAACTTTTGCGTTTATGTGAAGTTTACAAGCAAGTTCTGTTCCAACTTTTGAAATTTTTTATGAATTTTTTAAAAATTTATAGAAAAAATTTAAAGGTATTTTGGGAGTTTATGAAGCTTTGGTCTTTTGTGTAATGAAAATTACCAAAATCACACCCTAACTCTTAAATTTGCTGCATGGGTTAAAGCCACTGCGATAGCATCTGTGATATCCAAAGGCTTGATATCTTTACTAAGTCCTAAAAGCCTTTTTACCATAAAAGCAACTTGTTCTTTAGTTGCTTTGGCTTTTCCTGTAACGGCTTTTTTCACTTGTAAGGGAGTGTATTCTGCAAAGTCTCCATGAATTTGAAGAATTTTTAAAGATAGGGCTCCGCGAAATTGTGCGAGTTTTAAAACGGTTTTTGGATTGTAAGCAAAAAAGATATCTTCTATAGCCACCTCATCAAAAGAATGATTTTTAAAAATCAAGTCCAAACCCTCGCAAAGCTCTGTGATTTGATACTGTAAGGTACTTGGCTTTATCTTTATAAGTCCTGCTTCTATGAGAATGTTTTTTCCTTTGTCAGCTTCTATGATAGCATAACCGCAATTTCTCGAACCTGGATCTATACCTAAAATTTTCAAATTCATACCTTTTGAAAAATAAAATACGAAAGCGGATTTTAACCTTTTTTTATAAAATTTAAGATAAAATTTATACATTATGCAAAATTTAAAGAGAGATTATGAATCCAAGCCAAATACTTGAAAATTTAAAAAAAGAATTAAGTGAAAACGAATACGAAAACTATTTATCAAATTTAAAATTCAACGAAAAACAAAGCAAAGCAGATCTTTTAGTTTTCAACGCTCCAAATGAACTCATGGCTAAATTCATACAAACAAAATACGGTAAAAAAATCGCACATTTTTATGAAGTGCAAAGTGGAAATAAAGCCATCATAAATATACAAGCACAAAGTGCTAAACAAAGTAACAAAAGCACAAAAATCGACATAGCTCATATAAAAGCACAAAGCACAATTTTAAATCCTTCTTTTACTTTTGACAGTTTTGTTGTGGGGGATTCTAACAAATACGCTTATGGAGCATGTAAAGCTATAACACATAAAGACAAGCTTGGAAAACTTTATAATCCTATCTTTGTTTATGGGCCTACAGGACTTGGAAAAACACATTTACTTCAAGCAGTTGGAAATGCAAGCTTAGAAATGGGAAAAAAAGTTATTTACGCTACCAGTGAAAATTTTATCAATGATTTTACTTCAAATTTAAAAAATGGCTCTTTAGATAAATTTCATGAAAAATATAGAAACTGCGATGTTTTACTTATAGATGATGTGCAGTTTTTAGGAAAAACCGATAAAATTCAAGAAGAATTTTTCTTTATATTTAATGAAATCAAAAATAACGATGGACAAATCATCATGACTTCAGACAATCCACCCAACATGCTAAAAGGTATAACCGAACGCTTAAAAAGTCGTTTTGCACATGGGATCATAGCTGATATAACTCCACCTCAACTAGATACAAAAATAGCCATCATAAGAAAAAAATGTGAATTTAACGATATCAATCTTTCTAATGATATTATAAACTATATCGCTACTTCTTTAGGGGATAATATAAGAGAAATCGAAGGTATCATCATAAGTTTAAATGCTTATGCAACCATACTAGGACAAGAAATCACACTCGAACTTGCCAAAAGTGTGATGAAAGATCATATCAAAGAAAAGAAAGAAAATATCACTATAGATGACATTTTATCTTTGGTATGTAAAGAATTTAACATCAAACCAAGCGATGTGAAATCCAATAAAAAAACTCAAAATATAGTCACAGCAAGACGCATTGTGATTTACCTAGCTAGGGCACTTACGGCTTTGACTATGCCACAACTTGCGAATTATTTTGAAATGAAAGATCATACAGCTATTTCACATAATGTTAAAAAAATCACAGAAATGATAGAAAATGATGGTTCTTTAAAAGCAAAAATCGAAGAACTTAAAAACAAAATTCTTGTTAAAAGTCAAAGTTAAGTGAAAGGATGTGAAAAATAAATTCTAGAGTGTGAAAAAAAGAAATTAAGCAAAGTATGATAAAATACAAATTTGATTATTTTGCTTTGAAGAATTTCACAATTTCAACAAGCTTATTATTACAACGAATTTAAAATTAAAATAAACCAAGGAGAAAAAATGAAGTTAAGTATCAATAAAAATACTTTAGAATCTGCAGTGATTTTATGTAATGCTTATGTAGAAAAAAAAGACTCAAGCACCATTACTTCTCATCTTTTTTTTCATGCTGATGAAGATAAACTTCTTATTAGAGCTAGTGATTATGAAATAGGTATCAACTATAAAATAAAAAAAATCCGCGTAGAATCAAGTGGTTTTGCTACTGCAAACGCAAAAAGTATTGCAGATGTTATTAAAAGCTTAAACAATGAAGAAGTTGTTTTAGAAACCATTGATAATTTTTTATTTATAAGACAAAAGAGTACAAAATACAAACTTCCTATGTTTAATCACGAAGATTTTCCAAATTTTCCAAATACAGAAGGAAAAAACCAATTTGACATTGATTCAAGTGATTTAAGCCGTTCTCTTAAAAAGATATTACCAAGTATTGATACAAACAACCCAAAATACTCCTTAAATGGTGCATTTTTAGATATAAAAACAGATAAAATTAACTTCGTAGGAACTGATACAAAACGCCTTGCAATCTATACTTTAGAAAAAGCAAATAATCAAGAATTTAGTTTTAGTATCCCTAAAAAAGCTATTATGGAAATGCAAAAACTTTTCTATGAAAAAATAGAAATTTTTTATGATCAAAATATGCTTATTGCTAAAAATGAAAACTTTGAATTCTTTACAAAACTTATTAACGATAAATTTCCAGATTATGAAAAAGTTATACCAAAAACTTTCAAACAAGAACTCAGCTTTTCAACTGAAGATTTTATAGATAGTCTTAAAAAAATCAGCGTTGTAACTGAAAAAATGAAACTTCATTTTAACAAAGATAAAATCATCTTTGAAGGTATAAGTTTAGACAATATGGAAGCAAAAACAGAGCTTGAAATTCAAACAGGAGTAAGTGAAGAATTTAATCTTACTATAAAAATCAAATATTTACTTGATTTCTTAACTTCTATAGAAGAAGAAAAATTCACTTTAAGTGTAAATGAACCTAATTCAGCATTTATAGTCAAATCCCAAGGACTATCAATGATTATTATGCCTATGATTTTGTAATAAAACAAGTAAAAGATAAAGGAAAAATATGCAAGAAAATTACGGTGCGAGTAATATTAAAGTCCTAAAAGGCCTAGAAGCTGTTAGAAAACGCCCAGGTATGTATATAGGAGATACAAACATAGGCGGACTTCATCATATGATTTATGAAGTTGTGGATAATTCTATCGATGAAGCTATGGCAGGACATTGTGATACTATAGATGTAGAAATCACTACTGAAGGAAGCTGTATAGTTAGTGATAATGGTCGTGGTATTCCTGTTGATATGCACCCAACTGAAAATATGCCAACTTTAACTGTTGTTTTAACTGTCCTACATGCAGGGGGAAAATTCGATAAAGATACTTACAAAGTTTCAGGCGGTTTGCACGGTGTTGGGGTTTCAGTTGTAAATGCACTCTCTAAAAAACTTGTAGCTACAGTTGAAAGAAATGGAGAAATTTATCGTCAAGAATTTTCAGAAGGTAAAGTTATCAGTGAATTTGGTGTGATAGGAAAAAGTAAAAAAACAGGAACAACTATAGAATTTTGGCCTGATGATCAAATTTTTGAAGTGACTGAATTTGATTATGAAATTTTGGCTAAAAGATTTCGTGAACTTGCATACTTAAATCCAAAAATCACTATAAATTTTAAAGATAACCGCGTAGGCAAACATGAAAGTTTTCACTTTGAAGGTGGAATTTCTCAGTTTGTTATAGACTTAAATAAAAAAGAAGCTTTAACTAAAGCAATTTTCTTTAGCGTAGATGAAGAAGATGTGAATGTTGAAGTAGCTTTGCTTTACAATGATACTTATAGTGAAAATTTACTCTCTTTTGTAAATAATATCAAAACTCCAGATGGTGGAACACACGAAGCTGGTTTTAGAATGGGTTTAACTCGTGTGATAAGTAACTATATAGAAGCAAATGCAAGTGCTAGAGAAAAGGATAATAAAATCACAGGCGAAGATGTGCGTGAAGGCTTGATCGCTGTTGTGAGTGTAAAGGTGCCTGAACCACAATTTGAAGGACAAACCAAAGGAAAACTTGGTTCAACTTATGTGCGTCCTATAGTTTCAAAAGCAAGTTTTGAATATTTGACTAAATATTTTGAAGAAAATCCTATCGAAGCTAAAGCTATAATGAACAAAGCCTTAATGGCAGCTAGAGGAAGAGAAGCAGCGAAAAAAGCTAGAGAATTAACGCGTAAAAAAGAAAGTTTAAGCGTAGGAACTTTACCAGGGAAATTAGCTGATTGTCAAAGTAAAGATCCAAGTGAAAGTGAAATTTATCTTGTGGAAGGGGATTCTGCAGGAGGTTCTGCAAAACAAGGTAGAGAAAGATCTTTCCAAGCTATACTGCCTTTGCGTGGTAAAATTTTAAATGTTGAAAAAGCAAGACTAGATAAAATTTTAAAATCTGAGCAAATTCAAAATATGATTACCGCTTTTGGCTGTGGTATAGGTGAAGATTTTGATCTTTCAAAACTTAGATATCATAAAATCATCATCATGACAGATGCGGATGTTGATGGATCACATATACAAACCTTGCTTTTAACTTTCTTCTTCCGTTTTATGAATGAACTTGTAGCAAATGGACATATTTATCTAGCACAACCACCTTTATATCTTTATAAAAAAGCTAAAAAGCAAATTTATTTAAAAGATGAAAAAGCTTTGAGCGAATACCTGATAGAAACAGGAATAGAAGGTTTAAACTATGAAGGTATAGGAATGAATGATTTAAAAGATTATTTAAAAATCGTTGCAGCTTATCGTGCGATTTTAAAAGATCTTGAAAAGCGTTTTAATGTGATTTCTGTGATACGCTATATGATAGAAAATTCAAATTTAGTTAAAGGAAATAATGAAGAATTATTTAGTGTAATCAAACAATTTTTAGAAACACAAGGACACAATATCTTAAATCATTATATCAACGAAAATGAAATTCGAGCTTTCGTTCAAACTCAAAATGGCTTAGAAGAACTTGTGATCAATGAAGAACTTTTCACTCATCCACTATATGAAGAAGCAAATTATATTTTTGATAAGATTAAAGATAGAGGCTTGGAATTTGATAAAGATATTTTAGAAGTTCTTGAAGATGTTGAAACCAATGCTAAAAAAGGTGCTACTATACAACGCTATAAAGGTTTAGGGGAAATGAATCCTGAGCAACTTTGGGAAACCACAATGGATCCAAGTGTAAGAAGACTTTTAAAAATCACTATTGAAGATGCACAAAGTGCAAATGATACCTTTAATCTCTTTATGGGTGATGAGGTTGAACCAAGACGCGATTATATCCAAGCACACGCTAAAGATGTAAAGCATTTGGATGTGTAAATTTATCATTGAAGAAATGATTTCTTCAATGAGTTTTGTTTTGTAAGAGTATAGCTAGAGGAATTCTTCTTCTTGTATCGTATTTTTCTCCATAATATTTTTCAAGATAATTTAAAATTTTTTCTTCATCTTCAGGTTCTATTTCCCAAAGTCCTTCACTATCTTGCATCCATCTTATAGCTGCTAACCAAGCTTTTCTACTTGCATGCATATTAGTAATGAGATTGGATCCATGACAAGCTAAACAATTTGCTTCCACTAAAGGTGAATCAGGATCGATAATCAATCCTGTATCAGGGTTAATTTCAAGATTTTGAGCCCAACTTGCACTTAAAAACAATGCTAAGATCAATATAATTTTTTTCATACTTAAACTCCATAAACATTAACTCTATGGCATGCATTATTGATATATCCTCCTGGATTCCACTGTGCTAAAACCATAGGTTGACTGTTACCTTGACTATCGATAGCTCTTGCCCAAATTTCATAATATCCTTTTGTTGGTATTGATATTTGAGCACTCCATTTTTGCCATGCTAATCTATTTAATGGTTTTTCTACCTTTGCTTTAGTCCATGTTACGCCATAATCATTGCTTACATAAACTTCACTAACTTCAAGTTCTCCAGCCCAAGCTTTACCTCTAACTTCAAATTTTTTATTTGCTTTTATTTCAGAACCATTTTTGATATTAGTAATTACAGATCTTATAGGCATTGATTCTATGATTTTCATCTCGCCTTTATAGTTAAAATCTCCTGGTTTTACCGGATTTACAGGAACTTTATAAGAACCTTCCATTTTTTCACCATCATGAATTTTATTTCTTACTGAAATTTTATAAAGCCATTTACCGCTTGTACTTGCAGGGTAACCACCACAAACAAGTCTAAGTGGATAGCCATTGACTAAAGGAATATCTTTGCCTTCATAAGCCCAAGCTATTAGAGTTTCATCTTGTAAAGCTTTAGAAATAGGAACTCCTCTACTAATAGGTGAAGTTTCTTCACCATTTAATTTTGTATCTATGCCATAATATCCGATATAAACCGCATCATTTTTGATGCCACAATCTTTTAAAATATCTTTTAAACGCACTCCTGTCCATCTACCGCAAGCTACTGCACCATAACCCCATTGAGTTCCTTTTGTGCTAGGTATAACTTCGGATCTACCATTTCCACCGCATTCAACTGTTAAGGCATAAGTATAGGTTTTAAATTTCTTTTTTAAATCTTCTATGGTGTAAGATTTTTTATTGATAATGCTTTCTCCATCGATTTCTAAAGTCCAACCTTTATGAAGTCTTTCTTTTATCGTTTCTAGGCTTGGTGGTAAGCCATTATTTCTAACAAAGAAATTTTCAGGTTTAGTAAAATCAGAATCAAGAGCATAAATTTCAGTTTCTGCTGTTAATGGTTTTTCGCCATGGTAGATAAGATCTTTTTTACCTTCTATTTTAAAATCAGGCAATTCTTTTGCCAAAGCCTTACTTCCTAAAAAATTCTCAAAAGAAAAATTTGACAATACACTAATGCCAAATAAACCAAGTCCTATATTTTTTAGAAAGTCTCTACGATTTTCTTTTTGATCGTTCTGTTTCATTGAAATATCCTTAAATATTTATATAATCTTTTATTTTATTATAAATTTTAAAAATTTAAATAATTAATATAATTAATTATTTAAATTAAAAAAATTAATTATTTTTATAATTTTACATATTAAAATAAAATCATCATATGTTCGAGTTTTATTACATTTTAACTAAGTTTTTTCTACAATTAAATTTTTAAAATTATTTAAGGAATGATTTTGACTTTACTTACTAATCCTATCATTATCAGTGTTGTTTTGATGACTTTACTTTGTTTGTTTCGTTTTAATGTACTTTTGAGTCTTTTGATCTCAGCTCTTGTTGCAGGTGTATTTTCTCATCTTGAACTCGTAGATACTATGAATATACTTATAAGCGGAATGAAAGAAAATTTAAAAACAGCTCTTAGCTATATACTTTTAGGGGCCATTGCCGCAGCGATTTCAAAGACAAATTTAACTGCATATTTGATTAAGATAGTAAGTCATTTTATATCTCATAAAAAATATTTATTGCTTTTGTCTATAGCTTTGATTTCTTGTTTTTCTCAAAATTTAATTCCTATTCATGTAGCTTTTATACCTTTGTTGATTCCACCTCTTTTAAGTCTTTTTAATAAACTTAAAATCGATCGTAGAGCGGTTGCTTGTGCTTTAACTTTTGGACTTACTACGCCTTATATGGTTTTGCCAGTAGGCTTTGGACTTACTTTTCAAGATCTTTTAAAAGATAATTTAAATGCAAATAATGTAAGTGTATCTTTAAATGATGTTACAAATACTATGTATTTCGCTGCTATTTGTATGATAGCAGGACTTTTTCTAGCGCTTTTTGTGTTTTATCGTAAGTCAAGAGAGTATCAAGAAGTAGAAATTGCTAAAGTGGATTTAGAAAATCTTGAAATGACGCGTAAAGAATGGGGTGTTTTAGCTGGGCTTGTTTTAACTTTAATTTTGCAAATTTTGACTATGAATTTACCTTTATCAGGGCTTTTGGGTTTTGTTTTAATGGTTATTTTGGGTGGAGTTGAATTTTCAAAAGTCAATGAAGTTTTTGATGATGGGCTTAAAATGATGGGTTTTATAGCTTTTGTTATCCTTGTTGCTGCAGGATATGGAGAAGTTTTAAAAGAAAGTGGATCAGTAGTAGATCTTGTAAATTCAGTCGTTCCTTGGATGGAGCAAAGTAAATTTTTAGCAGTATTTTTCATGCTTTTAATAGGACTTATCATCACTATGGGTATAGGTACTTCTTTTGGAACTATACCTATCATAGCTACGCTTTTTTGTCCTATTTGTTTGGAACTTGGTTTTAGTACAGCACTTATTATATTTATCTTAGGAGTAGCAGGAGCTTTAGGAGATGCAGGAAGTCCAGCCAGTGAAACAACCATGGGAACTACTGTAGGATTAAATGCTGATAAACAACACGATCACATTAAAGATACTTGCATACCAACTTTTATTTTTTATAATGGCCCATTATTGATTTTAGGTAGTATTATCGCCATGTTTTTATAATTTTTACAAATCTATCAAAATATTTTTTAATTTATTTATTTTTAAGATAAAAATTATATCGATTTTAAAAAAATGTATGCTATAATCCTTATAAAGCTAACAAAATTTAAATCAGTCTTATAAGGAGAGCAAAATGGATTTAGAAAATATCCTAGAAAATAATCAAAGCATAGGTTTATATCACCCAAAGAACGAACACGATGCCTGTGGTATCGCTGCAGTTGCTAATATACGCGGTATTGCCTCTTATAAGGTTATTTGTGATGCTTTAGAAATTTTGATGAATCTTGAGCACCGAGGTGGTGCAGGAGCTGAAGAAAATTCAGGTGATGGGGCGGGGATTTTGATCCAAATTCCACATGATTTTTTTAAAACTCAAGAATTGGGTTTTGAACTTCCTAAAAAGGGTGATTATGCCGTAGCACAGATGTTTTTATCACCCAATACTGATGCAAAAGAAGAAGCAAAAGAGATATTTTTACAAGGTTTAAAGGATAAAAAACTTGAATTTTTAGGTTTTAGAGAAGTGCCTTTTAATCCTAGCGATATAGGTGCAAGTGCTTTAAAAGCTATGCCTTATTTTTTACAAGCCTTTGTGAAAAAACCAAGTAAAATAAGTGCAGGACTTGAGTTTGAAAGAGTGCTTTATAGTACGCGTCGCCTTATAGAAAAAAGAGCTATTAATGTGCCAAAATTTTATTTTTCAAGTTTTTCTTCACGCACCATAGTTTATAAAGGAATGCTTCTTTCAACTCAATTGAGCGATTTTTATCTTGATTTTAAAGATGTCAATATGAAATCAGCCATCGCTTTGGTGCATTCTCGCTTTTCGACTAATACCTTCCCAAGTTGGGAAAGAGCCCATCCAAACCGTTATATGGTGCATAATGGAGAGATTAATACCATACGCGGAAATGTTGATAGCATAAGAGCTAGAGAAGGCTTGATGCAAAGTGAGTATTTTGAAAATTTAGATGAAATTTTTCCTATCATAGCTAAGCCTAGCAGTGATTCTGCAATGTTTGATAATACTTTAGAATTTTTAGCTCTAAATGGTCGTACTTTAGAAGAAGCTTTTATGATGATGGTGCCAGAACCTTGGCATAAAAATGAAAATATGGAAAGCAAAAAGCGTGCTTTTTATGAATATCATTCTTTATTGATGGAGCCTTGGGACGGGCCTGCTGCTATAGTTTTTACTGATGGAGTGATTATGGGGGCGAGTTTGGATAGAAATGGTTTTCGTCCTTCAAGGTATTATCTTACAAAAGATGATATGCTCATACTTTCAAGTGAAACAGGGGCTTTAAAACTTGATGAAAAAAATATCAAAGCCAAAAAACGCTTAGAACCTGGAAAACTTTTACTCGTTGATACAGCAAGAGGTAGGGTTATAGCTGATAATGAAATCAAAGAGCATTATGCTAATGCTAAGCCTTATAAAAAATGGCTTAAAAATTTAGTTGAACTTGAAAAACAAAAAAGCGGAGTTTATAAACATCAGTTTTTAAAAGAAGATGAGGTTTTAAAACTCCAAAAAGCTTTTGGTTGGAGTTATGATGAGCTTAAAATGAGTGTGGCTGCTATGGCTCAAAATGGTAAAGAAGCTATAGCAGCTATGGGTGTAGATACTCCTTTGGCTATACTTTCTAAAACTTATCAACCTTTGTATAATTATTTTAAACAACTTTTTGCACAAGTAACTAATCCTCCTCTTGATGCCATAAGAGAAGAGATTGTTACTTCTACAAGGATTTATCTAGGAAGCGAAGGCAATTTATTAAAACCTGATGAAAACAATGCAAAACGCGTAAAAATAGCCTTGCCTGTGATAAGCAATGAAGAACTTTTTGAAGTTAAGGCTTTAAATAAATTTCAAGTTAAAGAATTTTCTATACTTTATGATTATTCTAAAAAAACTTTAGAAAAGGCTTTAGATGAGCTTTGCGTTAAGATAGAAGATGAGGTTAAAAAAGGTGTTTCTATTATCATTTTAAGCGATAAAGGAGTGGATGAAAAAAACGCTTATATCCCCGCTTTGCTTGCTGTTTCTGGAGTGCATAATCATCTAGTAAGAAAAAATTTAAGAACACACACAAGTCTTATTATCGAAAGTGGTGAACCTAGAGAAATTCATCATTTTGCATGTCTTTTAGGTTATGGTGCGACTGTTATTAATCCTTATTTGGTTTATGAGAGCATACAAAAACTCATTGCCAATAAAGATTTAAATTTAAGTTATGAAAAGGCGGTAGAAAATTTCATCAAGGCAAGTTCAAGTGGCATAGTCAAAATTGCTTCTAAAATGGGAGTTTCTACCTTGCAAAGTTATAATGGCTCTGCACTTTTTGAATGTCTGGGCTTAAGCTCTAAAGTGATTGATAAATACTTCACTTCTACAACTTCACGCATTGAAGGTATGGATTTAGAAGATTTTGAAAAAGAGCTCATTGCTTTACATAAACATGCTTTTAACGATACGCATAAGGCTTTAGATTCTAAAGGAATTCATGGTTTTAGAAGTGCTAAAGAAGAACATTTAATCGATCCACTTGTGATTTTTAATCTTCAGCAAGCCTGTCGCAACAAAGACTATAAAAGCTTTAAAAAATACTCGGCTTTAGTAGATGAAAAACAAGTTAATTTGCGTTCTTTGATGGAATTTGATTTTAGTGAAGCTATCAGTATAGATAAGGTTGAAAGTGTAGAAAGTATAGTTAAACGCTTTAGAACAGGAGCGATGAGTTATGGTTCTATTTCTAAAGAAGCACACGAGTGTTTAGCACAGGCTATGAATAAAATAGGTGCTAAATCAAATTCAGGTGAAGGTGGCGAGGATGAAGAACGCTATGAAATCAAAGAGGGTGTGGATAAAAACTCAGCCATTAAGCAAGTAGCAAGTGGGCGTTTTGGCGTGGATTTAAACTACTTAAGTCATGCAAAAGAAATTCAAATCAAAGTCGCTCAAGGTGCAAAACCAGGTGAGGGCGGACAATTAATGGGCTTTAAAGTCTATCCTTGGATAGCTAAGGCTAGACATTCTACTGCAGGTGTGACGCTTATTTCCCCACCTCCTCATCATGATATTTATTCTATTGAGGATTTGGCTCAACTCATTTATGATTTAAAACATGCGAACAAAGACGCTAAAATTTCAGTAAAACTTGTAAGCGAAAATGGCATAGGAACGGTTGCTGCAGGTGTGGCTAAGGCAGGCGCGAATTTAATCCTTGTTTCAGGTTATGATGGAGGTACGGGTGCAAGTCCTAGAACTTCTATACCGCATGCTGGAATTCCTTGGGAGTTAGGCTTAGCTGAAACGCATCAAACTTTGATCTTAAATAAGCTTAGAGATAGGGTAAGATTAGAAACTGATGGAAAGCTTATGAACGGGCGTGATTTAGCCATAGCAGCACTTTTAGGAGCTGAAGAATTTGGTTTTGCAACCGCGCCTTTGATTGTTTTAGGTTGTACAATGATGAGAGTTTGTCATCTAAATACCTGTCCTTTTGGTATAGCCACTCAAGATACAGAACTTAGAGATCGTTTCAAAGGCAAAGTAGATGATGTGATTAATTTCATGTATTTTATAGCTGAGGAGCTTAGAGAATACATGGCAAGGCTTGGTTTTGAACGCCTAGATGATATGATAGGTCGCGTGGATAAACTCCGCCAAAAAAGTGTGCAAGGTAAAGCAGGAAAGCTAAATTTAGATAAAATTTTAAAATCCTTGCCTACTTATAATAGAACCGCTGTGCATTTTAAAGATTATAAAGACAATAAACTTGAAAAAACGATTGATTATAGAATTTTACTACCACTTTGTAAAAATGCTGTGGAGAAAAAAGAGCCTATCAAACTTTCTTTAGAAGTAGGAAATCAAAGTCGTACTTTTGCAACTATGCTTTCAAGTGAAATTTTAAAAACTTATGGAAAAGATGCTTTAGATGAAGATAGTATCCATATCAAAGCTATAGGCAATGCAGGCAATAGCTTTGGAGCGTTTTTGTTAAAGGGCATTAAACTTGAGATTATAGGCGATAGCAATGATTATTTAGGCAAGGGTTTAAGTGGTGGTAAAATCATAGCAAAAATTTCAAATGAAGCCACTTTTTCACCTGAAGAAAATATTATCGCAGGAAATGCTTGTTTATATGGAGCTACAAAAGGTGAAGTGTATTTAGATGGTATAGCAGGGGAAAGATTTTGTGTAAGAAATTCAGGAGCTTTGGCTGTGGTTTTAGGAACAGGTGTGCATGGTTGTGAATATATGACAGGTGGAAAAGTTGTAGTTCTTGGAGATGTGGGTGCGAATTTCGCTGCTGGTATGAGTGGGGGCGTTGTTTATATCTTTGGAAGACACAATGAAGCTCATGTAAATACCGAGCTTGTGGATATTAAAGATCTTAATGCCAAGGATGAAAAAGAATTAAAAGCCGTGATAGAAAAACATATCGCTTATACAGATTCTAAAAAGGCTAAAGATATCTTAGAAAAATTCGATAAAAAAGACTTTTTTAAAGTCATGCCAAGAGATTATGAAAAGATGTTAAAAATGCTTGATCTTTGTAAAAATGAAAAAGATCCAAATTTAGCAGCATTTTTGAAAATCACACAAAAATAAGGAGTAAAAATGGGAAATGCAAGAGGTTTTTTAGACTTTAAAAGAATGGATTTTAAAAAAATTGCTCCTAAGGAAAGGGTTTTAAATTTCAAAGAATTTACTATACCTTTGGATAAAAAAGAACAAGAAATTCAAGGTGGACGATGTATGGATTGTGGTGTGGCCTTTTGTCATACGGGTGTGATGAGCGAAGGAAAAGATGTGGGCTGTCCTTTAAACAATCTCATTCCTGAATGGAACGATCTTGTTTATCGTTCTTTATGGAAAGAAGCTTATGAAAGACTTGATCTTACCAATCCTTTTCCTGAATTTACCGGTCGTGTTTGCCCTGCTCCTTGTGAGGATTCTTGTGTGTGTGCGATAAATGGTGTTAGTGTGAGCATAAAAAATAATGAATTATCCATTATAGAAAATGCTTTTAAGGAAAATTTAGTAAGAGTAAATAAACCTAAGCAATACAATGGCAAAAAAATCGCTGTCATAGGAAGTGGGCCTGCTGGTCTTGCTTGTGCTAATACTTTAAATTCACTAGGTTATAAAGTAAGTGTTTTTGAAAGAAGCGATAAAATAGGCGGACTTTTGATGTATGGCATCCCTGATATGAAGCTTGATAAAAGTATAGTTCAAAGACGGGTGGATTTGCTTAAAAAAAGTGGGATTGAATTTAAAGTGAATGAAAATATAGACAGCAGAGATAAGGTTTCAAAACTTCTAAAAGAATTTGATGCTTTGGTGCTTTGTACAGGAGCAAGTAAGCCTATAGATCTTGATATAGAAGGTAGAAAGCTAAAAGGGGTTGAATTTGCCCTTGATTTTTTAACGCAAAATACCAAAACTTTGTTAAAAACAGGCAAGGGTGCAGATACGGCCAAAGGTAAAAATGTCTTGGTTATAGGAAGCGGGGATACAAGTGTGGATTGTATCGCTGTAGCGACAAGACAAGGGGCTAAATCTATAGTGCGTTTTGAAAGAAGTCCAAAAAGACCTTTGCAAAGAAGCCAAAACAATCCTTGGCCTTTAAAAGCTGACATTTTTACTACTGATTATGGTTTAGAAGAAGCCATTGCTGTATATGGCAAAGATCCTAGGGAATATCAAAAAATGACAAAGAAATTTTTAGGAAAAACTCATGTAGAAGGTGTTGAAGCAAATGATTTAAAACGCGAGTTTAAAGAAGGCAAAGCTATAAATGTCGAAATTTCAAATTCTAAAAAAACTTATAAAGCGGATTTAGTGCTTTTAGCTATGGGTTTTAGCGGGTGCGAAGAAGCTATCTCTAAAAATTTTGGAGTGAAATTAGATGAGAAAAACAACATAAGCACAGAAAATTTCCAAACCACTCATAAAAAAATCTTTGCTTGTGGAGATGCTAGAAAAGGACAATCTTTAGTTGTTTGGGCTATAAAAGATGGTATAGAATGTGCTTTGAGTTTGCATCAAAATTTAGCAAAATAATCATAAAAGTTTAAAACTTTTTCGGTGGAGTTTGCAAATTCCAAATTTAGCTATAAATTCTTTATGAGCTTTTGTGCCATAGGCTTTGTTTTTTTCAAATTCATAACAAGGAAAGTCTTTAGCTAAGAAATTCATCACCCTATCTTTACTAACTTTTGCGAGTATGCTAGCTGCACTTACTTGCAAAATGCTAGTGTCGGCTTTGATTTGTGTTTTTATCCCGTTTATACCTAGGTTGGTGTTTCCATCATATAAGAAGTTATTTTCTGTTTTAAAATGCTTTTTTATAAGTTTTAAGCCTTTTTTTAAACAAGTGCTTAAGCCTAGTGCGTCGATTTGTTCTGAAGAAAAAGCAAGTATGAGATAGTTTGAATTTTTGATGATGATTTCATAAAGTTCTTCGCGTTTTTTTTCGCTTAGTTTTTTAGAATCACACAACCCATCAAGTTGTTTGTTCAGTTTGCAAGCTGCCATCATCATAGGACCTGCTAAAGCACCGCGTCCTGCTTCATCAATACCGATTAAATTTATATCAAATTCGTTTAAAAGTTCTTTTGTGTCAAATAAAGTTTTCAAATTTTTCTAAAAAGAAGGGCAAAAATGCCCTTTTATTCTATTGTGATATCATTTTTGATTTTTTCAAAAAGCTTATCACCTATGCCTTTAACTTTTTTAAGATCATCAATACTTGTAAAATTTGCTTCTTTGCGGTATTCTAAAATCGCTTTAGCCTTAGCTTCGCCAATACCATTTAAACTTTTTAATTCTTTTAGTGTTGCAGTGTTGATATTTACAGCACCAAAGAGAAAAGCCGTTAAAGCAAAAAATAAAAATAGTAATTTTTTCATTTTCTTATCCTTTTATTAAAAAATAATTATAATATTATCTTAAAAAGGATAAGAATTTCTTAACTTAACCCAAAAATTCGCGTTTAAAATACTCTTTTGGTGCTTTACATAAAGGACAGGCTGCTGGAGCTTTTTTGCCACGATGTATATGTCCGCATACTTCACAAACCCATAATTCTTCTACTTCACTATTAAAAAATTCTTCTTCTTCGAGCATTTTTTTAAGCGCTAGATATTCTCTTTCGTGTTCGATTTCTACTTTGCCAATAGCTGTAAATAATCTTGCTATAGCCTTTTTACCTTCATCTTCAGCAATTTTTGCAAAATTTGGATACATAGTTGTGTGCTCATAGTTTTCACCTTCTGCAGCACTTACTAGGTTTTTTGTAGTTACTTCTAAAGGTTTTCCATCAACGATTTCATGATAAGCTTTAAATTCTGCTCTTGCATGCCATTTTTCATTTTCAGCTGCTTCTCTAAAATGTCTAGCAACCGCATGCCAACCTTCTTCTTCAGCTACATCAGCAAATAAATCGTATTTGTTTCTCGCCATAGATTCGCCCGCAAAAGCTTTCATCAAATTTACTGCAGTTAAATCTGTAGTGATACATTTCATTTCTTCACCACAACAACTAAGCTTACCTCCACCTACATTTTGAACTTCTACTTCATTACCACATTTTTGGCATTTATAGGTTTCATATTGTCTCATTTTGACTCCTTTTTTGATTATCAAAAAGCATTGTATTATAAAAAAATATTTTTGTCAATTAATAATTTTTATCATTTATGAAAATGTATATCAAAATAAATTTCACAAAAATTAAGCTTTGCTAAATATAATTTTAAAAAATT
Source organism: Campylobacter sp. BCW_6461 (assembly GCF_001762735.1). Classification (NCBI taxonomy): domain Bacteria; kingdom Pseudomonadati; phylum Campylobacterota; class Epsilonproteobacteria; order Campylobacterales; family Campylobacteraceae; genus Campylobacter; species Campylobacter sp. BCW_6461. Next base: position 27,347 of record NZ_MJXJ01000022.1, on the reverse strand, counting down.
ATTATCAGGAGTTACAATGAGAAGCGATGCGATAAAAAAAGGACATTTAAAAGCACCTAATCGTTCTTTACTTCGTGCTTGTGGTTTGAAAGATGAAGATTTTGACAAACCTTTTATAGGTGTAGCAAATAGCTATATAGATATAATCCCAGGACATTATTTTTTAAATAATTATGCTAAAATCATTAAAGATGAGATATGCAAAAATGGTTGTGTGCCTTTTGAGTTTAATACCATAGGTGTAGATGATGGTATAGCTATGGGACATGAAGGTATGCTTTATTCTTTACCAAGTCGTGAAATCATCGCAAATTCCATTGAAACAGTGATGAATGCTCATCAACTTGATGCTTTAATCTGCATCCCAAACTGCGATAAAATCACTCCTGGTATGTTAATGGGAGCTTTAAGAGTAAATGTTCCAACCATTTTTGTAAGTGGTGGGCCTATGGCTTCAGGGGTAACTAAAAAAGGAGAAAAGATTAGTCTTAGCTCTGTTTTTGAAGCTGTAGGGGCTTATGAAGCCAAAAAAATTAGCGAAGAAGAATTTAAAGATATAGAATGTTCAGCCTGTCCAAGTGGTGGATCTTGCTCGGGAATGTTTACAGCAAATTCTATGAATACCTTATGCGAAGCTATGGGTATAGCACTAGAAGGTAATGGAACCATCTTAGCTTTAAGCAAAGAAAGAGAAGAGCTTTTAAGAAAAGCAGCGCGTCGTATTTGTGAAATCGCCTTAGATGAGCGTTTTAAAATTCGCAATATCATCACTCAAAAAGCCGTGCGTAATGCTATGGTAGTAGATATGGCAATGGGTGGAAGTAGCAATACTGTTTTACACATGCTTGCCATTTCGCGTGAAGCAGGGGTGGCACTAGATATTAAAGATTTAAATTTCATCTCAAGCAAAGTTGCACACATAGCAAAAATAGCCCCGTCGCTAAATAGTGTTTATATGGATGATATCCACAAAGCAGGCGGTGTGAGTGCAGTTATGGCTGAAATTTCAAGCAGACAAGGACATATTTTAGAACTTGATGCACTGACCATTACAGGAGAAAGTCTCAAAGAACGCTTAAAAAATGCCAAAATCAAAGATGAAAATATCATTCGTAAAGTAGATAATGCTTACTCAAAAGTAGGTGGGCTTGCCATTTTGTTTGGAAATTTAGCCGAGCAAGGTTGCGTTATAAAAACCGCAGGAATAATCGGAGAAAGAAAATTTAAAGGCAAAGCTGTTTGTTTTAACTCTCAAGATGAAGCTATAAAAGGCATTATCAAAGGCAAGGTGCAAAAAGGAAATGTTTGTGTAATACGCTATGAAGGTCCAAAAGGGGGTCCTGGTATGCAAGAAATGTTAAGTCCTACTTCACTTTTAATGGGTATGGGTTTAGGTGCTGATGTAGCTTTAATCACCGATGGTCGTTTTAGCGGGGCTACAAGGGGTTTAAGCGTTGGTCATATTTCCCCTGAAGCAGCTGAAGGTGGTCTTATAGGACTTTTAAAAGATGGAGATGAAATAGAAATTGATGTAGATGCTTATACTATCCATGCAAATGTAAGTGAAGAAGAAATTGCTAAACGTAAAAAAGAATTTGCATTGCCTCAAAAAGAGGTGTCTTCAAGATGGCTTAGAATGTATCAAAAACTTGTTAGCAATGCTAGTAAAGGTGCGGTTTTAGATATGGAATGAAAGGTTTCCTTTCATTCTTCTATGTCTTTGGTTATACGATTTCTTATATCTCTACGAACTATTTCCATGCCCCACAGCCAAACAATATGGCCAAAAATTTCAGACAGGTGTTCATCAAAAGGAATTTCAGAAAGTGGTGGAACTTCTGCAATTAAAGGCATTACAATAACATGGGCAAAAAGATAAACAAAAAATCCAAAAACTGCACCTTTCAGTAGGTAAGCCTAGTTGTTCTAGAAAAATTTTAGGTGGAGTAACACGTTCTAAAGCATCTGCTGGTCAAAAAACATTGGGATTTCTTGGAGGAAAAGGTACTTCCCAACCCCATTTAACAATAGCTCCGAAAATACCCGCTAATATACCTATAAAAAAGGCTAAAGTATAGCGCTTTTGAAAGTATTTTTTCATAATAACTCCTTTATATTTTATACAAAATAAAATTTGAAATTATAATATTTTTATTTAAAACATATTGAAAATAGTAGTATAAAAATCTTATTTAAATTTTAAAATACTCTCTTAAACTTTCACAAATTTCAAAAAAATTCACCCCATCTATGGTAGGATTTTCTTTAAAAAACTCATACATTCCTAAAAAACCACTTTCAAGTTCTTTAGACTTTACACCATAACTTATACTAAGTCCTGCTTCTATATAAGCAGCAATTTTATCGCAGTATTTAAGCGCCTTACCATCTATAGCACCAAATTCATTTTCATTAAAAGAGCTTAAACTTCCGCTGCAAAGCTCGATTTTAGCATTTTTATAAGTGCGATTTTCAAACTCATTTTTTACAAAATTTGACTCACCGTTTCTACCTTCTCTAATGCCTAAAATATAAGAAAACTCAGCCCTTAAACCCTCAGGTACAAAGGGTAAAATTCTTTCATTAATAAGTTTCATTTCATAATCATTTATGATATCATGAAGTCCATCAATGCCGTATTTTACAGGGCTGATAATATCACGTGTTAAAGACTCTGGCAAATCATGAAACAAAGCACAATAAAAATTATTCTCAAGTCTTTTATCGCAAGCCTTGATTTTTAGTGAGTAAAAATATCCTAAAATCGCCACCACAAGCATATGTCCTAAAACCGCGGTTTCTGGTATGCGTGGAGTTTGAGCCCAACGTTTTTGAAAGCGAAGTCTTCCGCTAAGATCAATAATTTTGGCTATTTTTTGATTTAAAGCAATTTTTCTAGCTCCTATAAGCTCATAGTAATCTTCTAATTCTTCTTCAACTTTGTTTTTAATCTCATCAATATCATTTAAAAAAGCTGAGGTTTGATAAACTATGTTAAATTCCCATCTTGTAGCAAAATATGAAGCTGCTTTTAAGATAAGTCTTTCTTTAGCATAAGCATTACCGTTTAAATACGCTTCAAAACGCTTTAGAAATTCCCCATCTTCTATATCTTCTATCATAGGTTCGATTTTGCTTAAAACCCAAGCATTAACTTCAGCTTTTTTTTGACGCACGATTTCATGATACACATCAGGGCGTATATCAGTTACCACAACACGACTTAAAAACTCAAAAATTCCCCCTTCTATAATCACTCTCATATCCACATCTTTTTCCATTTTAGCGATAAAATATGCGATGATGAATTTATGAGCTTGTTTGTCAAGTTCAACCAAATTTGCCATTCTTGGATAATCATTCCAACGACTGATAGAAGCGGCTTTAAAAATGTGTTCTATGAGTTTTATGTTTATCATGCTTTTGCCTTTTTTTGCAATTTAAATTTAAAAATTTTCGTTAAAATTGTGAAATTATAGCAAATTTAAGGATAAAAATGAGTAAAAAAGCACTTTGTATCATAAGTGGCGGTATGGATAGTACTTTGTGTGCTTATCTGGCCAAAAAAGAAGGTTATGAAATCATCGCTTTGCATTTTGACTATGAACAACGCACTCAAGAAAAAGAAAAAGAATGTTTTAAGCAAATTTGCAAGGCTTTAAAAGTAGAAAAATCTTATATTTTAGATGTGAGTTTTATCAAAGATATAGGGGGCAATGCCTTAACCGATAAAAGTATAGACATCCCTAAAAATGAGCTTTGTACAAGCGATACTCCACCTATCACTTATGTGCCTTTTCGCAATGGAATTTTCTTAAGTATAGCAGGATCTTTGGCTGAAAAGGAAAATTGTGAGAGTATTTTTATAGGGGTGGTAGAAGAAGATGGCAGTGGTTATCCTGACTGTACTGATGAGTTTATACAAAAGGCACAAGAATTTATCAATGAAGGTACGAGTAAGAATTTCAAAGTTTGTATAAAAACTCCGCTTGTTAGACTAAACAAAGCTAAAATTGTAGAACTAGCCTTAAAAGAAAATGTACCTTTAGAACTTACTTGGTCTTGTTATGAGAGTGAAGATGAAGCTTGTGGGGAGTGCGATAGTTGTTTGCTTCGTTTAAGAGGTTTTGAAAAAGCAGGATTTAAAGATAAGATTAAATATAAGTCCTAGTTTTCACTAGGACTTAAAGCTTAGTTTAAAGTATAAAGCTTGTTTGCTCCATCTTGATAAGAAAGAATATTGATTTTTCCATCTTTAAAGAAAATGCTTCTAGCATTAGTGATAGAGCTTGGGAAAGCGATAGTTTTCACTACTTCTTCTTTGACTGGATCAATTACAGCAATGACATTGTGATTTTTGCTAAGTGCATAAATTTCCCCATCTTTAAAAGTCATAGAAGTTACATAAAGATCGCCTAAAGTTTTACCTTCTTTAAGATTTGCTTTTGGAGTAAATTCTCCTGAAAGAACACGATCTTTTAAAGAAACTTTAGAGATTACAAAAGTTTTAGCGTCTTTGTTGTTTGGAACAGTTGCAAGATAAAGATAATTTCCATCTGTAGTCATACTTGCTACATGGTTAAATTTTGCTCTTACGGTATCAAGTCTTCCGCGACCTAAACTTTCGCCTTGACCTTTAAATTTATCATTGCCTTTTACAAAGTCAGCGTATTGTTTAGCGATATCTTCTTCACTTGCATTAGGATTTTTTGCAAATCTTAAGAAAGATTTGTTTGAGCCCATAAGAATGAATTTATCGTTCATATAAGGTATGATACCGATGATTGGATCAATAGTAGCTGAAAAATAAGGATCAAGTTCAAAACCTTCTTTAACGCTAAAATTATTATCTAAGAAAGCTACATCCCATTTAGAACTTGCTACAAATTCGTTATTGATATAATCAAGAGTATTGATGGCTTTGTCAAAATTTATGGTTTGTTCATTTGTGATTTTAAGCTCATCATTGATTTTTGCAAATGGAGCATTGTTGATATCATTATCAAATTTTATGCCAAGTTTTTCACTTGCAGGTGCAAAAGCATAATCAGGAGCTTTAACATCGCGTTTTCCTAAGAAAGAAATATTTTGCCATAAACCATTCCAACCTTCTTTACTCCAAATGATGTATTTTGGATTTAAACTAAATCTTACAGGATCGCCTTGTCCTACATAAGGAGGAATACCTGTGCTAACAAAGGCTTGGAAAACATTTGATGCTACGATGATAGCACTGATTAAAACTGCTGCAAAGCTAAATTTAGTATATTTTCTAAACTTTTCTCCATTTAGTTCAGCTTCAAAAGCATTAAATTTAGGAGCAAAAGCAAAAATCACACCTAAGAGCAATACAACAGCCCAAAATACTACTTCAGCCCAAAAATAAGTATGGATACCAAAAACTGCTAAACCAAAACCTTGATCTAAATCTCTATGAGCGTGATTACCATAGTGAGCAAAAGATTGATAAAGCCCTACTGCTGTCATGATTAAAAGAGCAGCAAGGTATTTACCTTTCATACCATAACGAACAATGAAAAGCGCCATTACACCGATAAAGATCATTGCTTCTCTTTGTCCCCAGCAAAGCGTGCAAGGACTATCGCCCAACATATAACCAAATATCAAATTTGCAATACCTACAGGCAAGAGTATAATCAAAAAGCCTGCTAAACACATTAGTGTGTAGAAATTTTTTGTTTTATTGATTTCGTTCATTTAGCCCTTCCTTACAGATTCATTATTGTTAATAGTGCGCCTGTTTTGTGGCCAACATAGAAAAAAACCATTAAAAGCCAAGCTACCATTACCAAACCAAAAGCCAAATTTTCTTTTTCTGGTTTTTTGATAATCAGTATCAAGGCGATTAAAACTAATAAAAGTTCAAGAAACTCCATAGTATCTCCTTTGAAATAAAAACTGCTAATTTTACTTGAAAAACATAAATTAAAAATAAAATTTTTATTGAAATTTCACGTTAAGTTAAATTAACGTGAAAAAAGTTACTGAAAGCTACTTAATTTTTCGGAGAGTTTAGAGGCACCATTTAGAACATTTTGAGAGATATTATTGATTTCACATGATAAATCTTTAACAGAATTTGCAAGTTCGTTAACTTTATCTATATTTGTTCCTAAGATAAGCATTTTATCTTTTACTTCCATGCTTTTATCTTTCATGGTTTGGGTTGATTCTATAGAGCTTTCCAATTTATGCATAGAATTTACAAGTTCTTGTTGTAAATCATTGGTTTTTGAAGAGGTTTCTTTCATAGAATCATGGATAAGATCCATTAAGGCTTTGTTGTCATTGATTTGTTGGACTATAGTATTAACAGTAGCATTGATGTTTAAAAGAGATTTACTTGTTTTATCAGCAAGCTGTCCAACTTCATCGGCTACAACAGCAAATCCACGCCCATGTTCGCCTGCTCTTGCAGCTTCGATAGCTGCATTTAGGGCAAGTAAATTAGTTTGATCAGCTATGTCTTTAATGGAGTTTGTGATTTCTATAATATTATCCGCACTTTGGGTTAGATTGTCCATATTGGCTACTATATTTTGTTCTTTTTCATTGTTTTCATTTATTAAATTTACAAGTTCAGATAGAGTAAGTTCTACTTTATCCATTAGTATGTGCATATCTTGCATATTTTCTATACTTTCTTGTGCTAAATTTCCCGCAAGATTGATATGATCATCTAAAACATGAGTGATTTCTTTAACTCCTTGAATTTGTTCATGTTGCGAATTAGAGCTGTTTTCAAGCATCATAGAGTTGTTTTTGAGTTTTTGTGAATTTTGATGACTTGATTTAGCATTTTCTATGGCTTCTATGATTGAGTTTTGAACGGTGGAAATAAATGAATTAATATATTGAGCACTTTGTCCAAGCTCACTTTTTGGATCTATATTTAAACGAGAGTGTAGATTGGCTTCTTTGCTAGCTAAATTAGCGCTTAGTTTTTCTAAAGTATGAATTGGCATGATGACTTTTTTTAGTGTTAATAAAATAAAAAATACAAATAATACAAGAGTGATTCCAAATACTGCTAAAGCGATATAAAATTTAAATAAATTAGATTGTTCTATAGTATTTTGGGTAAAAGTGTTAAGTTGTTTTAACTCTTTCATGAGAGAATTATTCTCATAAATAGAAGAATTATCTTGCATAATAGAAATTTGCTTTACAATCATTTTATAGTGTTTTAAAAAAAGTTGTAAATTTTCACTTTTTGTATCATTTTTGATTTCTTTCATAAGATTGTTGAGTTGATTTAGTGTTGTTTTTTGTAAAATATTTTCAGTTGAAAGAACGCTTAACATAGAACTCATTGTTTTATAGTTGTTTTTATTTGTTTCATGGTTTTGTTCCAATTCTTCAAAATAATTTTTAGCTAGTTCAAATAAATAAAGTTTTGAATTTACTGCTATGGAATTTGCGGATTTAAAATAATTAAGCTGGATTAGTTTGGCATTAAAAATTTCTTCTGCTTTGTTTATGTCAATCCCAAAAGTTTTAAGTTTTGTAAAGTTTTCTTGCATTTTTTTTATCGCTTGCACACTTGGATCGTAGTTGATAAAATTAAAACTATTTTGAAAAATAGAATTGATTTTTTCATCTGAAATTTCTAGTTGCTGAACTATGTTTATCAAGTCTTTGTTATTTTTAGATGAAGAATAGTTATTAAAAATAATAGCCAATAAAACAAGAATGAAAGTCAAAACTAGTATAGATAAGATAATAAATTTTATCAAAAATGAACTTTTTTTATTTGTCATGATATTCTCCTGTTAAGCTTTCTAAGAATGCAACTATATTGTCAACTGTTTCTTGATCTAAAAATTTTCCTAGTTGATAGTAAGCCATAAACTGAACACAAGCATCTAAAGTAGGTATAGAACCATCATGAAAATAAGGCGCGGTTTTGGCTATATTTCTAAGACTAGGAACTTTAAATACCATTTTATCAGCTTCTCTTTTTGTGATTTCATAGCGCCCTAAATCTTCTTGGTTTGGGTATTCTTCAAAAATACCGATTTTTTGAAACATATTCCCACCTATATTTTGACCTTGATGACAAGAGATGCAGCCATTAGCTTTAAAATCTTCGTAACCTTTTTTAGCTTGAGTTGAAATAGCATTTTGATCCCCGCTAAGATAGCGATCAAAAGGAGAATTTGGAGTGATCAAGGTTTTTTCAAATTCGGCGATTGCAAGAGCTATGTTTTCTACCGTAACTTCTCCATAAAGTTTTTTAAAAGTTTTTACATAATTTTCATTTGAATTAACTTTTTGTAAAAGAAGTTCAGGACTTAGCCCCATTTCTTTTGGATTGAAAAAAGGTCCCATAGCTTGTTCTGTTAAATCTTTAGCTCTGCCATTCCAAAATTGCACAAAATTAAACACAGAATTAAAGGTTGTAGGAGTGTTAAAGGGTTTATCGAGTTGATTATCAACTCCTATTGAAAATTCAAGCCCATCAACACCGTGTTGATCAAGCCTATGGCAAGTATTGCACGAAACTTTTCCATCTTTGGATAAACTTTTATCCATATAAAGACTTTTTCCAAGTTTAGCTTTTTCTTTATCATAAGAGATGGAATTTGGAATAGGGGTTATCATATCTACTGCAAAGACTATATTTGCATAAGATAAACATAAAATCATTATTATTTTTTTCATGATAAATTTCTGCCTTAATTTAAGTTTTTAAAATGCCATTATAGTATAATTTTAGTAAATTATTTAATAATTGATATTTTTTATTTTATTACAAAGTTCTCCTAAATTTTCTATTACACAGCGTACTTTATCTCCTGATTTTAAAAAAGTAGGTGGATTTAACCCCATACCTACTCCACTAGGAGTTCCCATAGATATAATACTTCCAGCTTTTAAAAGCATGCCTGCACTAAGTTCTTCTAAGACATAAGCAATATCAAAAATAAACAATTGAGTGTTAGAGTTTTGGCGTAGTTCATCATTGACATAGCTTTGAAGTTGGAGTTTAGGAGGATAAGAAATTTCATCTACGCTTGTGATATAAGGTCCCATTATAGTGCTACCTTCAAGACTTTTTGCTCGGTAGAATTGTTTGTGGCGTTTTTGAAGTTCGCGAGCTGAAATTTCATTGATAATAGTATAGCCAAAGATATAATCTTTTGCATCTTTAGCTTTGATTTTATAAGCATCTTTACTTAAAATAAATGCAAGCTCACATTCATAATCAAGCTGAGAAGTTACATCTGCATGTAAAGGTATATCGCCAAAAGGTGGCGTAGCTTGATTGCAGCGTTTTCCAAAATATACAGGATATTCTCTTTCTTCAAATTTTTCACCCTTAAATTTGGCAGATTCTTTGGCATGATCTAAAAAATTAATCCCAAGACATATAATATCTTGACGAGGTTCTATAATAGGGGCTAGATAATTTTCTTGAGGAATTTCATAGGCTATTTTAGAATCCAAGTCTGTAAGTTTGTGTTTAAATTTATCAAAATGGATAATAAATTCATTCATATCGTTAGTTTCAATGCCAAGATCATCAAAACTTACAATTTTTCCACTAGAATTTAGTACTCCTAGATTGGGTTTTTGACCCTGTATAAAATTAACAAATTTCATTTGGAAAATCTCGCTTTTTTATTTAATTATACTTAAAGTTTTAGCAAGAATTATTTTTTTGTTTTAAAATTTGGTAAAAAAGTGATTGATTGTAGCGTAGTGAAACATCATTTTATTTTATAGAATTGTTGAAAATTTCTTTTATGTTTATTTTTGAGTTGATATTAAAATTTTGATTTTTATATTGAAATTTCAAACGATAAGAATGCAAACACAAACGCAAGGCACCTGTAAGTTTTAAGCGTTCTTTGGGGGTTAATTTTTCATCTAAAATACTTTCGATTTGTTCTTTGCTAAGCCCATAAAGTGGATCGCCTAAAATGGTATGATTTTTATAGTGTAAATGCACTCTTATTTGGTGTTGTCTGCCTGTTAAGGGTTTGCAGAGTAAAAGAGTAGCGTTGATTTTAGGAAAGTATTCTAAAATTTCAAACTCAGTGATAGCTTGTTTTCCTTCCTTACAAATTTGCATCCTTGTTTTTACATCATCGTAGTTTTTGGCTAAATTTATGGCTTTATCAATTATAAAATTTTCTTCTATTTTTCCGTTAGCTAGAGCAAGGTATTCTTTTTGAACCAGTTTTTTTTCAAACAAAGCTTTAAGATCAATTTGAGCTTTTTTATTTTTGGCTACAAGTATAAGTCCGCTCGTTTCTTTATCAAGTCTGTGTGCTACGCAAGCTTCTTTTCCCCAAAGATGCCAAATTTCATCACTAAGACTGTATTTACAATGTCTACCATTTGGATGACTTAAGATCCCACTTTCTTTTTCAAGTATGGCAAAGTCTTCATTTTCAAAGACAATTTCTACTCCTTTGGGATTGTTTTCATAGACTATAAGCTCTACTAAACCATTTAAAATTTCATTCTTTTCTTCTACTAAAATTCCATCGCAAAAAAGTCTTTTTTTGTCTATGAGTTTTTGTGCTTCATTTATGCTAATTTTTAAATTTTCCATAAGGACTTGAAATGCCTTTTTTCCATTATTTGAGAGTTTTATTTTTATGTAAGCCATTTAATAACTTTCTTAGGATAATTTGATATAATTTCTGTTTTTTAAAATATAAAATTATAGCTAAAAAGGTTTCAAAGATGGTTGAAAGATATAGCAGAGAAATCATGGCTAAAAAATGGGACATGCAAGCAAAATACGATGCGTGGTTAAAAGTAGAATTAGCCGCTGTAAAAGCTTGGAATAAACTCGGTCTCATTAATGACACAGACTGCGAAAAAATTCTTAAAAATGCAAAATTTGATATTGCAAGAATAGACGAAATAGAAAAAACCACAAAACACGATGTTATCGCTTTTCTTACAAGTGTAAGTGAAAGTTTGGGAGAAGAGAGTCGTTTTGTGCATTATGCAATGACAAGTTCTGATTGTATAGATACGGCTGTTGCTTTACAGATAAAAGAGAGTTTGGAGCTTATTTTAGAAGATGTTTCTTTGCTTTTAGAAGTGATCAAAAAGCGTGCTTTGGAGCATAAAAATACCTTAATGGTAGGAAGAAGTCATGGAATTCATGGAGAGCCTATCACTTTTGGTTTAGTGTTAGCTATTTGGTATGATGAAATTTTGCATGCAAAAGAGCTTTTAGAACATGCAAAAGAAGTGATAAGCTATGGAAAAATCAGTGGTGCAATGGGAAATTTTGCTCATGCTCCTTTAGAATTTGAAGAAGAAGTTTGTAAAAATTTAGGTCTTAAAGCTGCCCCTGTTTCAAATCAAGTGATCCAAAGAGATCGTTATGCTCAAGTTATTTCTGCTATTGCAATTTTAGCTTCAAGTTGTGAGCAAATCGCTGTAGCGATAAGACATTTTCAAAGAACTGAAGTTTATGAGGCTGAAGAGTATTTTAGTGTAGGACAAAAAGGAAGTTCAGCTATGCCACATAAAAGAAATCCTGTTTTAAGTGAAAATATCACAGGGCTTTGTCGTGTGCTTAGATCTTTTGTAACTCCAGCTTTAGAAAATGTTGCACTTTGGCATGAAAGAGATATATCTCATTCTAGTGTTGAAAGATTTATTTTGCCTGATGCTTTTATCACGGCTGATTTTATGCTTATGCGTCTTACAAATTTGATTGATAAGCTTTTAGTTTATCCTGAAAATATGATGAAAAATTTAAATCTTACAGGCGGGCTTGTATTTTCAGGGAGGGTGCTTTTAGAGCTTCCATTTAAAGGCATTAGTCGTGAAGAAGCTTATAAAATAGTTCAAAGAAACGCTATGAAAGTTTGGGCAGATTTGCAAAATGGTAAGGCTGCTATCAATGAAAAAAATGAAAGTTTGTTTTTGTTAGCGCTTTTAAGCGATGAAGATTTAAGAAAAAGTTTGAGCGAAGAGGATGTAAGAAAATGTTTCGATTATAACTACTATACAAAAAATGTTGATGTAATTTTTAAAAGAACATTTAAATAAAAAGCAAGGAAGGCAATGAAAGTTATTAAAAGAAATGGTCGTACAGAAGAATTGGATGTTTCTAAGATCAAAAAATGCACCTCTGATGCTGTAAAAGATTTAGAAGGTGTGAATTTAAGCGAACTTGAACTCGATGCAAAGATTCAATTTCGTGATGGAATTTCAACTGAAGAAATTCAAAAAACTTTAATTAAAACTGCAGTAGATAAGATAGATATTGATTGTCCAAATTGGACCTTTGTTGCAGCTAGACTTTTTTTATTTGATTTATATAAAAAAGTTAATGGTATGAATCGCTATAATCATTTGCGTGAGTATTTTGAAAAGGGCGAAAAAGAAGGAAGAATCTTACTTGGTCTTAAAGAAAAATACGATTTAGATGATTTAAATGCTTATATTAAACCTGAACGCGATATGCAATTTACTTATCTTGGTATTAAAACTTTATATGATAGATACTTGATTAAAGATAGTAAAGGTATGCCTATAGAACTTCCTCAACAAATGTTTATGGCCATTGCGATGTTTTTAGCGCAGAATGAATTTAATCCTCAAGAATGGGCGAAGAAATTTTATGATTTAATTTCTAAATTTGAACTCATGCTTGCAACTCCGACTTTATCTAATGCAAGAACAACGCGCCATCAGCTTAGTTCTTGTTATATAGGATCAACCCCTGATAATATTGAAGGTATTTTTGATTCTTACCAAGAAATGGCTTTGCTTTCTAAATTTGGTGGCGGTATAGGTTGGGATTGGTCTAAAGTGCGTGCTATGGGTGGAAGCATAGATGGGCATAAAAATGCCGCAGGAGGGATTATACCTTTCTTGAAAATTACTAATGATATTGCCGTGGCAGTAGATCAGCTAGGAACCAGAAAAGGAGCTATAGCTGTTTATATAGAACCTTGGCACATGGATATAAGTGATTTTATTGATTTGCGTAAAAATTCAGGTGAAGAAAGACGCCGTGCTCATGAACTTTTCCCTGCTTTATGGATCAATGATCTTTTTATGAAGAGAGTAAGAGCTAATGATAAATGGACTCTTTTTGATCCTGCAGATACAGCAGATTTATGTGATTTATATGGCGAGGCTTTTGAAAAACGCTATGAAGAATATGAAAAAGATGAAAGCATTACCAAAGAAATCGTAGAAGCTAAAGAGCTTTGGAAGAAAATTTTGCTAAATTATTTTGAAACAGGCTTGCCATTTTTATGTTTTAAGGATAGTGCTAATAGAGCAAATCCAAATGCTCATGTAGGAATTATTAGAAGTTCAAATTTATGTACTGAAATTTTTCAAAATACCGAGCCAAATTATTATCAAATTAAAGTAGTTTTTGAAAATGGAGATGAACTTCATTTTGATGAAGAACAAAAAGTTGCGATCGATGGGGGATATGAAAAACCAGCCAAAAAAATCTCAACTTTAGATAGTATTGATGGTAATAAAGTTTATATAGTAGAAAAATATAAAAATGATGGAAAAACAGCCGTTTGTAATCTAGCAAGTATAAATCTTAGCAAAGTATATACTAAAGAAGATATAGAGCGTGTTGTGCCAACGGCTATTCGTATGCTTGATAATGTGATAGATTTAAATTTTTATCCTCATAGAAAAGTAAAAGATACAAATTTAAAATCTCGCGCCATAGGTCTTGGAGTCATGGGTGAGGCACAAATGCTTGCTGAAGCTAAGATTTATTGGGGAAGCGATGAGCATTTAAATAAAATCGATGAGATTATGGAACAAATTAGCTTTGAGGCTATTAATGCGAGTTCAAATTTAGCTCTTGAAAAAGGTTCTTATGAGGATTTTGAAGGATCAAATTGGAGCAAGGGGATTTTTCCTATTGATGTAGCAAGTCCTAAGGCTAAAGCTTTAACTTTAAGAGAGGGCTTATTTGATCAAAGTGAATGCGACTGGGTTAAACTTAGAGAAAAAGTTAAAAAAGATGGTATGAGAAATGGTTATTTGATGGCCATTGCACCTACTTCTTCTATTTCTATTTTGGTGGGTACTACGCAGACTATAGAACCTGTTTACAAAAGAAAGTGGTTTGAACAAAATTTAAGTGGTATGATACCTGTTGTTGTGCCAAATTTAAGCCTTGATACTTGGCAATACTATACTCCAGCCTACGAACTTGATCAAAAAATTCTTGTAAAGGCTGCTGCTGTGCGTGGTAAATGGATCGATCAAGGGCAGAGTTTAAATATCTTTTTATCGCTTGATAAAGCAAGTGGGGGATATTTAAATGAAATTTATCAACTCGCTTGGGAGCTTGGAGTAAAATCTACTTATTATCTAAGAAGCGAAAGCCCTGATAGTGAAAAAGTCAATGTTGCAGATCGTAGCATAGAATGTGAAGGTTGCCAATAAATACTAAAACCCAATGAAAAATATTGGGTTTTAAGAGATTAAGAATTGTAAATTTCTTTATCTAGGGCTTTTAGATTTTTTGCAGTACAAAGTGCCGAAGTCATAGCTCCTGAGACATTACTTGCTGTTCTTGCCATATCTATAATAGGATCTATAGCTAAAATCAAACTTAGCATGACAAAATTATTACCAAATCCAATCCCTGCTAGCATAATAGAAGCTGCCATAGTTGCACTTCCAGGTACTCCAGCTATACCCAAGGATCCAATAACAGCTACCAAAACTATCATTAAAGCAAATGTAAAATCAATATGTGTATGTGTAGCAAAAGCTACAAAAACTGCCGCTAAAGCTGGAAAATATCCCGCACAACCATTAAGTCCTGTTGTTGTACCTATAGATGCTACAAAATTAGCTATAGCTGAATTAACTCCAAATTTATTTTGCAAAGTTGAAGTAGTCATAGGCAAAGTGCCCAAAGAAGATCTTGAGCTAAATGCAAATAACCATACAGGAAATGCTTTTTTTGCATATTTTATAGGGTTTAGCCCTTGTGAAGCAAGAAGTAAAAAATGCACCCCGAACATTATTAACATAGCTATATAAATAAGCATTATAAAAAGTCCAGCTGTTTTGATAGCTTCAAAACCATTGCTTAAAAGCACATTAGCCATCATACAAACTACAGCATAAGGCATAAATCTAATAACTGTAGCAGTCATGTTCATCATAATATTATAAAAGGTTAGGATAAAATTATGAAAACTTTTAAAGGCTTGTTCATACTCTTCTTTTTTAGAAATTTTTTTAGCACTAATTCCTATAAAAAAAGAAAAAATAACAATAGCTATAATATTTTCTTTATTAATAGCTGCAATGATGTTGCTAGGTATTAGCCCTAGTATAATATTTGAAAAAGTTTGAATTTCGCGAATTTGTTTATTTCCTTCATATATAGCAAAATTACTTCCTAAATCAAAACTATAACCTAAAAATATACCCAAGGTTGCAGCTATGGCTGTGCTAAAGAGTATCCAAAAAAGACTTATTCCAAGCAAGGAGGATATTTTGATATTTTTATCAATTTCTATAATTACTTTTATAATGCAAATACTTACAAGAGGAACAACCAGCATTTTTATAAAAGCTACAAAAACAGAACTTACAAATGCAAACCAATGTTTTGTTTCGCTATACCAAAGAATATTACTTGCTTCTTTAGCATCTGGAAAATTTGCCAAATATTGCAAAGCAAAACCAAACCCCAAACCCATTAAAAGCGCAAATAGCATGCGAAGAGAAAAATTGATTTTTATATTCCGCATTTTTTTTAATGCGTAAAAAACAACACAAAGCATAGCAAGAGTAGTTATAGTATGAGCTTGTGAAAGCATTAGAAAATCTTGAAAAAATTGTTTATCCATAAAAAGTCCTTATAAGAAACTATAATCAAGCACAAGGTATATGAAAATATACTTGCGTAAAGCTTGATTTTATAAATGGTAGCATAACAATATTTTAAATAAGATAAAATCAGTATGATTTATTCTATATCTTTATGTAAGCAATGTTCAAATATAAATTTGTGTTCTTGTGGCAAGGCTTCAAATAAAGCATTTGCTAAATTTCTAATCTCCCAAAGAGCTGATTTTGAACTACGCAAAGAAATGAAATTCTGCAAACTTCTTGCATTAATCGTTAGTGTAAGTTCAGTTTTATAGCTTTCTGGTAAGCAGTATTTGGCTATATCTAGACTAATGCTTTTTTGTAAAATAGTGCGTAAATTTTCTAAGGCTTTAATGCTTGCGTTATCAACCTCTTCATTACCACAAAGCACAAGATAACGGCTTGCATTTTCAAAATCTCCTATTTTAAATTCAGCTTCATTGCGAAGTTCTTTTAAGGTATAACGCGTGCTTTTTACACTAGGACTAGTGTGACGGTGTCTTGCAACTTCTTGTAAGCAAGCTCTTGAAATTCCTTGTATATAAAAAGTATAGTTTAGATGTTCTAAGGTTGAAGCGTGTTTGAATTTGTTGCCCACGCGATCGATAAGTTCTTTATCTTTTTCGCCACCGCAATCGCCTTTTTCAAAGCTTTGCCAACAAGTTCTTGTTGCATGAGAACAAACAGATAATGGAGTGTGAAAAAGTAAAGTGATTTGCATGCTTATTCCTTTTTTGATAAAAATATTTTTTGTAATTCTTGCATTTTTTACTTAAAATTCTAATGAAATAAAAAGTTTTATCAAGCTATAATTAGATAAAAAAATAAGGCTTATTATCAATGAAACAAACAAAATATATTTTTGTAACAGGTGGAGTTTTAAGTTCTTTGGGTAAAGGGATAGCCGCTGCTTCTATCGCAACACTTTTAAAAAATTCAGGGCTTAAAGTGAGTATTTTAAAAGCTGATCCTTATATCAATGTTGATCCAGGCACTATGAGTCCTTTTGAGCATGGAGAGGTTTTTGTAACTGATGATGGAGCAGAAACGGATCTTGATTTGGGGCATTATGAGCGTTTTTTGGATGAGAGTTTATCTCAAGATAATAACTTCACTACAGGACGGGTTTATCAAAGTGTGATTGAAAAAGAAAGGCGTGGAGAATATCTTGGCAAAACCATTCAAGTTATCCCTCATATAGTAGGAGAAATCAAAGATCGCATTAAAAAAGCAGGAGAAGGCAAAGATATACTTATCGTTGAAATAGGCGGAACTGTTGGGGATATAGAAGGCTTGCCTTTTTTAGAAGCTATTCGTGCTTTGCGTTTGGAAGTGGGTAAAAATAATGCTATGAATATTCATCTTACTCTAGTACCTTTTATTAAGGCTGCAGGGGAATTAAAAACAAAGCCAACTCAACATAGTGTAGGCGAGTTAAGGCGCATAGGCATTAGTCCTGATATGATTATTTGTCGTAGTGAAAAAGCTCTTGATAGAGATTTAAAAGATAAAATTGCTATTTCTTGCGGGGTGGAAAAAAATTGCGTGATAGAAAGTGTTGATGCGGCTAGTATTTATCAAATTCCACTTAATTTTTTAAAGCAAGATATTTTAAGCCCTATTGCTGAAATTTTGGATTTGAAAAATTTAAAACCTAATATGGAAAATTGGGACTCTTTGGTAAAAAGAGTTATAGCTCCAAGCAATGAAGTTAAAATCGCTTTTGTAGGCAAATATGTGGATTTAAAAGAAAGTTATAAAAGCCTTACTGAAGCTATTATACACGCAGGTGCAGCCCTAGATACTAAAGTGGAGTTAAAATGGGTAGATAGTGAAAAACTTGAAAATATGGAAAGTTCTGAAGTATTTAAAGATGTGAGTGGAATTTTGGTTGCTGGGGGATTTGGATATCGTGGTGTAGAAGGTAAGATAAAAGCCATTCAATACGCAAGAGAAAATAAAATTCCTTTTTTAGGAATTTGTTTAGGTATGCAGCTTGCTTTGGTGGAATTTGCTAGAAATGTATTAAAACTTAAAGATGCAAATTCAAGTGAATTTAATGAAAAATGCCAAAATCCTGTGGTTTATTTGATTGATGAATTTATGGATACAAATGGAGAAAAACAAATTCGTACTGCAAAAACTCCTTTAGGTGGAACTATGCGTTTAGGGGCTTATAAATGTGATATCAAGGAAAAATCCCTTTTGGCTAAGGTTTATAATGAAGTAAAGAGTGTAAAAGAACGCCATCGTCATCGCTATGAAGCAAATCCAAAATATAGAGCAGATTTTGAAAAACACGGTTTGATTGTAAGTGGTGAAAGCAAAGGATTGATTGAAGCAGTTGAGCTTAACTGTCATCCTTTTTTCTTGGCTGTGCAGTTTCATCCAGAATTTACATCAAGACTTGAGCATGTTAATCCTGTGATTTGCAGTTTTATCAAGGCAGCTATAAACTATGAAGATAATTAATAAAAATGAAATTAAAAAAATTTTGGCTTCACGCTTTGAAAAAGATTTGCATACCAAACTTTGTGATCTGCCTTTGCCATGCTGTTTAAAGGATGCATATAAAGCAGCTAATCGCATCAAAGAAGCTGTAGAAAAAAATGAGAAAGTCGCTATAGTAGGAGATTATGATGTTGATGGAATCATTTCTTGTGTTATTATGGCAGAATTTTTCGATGATATAGGTTTTGATTATATTATAAGAATTCCGAATCGTTTTAAAGATGGATATGGATTAAATGCTGAGATCATCAACGAACTTGATGTAAATTTAATAATAACAGTAGATAATGGAATAGCTGCTCTTGAAGCAGCCAAACTCTGTAAAGAAAAAAATATAGATTTGATTATCACTGATCATCATATGCCTCAAGATATTTTACCTGATGCTTTTGCCATTATCAATCCAAAGCAAAAAGATTGTGATTTTCCAGAAATTGAAATTTGTGGAGCTCAAGTCGCATGGTATTTGATAGCGGCTTTAAAAGAGGTGTGCAAGCTTAAATATGACATGTGTAAATTTTTAGAACTTTTGGCGATTGCAATTGTTGCAGATATGATGGAACTTAGAGATTTAAATCGTGCTTTAGTAAGGCGTGGCATAGATCATATTAACAAATCTAAAAGGGCTGCTTTTAGAGCTATTAAGCATTATTATCAAAAGGATAAATTTGCTCTTGATAATATAGGATTTTTAATTGCTCCGCTTATAAATAGTGCTGGAAGAATGGATGATGCAAGTATTTCTTATGAATTTTTACACACTAAAGATTTTAATAAAGCTTTAGAATATCTAGAGCAAATTGTTAGTTTTAATGAAAGTCGTAAAGATGAAGAAAAACAGCTTTTTGAAGATAGTTTAAATCAAATCGATGAAAACGATTCTTGTATTGTGGTATCGGGTTTAAATTGGCATGAAGGTGTTTTAGGGATTGTGGCAAGTCGTTTAGCTAAACATTTTAATAAACCTGCTTTTGTATTTTCTCAAAATGAAGAACACTTAAAAGGCAGCGCAAGAAGTGTTGGCAAGATTGATATTTTAGCTTTAATTTCTAAGACAAATTCTATATTAAGCAATTATGGTGGTCATAAAGGTGCTGCTGGAATCAGTTTAAACTCTGAAAATTTTGAACAATTTAAAAATAAAATCAAAAAAGAATGTTCGCAAATTTCTGAAAGTGAATTTTTGGATACAGATGAAATTTTAGGAATCTTAGAACCTAGCGAAATTGATTTTGAAATGCTTGAAATTTTAGAATCTTTTGAACCTTTTGGACATAAAAATCCACGACCTTTTTTTGTTTTAGAAAATCTTTGTGTAAAAAATAAAAAACTTCTAGGTAAAGATGAAAAACACTTAAAGCTTGTTTTAACTAAGGAAAATAAAACCATAGAAGCTTTATTTTTTAATTTTGATAAAGAGCCAGAATTGAATCAAAATATTTCTTTGCTTGGAAGTATTTCTAAGAATGAATTTAGGGGAATGGTAACTCCACAGTTTGTTGTTAAAGAGATTTTATAAAAATTTTTACTTATAATTTGCATTAATAACATTAAAAAATTAATATACAAGAGATTAAAAAATTATTTATATGTTGTCTTTTTATAGGAGTATGCATGAAAAAAGCTAAATCAAGGATTGCTATTTTAGGAACAGGCGGAACGATAGCAGGCTTCATTGATAGCACTATTGCTACAACAGGATATACGGCCGGAGCCATTGATATAGATGTATTAATTAAAGCAGTTCCGCAAATTAGAGATTTAGCAGATATTAGTTGGGAGCAAATAGCAAATATTGATAGTTCAAATATGTGTGATGAAATTTGGTTAAGGCTTGCTAAAAAAATTGCTAAGCTTTTTGCTGAGGGGATAGACGGTGTGGTGATAACTCATGGTACTGATACTATGGAAGAAACTGCTTATTTTTTAAATTTAACCATTAAAAGTGATAAGCCCGTAGTTCTAGTTGGCGCTATGCGTCCATCAACTGCTATAAGTGCGGATGGTCCGAAAAATCTTTATAATGCAGTGGCATTAGTTGCCAATAAAGAAGCTAAGAATAAGGGTGTTATGGTAGCTATAAATGATAAAATTTTAAGCGCTAGAGGCGTAGTAAAAACTCATAGTTTAAATGTTGATGCTTTCTCTTCTCCTGATTTTGGGGATTTGGGTTATATAGTAGATGGTAAAGTCTTTTTCTATAATAATGTTACTAAAGCTCACACAAAAAACGCTCCTTTTGATGTAAGCAAACTCACAAGTTTGCCAAAAGTAGATATTCTTTATAGCTATTCAAATGATGGTAGTGGTGTCGCTGCAAAAGCTTTATTTGAACATGGAACTAAGGGCATAGTTGTTGCAGGAAGTGGAGCAGGAAGTATACACAAAAATCAAAAAGATGTTTTAAAAGAGCTTTTAAAAAAAGGGCTTAAGGTTGTTGTAAGTTCAAGGGTTGTAGCAGGTTGTGTTGCTGTGAGTGATTCAGATGAAAAATTAGGTTTTATTAGTGCTGAAGATTTAAATCCTCAAAAAGCAAGAGTTTTGCTTATATTAGCACTTACAAAAACAAGTGATCCTAAAAAAATTCAAGAGTATTTTTTAAAATATTAAAATTTTTTAAATATTTCTAAACTTAGGGAACTTATCTTCCCTAAGTCAAGCCTTTCAATCCTATTAATAGTATATTATATCTTTATATTATATCTTGTATTTTTTATTATCATTTAACCCCTCCCCCCCCCATTTTTAAACCCACCAAATACTTATATAAATACTTACACAAATATTTATACTATTTAATCCTTTGTTTAATCCCCTTTTAAGTTTAATTGGTTATACTTTCATTTCCTTTTTTTGAAAAAAGGACTTAAAATCTTTTAAATTATAAAGTTTCACTAGCTTAGTAGATTTTATAAATTAACTCTTTTGGTTTTTGTCTTATAAACTAAAAGCTTTTTTATAAATCTTGTTTTTTAATTTAAAAACTTTTCTTTTAAAAATGATTTTTTGTTTTGTTCTTTTAACTTAGTATTGTTATTCAAATCTTATTAGTCAATCTTTGAAATCTAAATAAGTGATCGATTGAGCCAGAAAGATTTAGGCATAAGTAATTATGTAAAATCTATTCAATCTAATAATTAAAAAGATTAAAAGTTTTTCTTTTAATCTTTCATAACTTTTTCTTTGAAGAAAAAGATTAAACTATCTATAATTTTTATGGAGAGTTTGATCCTGGCTCAGAGTGAACGCTGGCGGCGTGCCTAATACATGCAAGTCGAACGATGAAGCTTCTAGCTTGCTAGAAGTGGATTAGTGGCGCACGGGTGAGTAAGGTATAGTTAATCTGCCCTACACAAGAGGACAACAGTTGGAAACGACTGCTAATACTCTATACTCCTGCTTAACACAAGTTGAGTAGGGAAAGTTTTTCGGTGTAGGATGAGACTATATAGTATCAGCTAGTTGGTAAGGTAATGGCTTACCAAGGCTATGACGCTTAACTGGTCTGAGAGGATGATCAGTCACACTGGAACTGAGACACGGTCCAGACTCCTACGGGAGGCAGCAGTAGGGAATATTGCGCAATGGGGGAAACCCTGACGCAGCAACGCCGCGTGGAGGATGACACTTTTCGGAGCGTAAACTCCTTTTCTTAGGGAAGAATTCTGACGGTACCTAAGGAATAAGCACCGGCTAACTCCGTGCCAGCAGCCGCGGTAATACGGAGGGTGCAAGCGTTACTCGGAATCACTGGGCGTAAAGGGCGCGTAGGCGGATTATCAAGTCTCTTGTGAAATCTAATGGCTTAACCATTAAACTGCTTGGGAAACTGATAGTCTAGAGTGAGGGAGAGGCAGATGGAATTGGTGGTGTAGGGGTAAAATCCGTAGATATCACCAAGAATACCCATTGCGAAGGCGATCTGCTGGAACTCAACTGACGCTAAGGCGCGAAAGCGTGGGGAGCAAACAGGATTAGATACCCTGGTAGTCCACGCCCTAAACGATGTACACTAGTTGTTGGGGTGCTAGTCATCTCAGTAATGCAGCTAACGCATTAAGTGTACCGCCTGGGGAGTACGGTCGCAAGATTAAAACTCAAAGGAATAGACGGGGACCCGCACAAGCGGTGGAGCATGTGGTTTAATTCGAAGATACGCGAAGAACCTTACCTGGGCTTGATATCCTAAGAACCTTTTAGAGATAAGAGGGTGCTAGCTTGCTAGAACTTAGAGACAGGTGCTGCACGGCTGTCGTCAGCTCGTGTCGTGAGATGTTGGGTTAAGTCCCGCAACGAGCGCAACCCACGTATTTAGTTGCTAACGGTTCGGCCGAGCACTCTAAATAGACTGCCTTCGTAAGGAGGAGGAAGGTGTGGACGACGTCAAGTCATCATGGCCCTTATGCCCAGGGCGACACACGTGCTACAATGGCATATACAATGAGACGCAATACCGCGAGGTGGAGCAAATCTATAAAATATGTCCCAGTTCGGATTGTTCTCTGCAACTCGAGAGCATGAAGCCGGAATCGCTAGTAATCGTAGATCAGCCATGCTACGGTGAATACGTTCCCGGGTCTTGTACTCACCGCCCGTCACACCATGGGAGTTGATTTCACTCGAAGCCGGAATACTAAACTAGTTACCGTCCACAGTGGAATCAGCGACTGGGGTGAAGTCGTAACAAGGTAACCGTAGGAGAACCTGCGGTTGGATCACCTCCTTTCTAGAGTACAAAGTAATAAGTCTCACAACTATTACTTCAATATATAAACTCAATTGATTCTTGTTTAGATTTCAAAGATTGATGATAAAGCTAATTGTTTATGGGGAATTAGCTCAGCTGGGAGAGCGCCTGCTTTGCACGCAGGAGGTCAGCGGTTCGATCCCGCTATTCTCCACCATTTATTAAGGGCCTATAGCTCAGCTGGTTAGAGTGCACCCCTGATAAGGGTGAGGTCACAAGTTCAAGTCTTGTTAGGCCCACCATAAAAAAGATTTGAATAAAGAAGCTTTAAAATCTAAAGCAAGTATATAAAATAGATTAAATATAAAATATAAACTCTATACTTAGATTTATTTTTATCTTTAACTATAAAAGAATATACTTTAATAGATATAAGTAGCATATACATTATGCATTTATATTTATAATGATTATGTTAATATATATACTTCCTTTAGGTTTTAAACCTAAATGTTCTTTTAATTATCATTGTTAAGAGTCACAAGCAAGTTTTAATAAAAACAATTTTACAGGACTTGTTAAAGGATAAAACCTATTTATCTTTTCTTTAGTTTAACTTAACTTTTAGCTGTCTTCTCTTCTATGAATAAAGAGAATATTAGATTTAAGGATTATAAATTAAAGACAAGTTTCAAACTCACAGCTTAGTTGAGACTAAATCATTTAGTTTTATATTAAGTGTTTGAATGCTTTCCGTCTTAAGATAAAGAAGTCTTATCATAAAAACTTTAACAAGGAAGTGATGCGTTTTAGAATCAATAATAAAAGGTAAAAAAGGTAAGCTACTAAGAGCGAATGGTGGATGCCTTGACTGGTAAAGGCGATGAAGGACGTACTAGACTGCGATAAGCTACGGGGAGCTGTCAAGAAGCTTTGATCCGTAGATTTCCGAATGGGGCAACCCAATGTATAGAGATATACATTACCTATATAGGAGCGAACGAGGGGAATTGAAACATCTTAGTACCCTCAGGAAAAGAAATCAATAGAGATTGCGTCAGTAGCGGCGAGCGAAAGCGCAAGAGGGCAAACCCAGTGCTTGCACTGGGGGTTGTAGGACTGCAATGTGCAAGAGGTAAGTTTAGCAGAACATTCTGGAAAGTATAACCATAGAGGGTGATAGTCCCGTATGCGAAAAACAAACCTTAGCTAGCAGTATCCTGAGTAGGGCGGGACACGAGGAATCCTGTCTGAATCCGGGTCGACCACGATCCAACCCTAAATACTAATACCAGATCGATAGTGCACAAGTACCGTGAGGGAAAGGTGAAAAGAACTGAGGTGATCAGAGTGAAATAGAACCTGAAACCATTTGCTTACAATCATTCAGAGCCCTATGTAGCAATACAGGGTGATGGACTGCCTTTTGCATAATGAGCCTGCGAGTTGTGGTGTCTGGCAAGGTTAAGCAAACGCGAAGCCGTAGCGAAAGCGAGTCTGAATAGGGCGCTTAGTCAGATGCTGCAGACCCGAAACGAAGTGATCTATCCATGAGCAAGTTGAAGCTAGTGTAAGAACTAGTGGAGGACTGAACCCATAGGCGTTGAAAAGCCCCGGGATGACTTGTGGATAGGGGTGAAAGGCCAATCAAACTTCGTGATAGCTGGTTCTCTCCGAAATATATTTAGGTATAGCGTTGTGTCGTAATATAAGGGGGTAGAGCACTGAATGGGCTAGGGCATACACCAATGTACCAAACCCTATCAAACTCCGAATACCTTATATGTAATCACAGCAGTCAGGCGGCGAGTGATAAAATCCGTCGTCAAGAGGGAAACAACCCAGACTACCAGCTAAGGTCCCTAAATCTTACTTAAGTGGAAAACGATGTGAAGTTACTTAAACAACCAGGAGGTTGGCTTAGAAGCAGCCATCCTTTAAAGAAAGCGTAATAGCTCACTGGTCTAGTGATTTTGCGCGGAAAATATAACGGGGCTAAAGTAAGTACCGAAGCTGTAGACTTGCACACAACTTAGATTATTTAAGTTTAGAATATGAGAAACTAAGTTATATGTTTAGTTATATTTTTACTGATTTTTATAGAGTAAAGATAGAAATAAAACTTAGTAAAATCAGTAAAAATATTCTTAGACTAAAGTTAAGTAGTTTAAGTTGTGTGCAAGTGGTAGGAGAGCGTTCTATTTGCGTCGAAGGTATACCGGTAAGGAGTGCTGGAGCGAATAGAAGTGAGCATGCAGGCATGAGTAGCGATAATTAATGTGAGAATCATTAACGCCGTAAACCCAAGGTTTCCTACGCGATGCTCGTCATCGTAGGGTTAGTCGGGTCCTAAGTCGAGTCCGAAAGGGGTAGACGATGGCAAATTGGTTAATATTCCAATACCAACATTAGTGTGCGATGGAAGGACGCTTAGGGCTAAGGGGGCTAGCGGATGGAAGTGCTAGTCTAAGGTCGTAGGAGGTTATACAGGCAAATCCGTATAACAATACTCCGAGAACTGAAAGGCTTTTTGAAGTCTTCGGATGGATAGAAGAACCCCTGATGCCGTCGAGCCAAGAAAAGTTTCTAAGTTTAGCTAATGTTGCCCGTACCGTAAACCGACACAGGTGGGTGGGATGAGTATTCTAAGGCGCGTGGAAGAACTCTCTTTAAGGAACTCTGCAAAATAGCACCGTATCTTCGGTATAAGGTGTGGTTAGCTTTGTATTAGGATTTACTCCGAAAGCAAGGAAACTTACAACAAAGAGTCCCTCCCGACTGTTTACCAAAAACACAGCACTCTGCTAACTCGTAAGAGGATGTATAGGGTGTGACGCCTGCCCGGTGCTCGAAGGTTAATTGATGGGGTTAGCATTAGCGAAGCTCTTGATCGAAGCCCGAGTAAACGGCGGCCGTAACTATAACGGTCCTAAGGTAGCGAAATTCCTTGTCGGTTAAATACCGACCTGCATGAATGGCGTAACGAGATGGGAGCTGTCTCAAAGAGGGATCCAGTGAAATTGTAGTGGAGGTGAAAATTCCTCCTACCCGCGGCAAGACGGAAAGACCCCGTGGACCTTTACTACAGCTTGACACTGCTACTTGGATAAGAATGTGCAGGATAGGTGGGAGGCTTTGAGTATATGACGCCAGTTGTATATGAGCCATTGTTGAGATACCACTCTTTCTTATTTGGGTAGCTAACCAGCTTGAGTTATCCTCAAGTGGGACAATGTCTGGTGGGTAGTTTGACTGGGGCGGTCGCCTCCCAAATAATAACGGAGGCTTACAAAGGTTGGCTCAGAACGGTTGGAAATCGTTCGTAGAGTATAAAGGTATAAGCCAGCTTAACTGCAAGACATACAAGTCAAGCAGAGACGAAAGTCGGTCTTAGTGATCCGGTGGTTCTGTGTGGAAGGGCCATCGCTCAAAGGATAAAAGGTACCCCGGGGATAACAGGCTGATCTCCCCCAAGAGCTCACATCGACGGGGAGGTTTGGCACCTCGATGTCGGCTCATCGCATCCTGGGGCTGGAGCAGGTCCCAAGGGTATGGCTGTTCGCCATTTAAAGCGGTACGCGAGCTGGGTTCAGAACGTCGTGAGACAGTTCGGTCCCTATCTGCCGTGGGCGTAAGAAGATTGAAGAGATTTGACCCTAGTACGAGAGGACCGGGTTGAACAAACCACTGGTGTAGCTGTTGTTCTGCCAAGAGCATCGCAGCGTAGCTAAGTTTGGAAAGGATAAACGCTGAAAGCATCTAAGCGTGAAGCCAACTCTAAGATGAATCTTCTCTAAGCTCTCTAGAAGACTACTAGTTTGATAGGCTGGGTGTGTAATGGATGAAAGTCCTTTAGCTGACCAGTACTAATAGAGCGTTTGGCTTATCTTTAATAAAGCATCACTTCCTTGTTAAGGTTTTTAAGAAGACTTTGAATATAGATAATATTTAGAGTTTAATAGAAATCTTTCAAGTAGAGTTTGTATTAGAACTTGCTCTTAACATTGTTTTTTAAGTATTCTATATAAAAACTTATCAAAGATAAAAGATAAGAAAAGAAGAAAGAGAATAAAGAAAAAAGTAAAGAAATAAAAGATTAAGCTTTATTTTTTAAATTCAATCTTTCAAAGAATATTTAAATAACAATGTCCGTGATTATACAGATGTGGAAACGCCTTGCTCCATCCCGAACCAAGAAGCTAAGCACATCGTGGGTGATGATACTACGCCTTACTGGCAGGGGGAAAGTAGCTCATTGCGGACTTGTTAA
>NZ_MJXJ01000021.1:0-844 GCF_001762735.1 Campylobacter sp. BCW_6461 | reverse complement strand
TTAAGGAAACCCAATGACCATACTAGAAAAAAACATACAAGCTTTATTAAGTGGGGTAAATGAACCCTTAGGAAATAAACTTTTAAATTTCATACAAAATAAAACTTGCTCTCGTTTTAATATAGATGAAAATTTAAATATCTATGATAAAACTCATAATGTTTTTATGTATGAAAATTTAGAAGAAGAAATAAATTTTTTCTATCAAAGTATTTTAGAAAAAACTCATAGATATCCTTTTGCATGTATTTATGGTATAGGCAATGCTTTGCTTATTAAAAATTTATCCAAACACTATAAACATCTTTTTGTATTTGAAAGTGAAATCGAACTTTTTATCCTAGCTTTAAGCACGATAGATTTGAGTGAGGAACTTTGTAGTGGAAAAATTTATCTTATAGATATCAAAGAAGAAAGAGTGGATATTCAACTACTTATACTTTTTGATATGAAAGATATGTTTGAGTATCTAAGTTTATATGAAATGTTTGTAAATAATGTTTATTATAAAAAGTTTTATGAAGATATTTGGCATAAAGCAGATGAGCTTTGTGAAAAAAATATCAAAATTGTTATAAGGAATTTAGGTTTAAATTTAACAATTTCTTTTCAGTGTTATTCTCATCTTTTGCAAAATATCCCTTCTATGCTTGGAAGTATTCCTTTTCAAAGAATCTTAAGCGAAAGAAAAAACAAATTTGACAATGCTATAGTAGTTTCTGCAGGACCTTCTCTTACTAAACAACTTCCTTTACTTAAAGCTTATCAAGATAAAGCGGTGGTCTTTTGTGCTGATGGAGCTTTAAGTATGCTTGAAAAAGAAGGTGTAGTGCCTGATTATGTT
>NZ_MJXJ01000020.1:0-189461 GCF_001762735.1 Campylobacter sp. BCW_6461 | reverse complement strand
TAAGATTTTATTTTCGCCACCCAAAAAAGATTTTTAAGAAAAACAATGCCTAAAATTTCAATCATCTTGCCAACTTTTAATGTAGAAAAATATATAGCCAAAGCTTTAGAAAGTTGTATCAATCAAAGTTTTAAAGATATAGAAATAATTGTAGTGGATGATTGTGGGAGTGATAAAAGTATAGATATAGCTAAAGAATATGCCAAAAAAGATAAAAGGATAAAAATAGTTCACAATGAAAAAAATTTGGGTACTTTTGCAGCAAGAAATAATGGTGTTAAACATTCAAATAGTGAGTATTTGATGTTTTTAGATCCTGATGATTTTTTAGAGCTTGAGGCTTGTGAAAAATTAATACTTTTAATAAATACTTATAAAATATGCCAATTTTCTTTTACTCAGATTAATAATGGAATTAAATTAAAATCAGTATTTAAAGATACACTTAAAAATTTAAAAGAATTTAAAGGAATTTATTGGAATATCTGTACTCTGTTTGTAAAAAAGGATTTTTATTTAAAATCCCTAGAAGAACTTTTTTTGATAGATAAAAAACTCCTTGTAGCCGAAGATATGCTTGCGGTTTTTTTCTTGATAAACAATTTAAAATATGATGAATACTTGCAAGTTGATTTGCATTTGTATAATTATGTAGATCATTCTTTTTCGATTACTAAGCGACGAAAAAATAAAGAGAAATTTCAGGAATGTTTGGATGATTATTTTTATATTTTAAAATATATAAAAGAAAATAAAATTCTTAAAGAAAATTTAAAGTCATATGTTTTGATTTATTTGCAAATTGATATTTTAAAATTTTTATTTAATAATAAAAAAATAAATTATTTTAAATATAAATTATTAAAAAAAATTTATAAATGTAAAATGCTATTTTTAAAACTTAATTTCTCCAAGAAATTTTTTTATTTTTGATGGTATCTAAATAAATTTGATGATTGCTTTCGAGCATTTTTTTGCTATTTTCTTTGTGATAAATATGATAAGCAATAGCTTTAAATTTTAAGCGTCTAAAAATGCCTTTATTAAATAAAAATCTAGCAACAAATTCACTATCTTCTCTACCCCAACCAATAAAATTTTCATTAAAACCATCAAGTTTATCAAAATCAGTTTTAAAAAAACTCATATTGCAACCCCTAATACCTTTAATAAGAGTGGTTTTTTTAAAGATTTTTTCATCTTTTTTTGAAAGACTGTAAAGCATTTTAGCTAAAAAAGAATTTTTAGAACTTTTAAAATCTTTTTTATTAAAAGCTATGCGATAATCATCTTTGTTTAAAATTTCTTCGCTTTCTTTTTCATTTAAAATTACTCTTGAACCTTGTAAAAAAAGTCTTCTTTGTGCAAATTCTAAATGTTCTTTTATGAAATCTTTTTCCAAAATCATATCACCATCAATAATTATTATATATTCACTATCAGCGTTTTTTATAGTTTTGTTGCGACTTTTACTAAGCCTAAACCCTTCATCTTCTTGCCAAATGTGTTTTAAAGGGCAAGGAAAATTTTTTTGATATTCTTCAATAAGCCTTGCTGTATCTTCTTTGCTACCATCATCTGCGATTAAAACTTCATTGGGTAAAAAGGTTAGATTTTTAACACTATCAAGCACTAACTTAAGGCGTTCTTTTTGATTATAGGTTGTTATTATTAAAGCACAAGTTTTTGGCTTTTGCTTTTGAAGTTCATATAATTTCATATATTTAAAAAAAGTCCCTAAGGCATTACAAACGCTAATTATAAAACCCTTA
The DNA here is from genome assembly GCF_001762735.1 of Campylobacter sp. BCW_6461. Taxonomy (NCBI): domain Bacteria; kingdom Pseudomonadati; phylum Campylobacterota; class Epsilonproteobacteria; order Campylobacterales; family Campylobacteraceae; genus Campylobacter; species Campylobacter sp. BCW_6461. The sequence goes on along the minus strand of NZ_MJXJ01000020.1, from coordinate 187,689 downwards.
TAACTATACAAAAAGCCATTTTTTAAAAAATAATTTCTAAAAAAAGTCCAAAAAGCTCTTAAATTTGCTTTTAAAACACCACTTTTTTTGTGTATATTTTGTTTTGCCCAAAGGCTTGAGTAGTGCTGCATTTTATTAATTAAGTGAGAAATATCTCTAAAAGCATGATGCTTTAATCCATTTTTAAGATGAATTTTTTTAACATTACTTGGTAAAACAAGGCTTTCGTGTACTAAATTATCATTAAAACGAGTGAAATTTTTATTAAAAATTCTTAAAACATAATCAGGCCACCAACCACATGCCTTTATCCATTCGCCTTTATAGAGATTTTTACGACTAAGTGCGATGATATTATCTTCTTGAAGTTCTAAATTTTTAAGCTCTTTAATACACTCATTTTCAAGCACTTCATCAGCATCAATGCTTAAAATCCAATCATTTTTTGCATAACTTAAAGCAAGGTTTTTTAAAGCTCCAAAACCTATAAAAGCACTGTGGTAAATGTGCAAATTAGCAAAATCTTTTTTAAATTCATTAGCTATATTTAGGGTATTATCACTACTTTCATTGTTAAGTAAAATAATTTCATCAAAATCTTTTAAAGAATTTAAACATTCAAGCAAGGTTTGTTTTGCATTTTTTACGATGATAATAACACTTATTTGCTTTAGATTCATTTTGCATCCTTGTAAATTTCCTTATTATAACTTGCAAAGCGTCTATGAAAAAAAAAGTATTCCCAAGGTCTTTTTTTAATCATTTCTTCGCAACTTTGTGCTTGATAAAGTGTCAGTTCTTCTAAGCTTGCATTTTGAGAATCTTTTGCTTTAAAAAACTCTATGCAAAATTTACCATCTTCTTTATAGGCATAAACAGGGATGATCAAAGCATTGCTTCTTTGTGCGATAAGGCTTGCTCCCATTTGATAATTCACTTCTTTGTTAAAAAATTTTAATCTTACGCTTTCGTTTTCTGCGCAGTCTTGATCGGTTAAAATTCCTAAAGTTCTCCCTTTTTTTAGAGCGCTTAGCATTTGTCTTATGCCGCCTTTTTTGTCGATAAGTTCTATGTCAAATTGGGTGCGACTTTGGCTTAAAATTTCATACATAATTTCACTTTTTAACTTTTTCCCTACTATGGCAATCGCACCATATTTAGCCGCATAAGCAAGGCTTAAAATTTCCCAGTTTCCATAGTGTGCAGTTGTGAAGATAATAGGACGCTTTAAAGCTAGAGCGTCTATAAGTAAATTTTCATTGATGAAATTTACTTTATTGAGAATTTTTTCTTTGGTGGTGTTTTGATTTTGCAAACAATCAATTCCAAATTGAGCAAAATTTTCATAAATTTTCAAAGACAATTTATCGCGTTCTTTTTGAGTGTATTGAGGGAAGCAGATTTGCAAATTTGTATCGATGATTTTGCGATGTTTTTTGTTAAGATAAAAAGTGATTCTTGCTACAATTAAAGCTAAAAAATGCAAGATACACTCAGGCATAAAAGTAACAAAAAATTTCAAAATATAATAAAGACTAAGATATATTCTATCACTATTTTTCATTAAGTAAGCCTTTGGCAAGTTTGAAGATATCTTCTTCTTCTATACGCGTGATACAAAAATCACTTTTATCGATATGCTTGGCATTTTGGATTTTTTTACCTGCATCAATGATTTTATTGATATGAGTTTGAAAAGCATTGCGGTAGCTTGGTGTTGCACCAAAAATCGTAATAGATGCCTTATTTAAAGCAAAAGCCAAATGTGTTGGACCACTATCATTTCCTATGATAAGATTCATCATTTTTGTAAAAGCCATTAGCTCTTCAAGGCTGAATTTTGGTGCTAATTCTATATGTGTTTCATCAATACCACTAAGATTTAAAACCTCTTTGGCAAATTCGTATTCTTTTACATTTCCCCAAGCGAGCCAAATTTTTGCTTGTTGAAATTCATTGATTAAAAGTTTGCAAAGTATAGCAAGTTTGGTTTTAGGATAGATTTTATTTTCTACACTTGAACCCACGTGTATGAGTATGTTTTTTTCGTTTTTGTCGAGCTTGAGTTTATTGTTTAAGAATTGTTTTAAATTTTCATCTACGCTAAAAATATCTTGTTTAAAGGCTAAATTTTTGACATTAAAATCAGTATTTAACATAAAGGAGGTAAGACTTAAGTATCTTACAAATACATTTTCATTGTAATCTAACTCAAGTTTTTGGTTGTAGAAATTATGAGCAAAACTTTCTTTAAGACTATTTTTATCAAAACCAAAATTATTTCTACTTAAAATTCGACTTACAATAGCAGATTTTATAAGCCCTTGTAGATCTATTACTGCATTATAGTTGTTTTTTCTTGCTTTAAGAAGAATTTTTAGGCTTTTTAAAATTTTTTTGTCTTTTAAGGGCAGGGCATAGAGTTTGTCTATTAAAGGATGGTTTTTAAGTATGCCTTCAAATTTTTCATCTACAAACCAATGAATTTCTATATCTTTTTTAAAATTTTTGATAAATTGCAAAACCACGGCACTTTGGATAATATCACCAAGTGCTGACAAACGAACAATTGCTATTTTCATTAAAAGCCTAATATTTTAAAATTTTTGCTATGATTTTAGCGAAATTATTTAAAAAAAGGTTAAAAAATGGCAAAAAATGAAGGTTATATTTGTGTTTTTGATTGTGAGAGTGTGCCAGATGTTGAGCTTATCCGCAAAACTTTAGGTTTTGAAGGAAGTGATTTAGAGGTAAGTTTAAAAGCACTTCAGTGGCAAAAAGAACAAAGTGGGAGTGAGTTTTTGCCTTTGCCTTATCATAAAATTATCAGTATTTGTGCGGTTTTAAGTGATAATTTTGGAAAATTTATCAAAGTAAATAAAATTGATGGGCAAAATGAAAAAGAAATGATTGAGAATTTTTTCAATTTTATAGAAAATTATGAGCCAAAATTAGTCAGCTTTAATGGTAAAAATTTCGATATGCCTGTTCTTGTTTTAAGGGCTTTAAAATACAATTTAAAAGCAGCAACTTATTTAGATACTCAAAGCGATAAATGGAATAATTATAAAACAAGATTTTCAGAATTAAAACATTGTGATTTATTAGAATCCTTAGGATCTAATGGGCGTGGAATAAAGCTTGATACACTTTGCTCTATGGTGGGTTTGCCAGGAAAATATGATGTGCATGGCGATGAGGTGATGAAACTTTTTTATGAAAATGAACTTGAAAAAATTCACGAATATTGTGAAAGTGATGTTTTAAACACCTATATGCTTTTTTTAAAATATGAACTTATTAAAGCTAATGTTAGTGAAGAAGATTATGTTGATTTTCTTTCTTATATGAGAGATTTTTTGCGTGAAAAAAAATCAGATCGTTCCTATACAGAAGTTTTTGCAAAAGCTTGTGAGAGTGAAATTTCAAAAGTTCAATCTTAAGTATTTAAGAAAATATATTAAAATTTATTTTTGACATTTTTTAAAAAAAGGAATGATGATGAAAATTCTTATTAGCGGTGGTGCAGGTTATATAGGTTCTCATACTTTAAGACAATTTTTAAAAACAGATCATGAAATTTGTGTTTTAGATAATCTTTCTAAGGGTTCTAAAATCGCAATAGAAGATTTGCAAAAAATAAGAGCTTTTAAATTTTTCGAACAAGATTTAAGTGATTTTCAAGGCGTAAAAGCATTGTTTGAGAGAGAAAAATTTGACGCTATTGTGCATTTTGCAGCAAGCATTGAAGTTTTTGAAAGTATGCAAAATCCTTTAAAATATTATATGAACAACACTGTTAATACGACAAATCTCATCGAAACTTGTTTGCAAACTGGAGTAAATAAATTTATATTTTCTTCAACGGCAGCCACTTATGGCGAACCACAAACTCCTGTTGTGAGCGAAACAAGCCCTTTGGCACCTATTAATCCTTATGGGCGTAGTAAGCTTATGAGTGAAGAGGTTTTGCGTGATGCAAGTATGGCAAATCCTGAATTTAAGCATTGTATTTTAAGATATTTTAATGTTGCAGGTGCTTGTATGGATTATACTTTAGGACAACGCTATCCAAAAGCAACATTACTCATAAAAGTTGCAGCTGAATGTGCCGCAGGAAAACGTGATAAACTTTTCATATTTGGCGATGATTATGATACAAAAGATGGTACTTGCATAAGAGATTTTATCCATGTAGATGATATTTCAAGTGCGCATTTAGCGACTTTGGATTATTTACAAGAGAATGAAAGTAATGTTTTTAATGTAGGTTATGGGCATGGTTTTAGTGTCAAAGAAGTGATTGAAGCGATGAAAAAAGTTAGTGGAGTGGATTTTAAAGTAGAACTTGCCCCACGCCGTGCAGGTGATCCTAGTGTGTTGATTTCTGATGCAAGTAAAATCAGAAATCTTACTTCTTGGCAGCCTAAATATGATGATTTAGAGCTTATTTGCAAATCTACTTTTGATTGGGAAAAACAGTGTTAAAAAAACTTTTTTTTATTTTAAGTAAGGAAGATAAAAATTTTTTATTTTTTTTGCTTGTTTTTTCAGTATTTGTTTCTTTTATAGAAACTTTTGCGATTTCTTTGGTAATGCCTTTTATCACTTTGGCCAGTGATTTTTCTTATTTTGATCGTAATAAATATTTAATCAGCTTAAAAGAATATCTTAATATCCCTGTTTTTGAAATCATTGTTTATTTTGGGGTGGGGCTTATTGTTTTTTATGTGTTTAGAGCTTTGTTAAATGCGTATTATTTTCATCTTTTAGCAAGATTTTCTAAAGGGCGTTATCATGTGATCGCTTATAAGGTTTTTTCTAAATTTTTAAATATTAATTATGAAAAATTTACTCAAAAAAATCAATCTGAAATTTTAAAGTCCATTACAGGGGAGGTTTATAATCTAAGCACTATGATTTCATCATTTTTGCTTTTGATGAGTGAAATTTTTGTAGTGCTTTTGCTTTATGCTTTAATGCTTTTGATTAATTATAAAATCACTTTATTTTTAAGTATTTTTATGGTGTTAAATGCCTTTATTTTAGTGAAAATTTTAAGCCCTATCATTAAAAAAGCAGGAGTAAGACGCGAAGAAGCGATGAAAAATTTCTTTGAAATTTTAAATACAAATTTAAATAATTTCAAATTTATTAAGCTTAAAACCAAAGAAGATGGAGTATTAAGTCTTTTTAAAGCGCAAAGTGAAGCTTTTTCTAAAGCAAATATTACCAACGAAAGTGTAGCTGCGGTGCCTAGAATTTATCTTGAAGGAATAGGTTTTTGTGTACTTGTTTTTATCGTGGTATTTTTGGTGTTGAAAAATGAAAGTGATATTTCAGGTATTTTATCCACGATTTCTATTTTTGTTTTAGCACTTTATCGCTTAATGCCAAGTGCAAATCGTATTATTACAAGTTATCATGATTTGCTTTATTATCATTCTTCTTTGGATATTATTTATCAAAATTTAAGACAAGAAGAAGAAAATTTGGGCGAGGAAAAATTAAGCTTTAATCAAGAGCTTAAAATTTACAACCTTAGCTTTGGTTATGAGGGAAAAAAATATTTATTTAAAAATCTTAACTTAAACATTAAAAAAGGCGAAAAAATCGCTTTTATAGGGGAGAGTGGTTGCGGAAAAAGTACCTTAGTAGATCTTATCATAGGACTTTTAAAACCAAAAGAAGGGCAAATTTTAATTGATAAGCAAGAATTAAATGCAAATAATACAAAAAATTATCGCCAAAAAATAGGCTATATCCCGCAAAATATCTATCTTTTTAATGACAGTATAGCTAAAAATATCACTTTTGGAGATGCGGTTGATGAAGAAAAACTTAATAGGGTTATCAAACAAGCAAATTTAGAGCATTTTATAAAAAATTTATCTCAAGGAGTGCAAACAAAAGTGGGTGATGGGGGGAGTAATTTAAGCGGGGGACAAAAACAACGCATAGCTATAGCAAGAGCTTTATATTTAGAGCCTGAAATTTTAGTGCTTGATGAAGCAACTTCTGCTCTTGATACTCAAAGTGAAGCAAAAATCATGGATGAAATTTATAAAATTTCTAAAGATAAAACCATGATTATTATCGCACATCGCCTTTCTACGATAACGCAATGTGATAAGGTTTATCGTTTAGAACACGGTAAGCTTAAAGAGGAGAAATGATGAAAATAAGCTTTATTATCGCAACTTTAAATTCAGGAGGCGCTGAGCGTGTTTTAGTAACCTTAGTTAATGCACTTTGCAAAGAGCATGAAGTAAGTATTATTAAATTTCATGCAGGAGAATCTTTTTATAAGCTTGAAAATGAAGTTAAAGTTACAAGTTTAGAACAATTTAGATTTGATACGCTTTATCATAAAATCGCAAGTCGTTTTAAGAAATTTTTTGCTTTAAGAAAGGCTTTGAAAGAAAGTAAGGCTGATGTTTTTATTTCTTTTTTGGATACGACTAATATTGCTTGTATTGCTGCGAAAATAGGGTTTAAAACTCCACTCATTATAAGTGAGCATAGCAATGAAGCGTATTTAAAACCTAAAATTTGGCGTTTTTTAAGAAGGGTAAGCTATCCTTTTTGTGATGCTTTAAGTGTGCTTGGAAGCAGTGATAAGGTGTATTATGAAAGATTTGTAAAAAGGGTTAGGCTTTTATTAAACCCTTGTCATTTTAGCGATGAAATTCCTTTTGATTCTAGTTTTGAAAAGGAAAATTTGGTTCTTTTTATAGGGCGTTTAGATCACAACAAAAACCCTGCAATGTTTTTAAAAGCTATAGCGCATTTGGATAAAAATTTGCAAGAAAATTATAAATTTGTTATAGCAGGAGATGGAGAGTTAAGGCAAGAACTTGAATACAAGGTAAAATCTTTAGGAATAAAAGTTGATTTTTTAGGACGAGTTGAAAATGTCAAGACTCTTTATGAAAAAGCAAAAGTGCTTTGTCTTTGTTCTTTTGTAGAGGGTTTGCCAACGGTTTTAATTGAAAGTTTGTATTTTGAGGTTTGTAGAATTTCAAGTTCTTATTATAATGGTGCTAAGGATTTAATCAAAGATAATCATGATGGGCTTTTGATAGGTTGTGATGATGAAATAGCACTTGCTAAAAAACTTGAACTTGTTTTAAATAATGAAAATTTTAGAAAAGAACTTGTAAATAATGCCAAACAAAGGTGTAAAGACTTTGAAATTTCTCATATCAAAGAAGAATGGCTTAAGCTTATAGCTGAGGTTAAAAATGCCTAAACTTTCTGTTATAGTACCAACTTTTAATCGTCAAGTTTTACTAGAAAAGGCTATTAAAAGCATACAAAATCAAGATTTTAAAGATTTAGAAATTATTGTAAGCGATGATAATTCTAGCGATGATACTAAAAGTGTGGTGCAAAATTTACAAAAAGATGATGATCGCATTAAGTATTTTTTAAATCAAAATTACAAACAAGGCCCAAATGGCAATAAAAATAATGGCTTAGATCAAGCAAGTGGCGAGTTTGTAACTTTTTTAGATGATGATGATGAGCTTTTATCTGGGGCTTTAAGTACCTTGATGCAAAAAGCAAATGAGGGTTATGCTCATGTTTTTGGAAATTGTTTGATAGAAAAAGAAGGAAATTTAAGCAAGGAATTTAGCGGTAAGGGCTTGGAAAAAGATAGTGAAATTTCTAAAAAAGATTTTTTAATGGTTAAATTTAGCGGAGAGTTTTTTTCTGTTTTTAAAAAATCTCTACTTGAAAACCAGCGTTTTAATGAAGAATTTTATGGCAATGAAGCCACGCTTTGGGTAAATTTATACAAGGAAAAAAGTTTTTATATCCATAAGGCTTTTAGGATTTATAGGATTTTTAGGCAAGATAGCGTGACTTTAGGGGCGAGTAAAAATGCTCATAGGGTATATTTGGGATATTTAGAGCTTGCTAAAATTTTAGAAAATGAACTTAGAATGAGTAAGGATAAAGATTATAAAAAAACTTGTGCGAGTTATTATAAAATGGCAGCTTATTATGCAAAACTTGCAAAAAATTATAAAGCTCTTTATAAGTGTTTGTTTAAAAGCTTGAGTATAAAAATCAACGCTCCTGCTTTGATATTACTCATTTTAAGTATAATTCCAAATAATATGATTGAAAAATTATCAAAAATTCGGGTGGCTTTATGCAAAAATTAGGCATTTTTATTTATTCTTTAGGAAGTGGTGGTGCTGAAAGAGTTGTGGCGACTTTATTGCCTATTTTAAGTTTGAAATTTGAAGTGCATTTGATCTTGATGAATGATAAAATTTCTTATGAAATTCCAGAGTGTCAAATTCATTTTTTAGAATGTTCAAAACCTAGTGAAAATCCTATTTTGAAATTTTTAAAACTACCTTTTTTGGCTTTAAAATATAAAAAACTTTGCAGAAATTTGGGCATTGATACAGAATTTGTTTTTTTAAATCGACCTAATTATATAGCCTTAATGGCAAGAATGTTTGGAAACAAAACTCGCCTTGTGATCAATGAATGCACTACGCCAAGTGTGATGTATGTAAAAAATAATTTTAATTCTTTGGCAAATAAATTTTTAATTTCTTTGCTTTACCCAAAAGCTGATTTAATCTTGCCTAATTCTAAAGGAAATTTAGAAGATTTAGTGCAAAATTTTAGTATAAATCCAAAAAAATGTGAAATTTTATACAATGCCATCGATTTAGAAAACATAGGGCAAAAAGCCCTTGAAGACATAGCTTTAAAAGATAAATTTATTTTAAGTGTAGGCAGGCTTGATAAAGGTAAAAATCATGCTTTATTAATTCGTGCTTATGCGAGATTGAAAACAGGTTTAAAGCTTGTGATTTTAGGTGAAGGTGTGCTTAAAGATGAGCTTTTAGCTTTGATTAAAGAATTAAATTTGGAAGAAAAGGTTTTGCTTTTAGGATTTGATAATAATCCTTATAAATACATGGCTAAATGCGAATTTTTTGCTTTTGCTTCTGTGTTTGAAGGTTTTTCAAATGTTTTAATCGAAAGTTTGGCTTGTTCTTGTGCGGTGGTTTGCACTGATCATAAAAGTGGTGCAAGAGAGCTTTTTGGCGATGATGAATTTGGACTTTTGGTAGAAGTAGATAATGAAAACTCTATGTTTCAGGGTTTAAAAACTATGCTTGAAGACGATAAATTAAGAAAAGCGTATAAAAACAAAGCTAAAACTAGGGCTAAAGCCTTTGATAAAGTAAAAATTGCACGCGATGCTTTGAAATATTTATTAGGATAAAAGATGTTGAAAAAAGAGTATTTAAAAAACCCTTATTTAGTTTTGTTTGCGATGATTATATTAGCTTATGTTTTTAGTGTATTGTGTAGATTTTACTGGATTTGGTGGGCAAGTGAGTTTAATGAGTATTTTTTCAATAATCAATTAATGATCATTTCAAACGATGGCTATGCCTTTGCTGAGGGCGCAAGAGATATGATAGCAGGTTTTCATCAGCCTAATGATTTGAGTTATTATGGATCTTCTTTATCTACGCTTACTTATTGGCTTTATAAAATCACACCTTTTTCTTTTGAAAGTATCATTTTATATATGAGTACTTTTTTATCTTCTTTGGTGGTGATTCCTATTATTTTACTAGCTAATGAATACAAACGTCCTTTAATGGGCTTTGTAGCTGCTCTTTTAGCAAGTGTAGCAAACAGTTATTATAATCGCACTATGAGTGGGTATTATGATACGGATATGCTGGTAATTGTTTTACCTATGTTTATTTTATTTTTTATGGTAAGAATGATTTTAAAAAAAGACTTTTTTTCATTGATTGCCTTGCCATTATTTATAGGGATTTATCTTTGGTGGTATCCTTCAAGTTATACTTTAAATGTAGCTTTAATTGGACTTTTTTTAATTTATACACTTATTTTTCATAGAAAAGAAAAGATTTTTTATATAGCTGTGATTTTGTCTTCTCTTACTCTTTCAAATATAGCATGGTTTTATCAAAGTGCCATTATAGTAATACTTTTTGCTTTATTTGCTTTAGAGCAAAAACGCTTAAATTTTATGATTATAGGAATTTTAGGTAGTGCAACTTTGATATTTTTGATTTTAAGCGGTGGGGTTGATCCCATACTTTATCAGCTTAAATTTTATATTTTTAGAAATGATGAAAGTGCGAATTTAACACAGGGCTTTATGTATTTTAATGTTAATCAAACCATACAAGAAGTTGAAAATGTAGATTTTAGCGAATTTATGCGAAGAATTAGTGGTAGTGAAATTGTTTTCTTGTTTTCTTTGTTTGGTTTTGTATGGCTTTTGAGAAAACATAAAAGTATGATTATGGCTTTACCTATATTGGTGCTTGGGTTTTTAGCCTTAAAAGGGGGGCTTAGATTTACCATTTATTCTGTACCTGTAATGGCTTTAGGATTTGGTTTTTTATTGAGCGAGTTTAAGGCTATATTGGTTAAAAAATATAGCCAATTAACTTCAAATGTTTGTATTGTTTTTGCAACTATTTTGACTTTAGCTCCAGTATTTATCCATATTTACAACTATAAAGCGCCAACAGTTTTTTCTCAAAATGAAGCATCATTATTAAATCAATTAAAAAATATAGCCAATAGAGAAGATTATGTGGTAACTTGGTGGGATTATGGTTATCCTGTGCGTTATTATAGCGATGTGAAAACTTTAGTAGATGGTGGAAAGCATTTAGGTAAGGATAATTTTTTCCCTTCTTTTGCTTTAAGCAAAGATGAACAAGCTGCGGCTAATATGGCAAGACTTAGTGTAGAATATACAGAAAAAAGCTTTTATGCTCCGCAAAATGATATTTTAAAATCAGACATTTTACAAGCCATGATGAAAGATTATAATCAAAGCAATGTGGATTTATTTCTAGCTTCATTATCAAAACCTGATTTTAAAATCGATACACCAAAAACTCGTGATATTTATCTTTATATGCCCGCTAGAATGTCTTTGATTTTTTCTACGGTGGCTAGTTTTTCTTTTATTAATTTAGATACAGGAGTTTTGGATAAACCTTTTACCTTTAGCACAGCTTATCCACTTGATGTTAAAAATGGAGAAATTTATCTTAGCAACGGAGTGGTTTTAAGCGATGATTTTAGAAGTTTTAAAATAGGTGATAATGTGGTTTCTGTAAATAGTATCGTAGAGATTAATTCTATTAAACAAGGTGAATACAAAATCACTCCAATTGACGATAAGGCTCAGTTTTATATTTTTTATTTAAAGGATAGTGCTATTCCTTACGCACAATTTATTTTAATGGATAAAACCATGTTTAATAGTGCTTATGTGCAAATGTTTTTTTTAGGAAATTATGATAAGAATTTATTTGACTTGGTGATTAATTCTAGAGATGCTAAGGTTTTTAAACTTAAAATTTAAGGGTTGAAAATGAGAATAGGATTTTTATCACATGCAGGAGCAAGTATTTATCATTTTAGAATGCCTATTATAAAAGCATTAAAAGATAGAAAAGATGAAGTTTTTGTTATAGTGCCACAAGATGAATACACGCAAAAACTTAGAGAACTTGGTTTACAAGTAATTGTTTATGAGTTTTCAAGAGCTAGTTTAAATCCTTTTGTGGTTTTAAAGAATTTTTTTTATCTTGCTAAGGTTTTGAAAAATTTAAATCTTGATCTTATTCAAAGTGCAGCACATAAAAGCAATACCTTTGGAATTTTAGCAGCAAAATGGGCAAAAATTCCTTATCGTTTTGCTTTGGTAGAAGGCTTAGGATCTTTTTATATAGATCAAGGTTTTAAGGCAAATTTAGTGCGTTTTGTTATTAATAATCTTTATAAATTAAGTTTTAAATTTGCACACCAGTTTATTTTTGTCAATGAAAGTAATGCTGAGTTTATGCGGAATTTAGGACTTAAAGAAAATAAAATTTGCGTGATAAAATCTGTAGGGATCAATTTAAAAAAATTTTTTCCTATTTATATAGAATCGGAAAAAAAAGAGCTTTTTTGGAAAAATTTAAACATAGATAAAAAACCCATTGTACTTATGATAGCAAGAGCTTTATGGCATAAAGGTGTAAAAGAATTTTATGAAAGTGCTACTATGCTAAAAGACAAAGCAAAATTTGTTTTAGTTGGTGGAAGAGATGAAAATCCTTCTTGTGCGAGTTTGGAGTTTTTAAACTCTGGCGCAGTGCATTATTTGGGTGCTAGAAGTGATATCGTAGAACTTTTGCAAAATTGTGATATTTTTGTTTTGCCAAGCTATAAAGAAGGCTTTCCTGTAAGTGTTTTGGAGGCAAAAGCTTGTGGTAAGGCTATAGTGGTGAGCGATTGTGAAGGTTGTGTAGAGGCTATTTCTAATGCTTATGATGGACTTTGGGCAAAAACAAAAAATGCTAAGGATTTAAGCGAAAAAATTTCACTTTTATTAGAAGATGAAAAATTAAGATTAAATTTAGCTAAAAATGCCGCCCAAGATGCTTTGCAATACGATGAAAATAATATCGCACAGCGTTATTTAAAACTTTATGATAGGGTAATTAAGAATGTATGAAAAAGTTTTTAAAAGAATTTTTGATTTTATTTTAGCTTTAGTGTTTTTAGTACTCTTTTCTCCGGTGATTTTAATCACTGCTTTACTTTTAAAAATCACTCAAGGAAGTGTGATTTTTACCCAAAATCGCCCCGGGTTAGATGAAAAAATTTTTAAAATTTATAAATTTAAAACCATGAGCGATGAAAGAGATGAAAAGGGTGAGTTATTAAGCGATGAGCTTCGCTTAAAAGCTTTTGGAAAAATTGTTAGAAGCTTAAGCTTGGATGAGCTTTTACAACTTTTTAATGTCTTAAAAGGGGATATGAGTTTTGTGGGACCTAGACCTCTTTTAGTAGAGTATTTATCCTTTTATAATGAAGAGCAAAAATTGCGTCATAAAGTGCGTCCAGGTATAACAGGGTGGGCGCAGGTAAATGGTAGAAATGCTATTTCTTGGCAGAAAAAATTCGAACTTGATGTGTATTATGTGAAAAATATTTCTTTTTTGCTTGATTTAAAAATCATGTTTTTAACAGCTTTAAAGGTTTTAAAACGAAGCGGGGTAAGCAAAGAAGGCCATGTTACAACAGAGAAATTTAATGGCAAGAACTGAAAAAATTTATATTTATGGTGCTAGTGGTCATGGACTTGTTTGTGAAGATGTGGCTAAAAATATGGGTTATAAAGAATGTATTTTTTTAGATGATTTTAAAGGAATGAAATTTGAAAGTACCTTACCTAAATATGATTTTTTTATAGCCATAGGAAACAATGAAATTCGAAAAAAGATTTATCAAAAAATTTCAGAAAATGGCTTTAAAATTGTCAATCTTATCCATAAAAGTGCACTTATAAGTCCTAGCGCAATCGTGGAAGAAAGTGCAGGAATTTTAATCATGCCTTATGTAGTGATTAACGCTAAAGCTAAAATAGAAAAAGGTGTGATTTTAAATACTTCAAGCGTAATTGAGCATGAATGTGTGATAGGGGAATTTTCTCATGTGAGTGTGGGAGCTAAATGTGCGGGTAACGTAAAAATTGGTAAAAATTGTTTTTTAGGGATTAATTCTTGTGTTTTGCCTAATTTAAGTTTGGCAGATGATAGTATTTTAGGTGGTGGAGCAACTTTAGTTAAAAATCAAGATGAAAAAGGTGTTTTTGTGGGAGTACCTGCAAAAAGAAAAATATGAAATGATTATAAAAAGATTTTTGTTTGATTCTTTGTAAATTTTTTTAGGTAAAATAGAGTCAATTTATAAAAATTTTGTTTTACACAAAGGATAAATCATGAGATTTTTTCTTTCTCCTCCGCATATGGGTGGTAATGAATTAAAATACATAGAAGAAGTTTTCAAAAGCAATTATATAGCACCTTTGGGTGAATTTGTAAATCGCTTTGAACAAAGTGTCAAGGCTTACAGTAAAAGTGAAAATGCCTTAGCTTTAAATTCAGCCACAGCGGCTTTGCATTTAGCTTTAAGGGTGGCAGGGGTAAAACAAGATGATATTGTTTTGGCTTCTTCTTTTACTTTTATCGCTTCAGTAGCACCTATTTGTTATCTTAAAGCAAAACCTGTATTTATAGATTGTGATGAAACTTATAATATCGATGTAGATTTATTAAAGCTTGCTATTAAAGAATGTGAAAAAAAACCAAAAGCATTGATTTTAACTCATCTTTATGGCAATGCGGCTAAAATGGATGAAATTGTTGAAATTTGCAAAGAAAATGAAATTGTTTTAATCGAAGATGCTGCTGAAGCTTTAGGAAGTTTTTATAAGAATAAAGCTTTAGGAACTTTTGGAGAATTTGGAGCTTATTCTTATAATGGCAATAAAATTATCACCACTTCAGGTGGAGGTATGCTTATAGGAAAAAATAAAGAAAAGATTGAAAAAGCAAGATTTTATAGCACTCAAGCTAGGGAAAATTGTTTGCATTATGAACATTTAGATTATGGTTATAATTACCGCTTAAGCAATGTTTTAGGAGCTATTGGCGTAGCACAAATGGAGGTTTTAGAACAAAGAGTGCTTAAAAAAAGAGAAATTTATGAGTGGTATAAAGAATTTTTAGGAGAGTGTTTTAGCTTTTTAGATGAATTAGAAAATTCAAGAAGCAATCGCTGGTTAAGTACAGCTTTGATTGATTTTGATAAAAATGAACTTAATTCTTGTCAAAAAGATATAAATATCAGTCAAAAAAATATTACTTTGCATCCAAAAATTTCAAAACTCATAGAAGATTTGAAAAATGAACAAATAGAAACAAGACCATTATGGAAAGCTATGCACGCTCAAGAAGTATTTAAAGGAGCTAAGGCTTATCTTAATGGCAATAGTGAGTTATTTTTCCAAAAAGGAATTTGTTTGCCAAGTGGCACGGCGATGAGTAAAGATGATGTTTATGAAATTTCAAAACTGATCTTAAAGAGCATAAAGGCTTAAAATGATTTTTTATAAAAGCAAAAGATTAGCATTTTTTTTAACTTCAGATATTGTTTTAATTTTACTTAGCGTTTATCTGGCTTTTTCTTTGAGATTTAGTGGAGATATTCCGAGTATTTTTTATCATGGTATGATGGTTTCTGCTATTATTTTGCTTGTTTTAAAACTTTCATTTTTGTTTGTTTTTAGAATTTATAAAGTAGCTTGGAGATTTTTTTCTCTCAATGAAGCAAGAAAGATTTTTATCGCTTTGCTTTTAGCTGAGTTTTGTTTTTTTCTTATTTTTTATTTTTTTAGTGATTTTTTTAATCCTTTTCCAAGAAGTGCTATTGTGATAGATTTTGTTCTTTCTTATATGTTTATAGGTACTTTAAGAATTAGCAAAAGAATGCTTGTGGATTTTAAACCTTCTAGAATGAAAGAAGAAGAAACTCCTTGTATTGTAGTAGGGGCAACTTCTAAGGCTTTGCATTTGTTAAAAGGTGCAAAAGAAGGTTCTTTAGGGCTTTTTCCTGTAGGCGTAGTTGATGCGAGAAAAGAGCTTATAGGGACTTATTGTGATAAATTTATTGTAGAAGAAAAAGAAAAAATAAAATCTTATGTAGAACAAGGGGTAAAAACTGCCATTATTGCTTTAAGACTTGAGCAAGAAGAGCTTAAAAAACTTTTTGAAGAACTTGTAGCTTATGGTATTTGCGATGTAAAAATATTTTCTTTTACAAGAAACGAAGCAAGAGATATCAGTATAGAAGACTTGCTTGCTAGAAAACCAAAAGATTTAGATGATAGTGCTGTGGCGGCTTTTTTAAAAGACAAGGTAGTTTTGGTAAGTGGAGCAGGTGGAACTATAGGCAGTGAACTTTGTAAGCAATGTATTAAATTTGGTGCTAAGCATCTTATTATGGTTGATCATAGTGAGTATAATCTTTATAAGATCAATGATGATTTAAATTTATATAAAGAAAAAATTACTCCTATTTTACTGAGTATTTTAGATAAGCAAAGTTTAGATGAGGTATTAAAAACTTATAAACCTGAGCTTATTTTACATGCAGCCGCTTATAAACATGTGCCTCTTTGTGAACAAAATCCACATTCAGCAGTAATCAATAATATTTTAGGAACTAAAATTTTATGCGACAGTGCTAAAGAAAATAAAGTAGCTAAATTTGTGATGATAAGTACAGATAAAGCAGTGCGACCAACAAATATTATGGGTTGCACTAAAAGAGTTTGTGAGCTTTATACTTTAAGTATGAGTGATGAAAATTTTGAAGTTGCTTGTGTGCGTTTTGGTAATGTTTTAGGTTCTAGTGGTAGTGTGATACCGAAATTTAAAGCACAAATTGCCAATAATGAGCCTTTAACTTTAACGCACCCTGATATAGTGCGTTATTTTATGCTTGTGGCTGAGGCAGTGCAACTTGTTTTACAAGCTGGAGCTATCGCAAAAGGGGGAGAACTTTTTGTTTTGGATATGGGTAAGCCTGTGAAAATCATAGATTTAGCTAAAAAAATGCTTTTACTTTCTAATCGCAATGATTTAGAAATTAAAATCACAGGCTTAAGAAAAGGTGAGAAGCTTTATGAAGAGCTTTTGATTGATGAAAATGATGCTAAAACGCAATATGAGAGTATTTTTGTAGCAAAGAATGAGAAGGTTGATCTTGATTGGCTTAATAAAGAGATAGAAAATTTACAAATATGTGAAGATATTTCAGAGGCTTTATTAAAGATTGTACCTGAATTTAAACACAATAAAGAAGGTGTATAATGTATATAAAAGATATACAAAGATTTGAAGATAATCGCTATCGTGCTAGAGCTTATATGAGTTATATTTTAACAAGAAATCTGCCCAATAAACTTCCTGATATTCACCTTGAAACGATTAAAACAGCTTTGGATAAAATAGCTCATGAAGTTGTTGTTTTTGATGCTTTGTATATTTTAGATATTTCAGGCATGCAAATAGAAAATGCGATTTCCTTAAATAAAGCTCATGAAATAGGGCAGGGTGAGGATAGAAGTACTCGTTCTTATTTTTATAGAGCTGTAAAATTAAGACGATGTGTTTTAAGCGATCCTTATCCTTCGGTTTTAAATAATGAGCTTTGCGTGACAGCTTCTATGCCAATTTACGATGATAAAAATAACTTGCTTTTTGTTGTTTGTATTGATATCAAGCTTGAAGATATTTTAAAGATTATTCAAGCAGGAAAATTTGAGTTTGTTTTTACTCAATTTAGTCGTTCGGTATATTTTTGCTTCGCACTGGTTTTATTTGTGATTACTTGTTTTTTATTTCAAAAAGGTTTTTTTAGTCTTTTTGATAATCAAGCTATAGGTATAGAACATATGTTTGAAAGTACCATCGCTATAACTTTGGCTTTAGCTATTTTTGATTTGGCAAAAACTTTGATCGAACAAGAAGTATTAGGAAGGACAAAAAAAGAAGAAGGTGGAATTCAAAAAACTATGGTGAGATTTTTGGGTTCTATTATCATTGCTTTAGCTATAGAAGCTTTGATGTTGGTATTTAAACTTGCTATTGGTGATCTTTCTCAGATGATTTATGCGATTTATCTTATCGGTGGAGTGAGCTTGCTTCTTTTAGGTTTAAGTGTATATTTATTTACGGTTAAGTATAAAAATAATAATATTTGAGTAAAAATTTAAGTAAAAGATGATATAATGCTGTTTTTTAAAATTTTTTAGCTTGATTAATAAGGCTAAAAAGGGTAAAATAAAACTATAAAAACTTTGAAAGGACGAAATTGTGAAATTGTTAGTTGTTGATGACAGTTCTACTATGAGAAGGATTATTAAAAATACCCTAACAAGACTTGGACACGATGATGTTTTAGAAGCTGAGCATGGCGTTGAAGCTTGGGATTTATTAACTAAAAATGAAGATGTAAAAGTTTTAATTACAGATTGGAATATGCCAGAAATGAATGGCTTGGAGTTGGTAAAAAAAGTAAGAGCAGAGAAAAAATATGAAGATATGCCTATCATCATGGTTACAACTGAGGGCGGAAAAGCTGAAGTGATTACTGCTTTAAAAGCTGGCGTAAATAACTATATTGTAAAACCTTTTACTCCACAAGTTTTAAAGGAAAAACTTGAAGATGTTTTAGGAACAGGAAGTGGAGAAGGTGCAGCTGAGTAAAGGCTGATTTTTAAAATTCTAAATGCAAAAAAAATATTATGAATTGTTCTTTATTGTAGAAGAGCGGTATAAAAATTTATTTCTTGATTTTGCTTTTGATTTAGGTATAGAAGCCATAGAAGAGAAAGATAATGGTGTTTACATTAGATCCCATGAGAGTTTAGAAGAGTTTTCATGGGCACTTGAAATATTTGCTCAAAAACTTACAACTACTTTCAATTTAAACCATAAAATTATTTCTAATTTAAGTCTTGTAGAGAAAGAAAACAAGGACTGGATACAAGAATATAAAAAAGGCATAAAACCTATCTTAGTGGATAATGTTTACATCCATACAACTTGGCAAGAAGAAAAGAAGAATTGTATAAATATAAAGATTAATCCAGCCTTAGCCTTTGGCTCAGGACATCACGAAAGCACATATTCTTGTGTAAAATTTTTACAAAAATTTTCTAAAAGTAAATTAAGAGCTTTAGATCTTGGTTGTGGTAGTGGAATTTTGGGTATTATTATGGCAAAGTTTGGTTGTAATGTTGAAATTTGTGATACTGATGAGTTGGCTATTGATAGTTCTTTAGAAAATGCAAGATTAAATGGTGTCGATTTTCACAAGGCTTGGTGTGGATCTATAGATAAAGCAAATGGTTTATATAATCTAATTGTTGCAAATATCATTGCAGATGTGATTTTAATTTTAGAAAAAGATATTAAAAACCATTTAGAAGATAATGCTATACTTATTTTGTCAGGAATTTTAGATAAATATTCAACAAGAATTAAAGAAAAATTTCAAGATTTGGAACTCATTGATGAAATACAAATCAATGAGTGGTGTAGTTTTGTATATAAAAATAATAAAAAAGGATAAGTAATGAATAATAATACCCAAAATAATAAGGGTAATCCGCAGGGTAATAATTTTTTTAACAAAAATCCCATTTTTATTTTTGCGATTTTTGCAATTGTAATGATAATTATTTTTAAGGGATTTTTTGATGGCAATGGTTCTTTTGGCGGGGCATTGAATGGCAATGAAGTAAATAAAAATGTCCCTTATTCTGAGTTAAAAAAGCTTATTGAAAGTGGACAAATCAATCAAGTTAGTATAGGACAAACAACAATCAAAGCGATTTCAAGCTCTCACAATACTGTTTATACAGCAAAAAAAGTTAATGATCCTGAGCTTGTGAGTTTACTAGATAGTAAAAATATCGCTTATGGTGCGTATTCTGAAACAAATTGGTTTACGGATATACTTTTTTCATGGGTTTTGCCAGTATTTATTTTCTTTGGTATTTGGATGTTTTTGGCAAGTCGTATGCAAAAAAATATGGGAAGTTCTATATTGGGTATAGGAAGTTCTAAGAAGCTTGTAAATTCAGAAAAACCTAAAGTAAAATTTAGCGATGTAGCTGGTGTTGAAGAAGCTAAAGAAGAAGTAAAAGAAATTGTAGATTTTTTAAAGTATCCTGAAAGATATATTAAATTGGGAGCTAAAATTCCAAAAGGGCTTTTACTTGTTGGGCCTCCAGGTACAGGAAAAACTTTGCTTGCAAAAGCAGTTGCAGGTGAAGCTGATGTGCCGTTTTTTAGTGTTTCAGGTTCGTCTTTTATAGAAATGTTTGTGGGTGTAGGTGCTTCTCGTGTGAGAGATTTATTTGAAAATGCAAAAAAAGAAGCTCCTGCTATTGTTTTTATAGATGAAATAGATGCTATTGGTAAAAGTCGTGCAGCAAGTGGCATGATGGGTGGAAACGATGAAAGAGAGCAAACTTTAAATCAGCTTTTGGCTGAAATGGATGGCTTTGGGACAGAAAGTTCCCCAGTCATTGTTTTAGCAGCAACAAATCGCCCAGAAGTTTTAGATGCAGCGCTTTTAAGACCAGGAAGGTTTGATAGACAAGTTTTAGTTGATAAACCTGATTTTAAAGGTAGGTGTGATATTTTAAAAGTGCACATGAAAGATGTCAAAATCTCCCCAAAAGTTAAAGTAGAAGATATAGCACGCTTAACCGCAGGGCTTGCAGGAGCTGATCTTGCAAATATTATTAATGAAGCAGCGCTTTTAGCGGGTAGGGATTCTAAAAAATATGTAGAACAAAATGATTTAGTTGAAGCTGTTGAAAGAGCTATAGCAGGGCTTGAGAAGAAATCACGTCGTATTAATGAAAAAGAAAAGAAAATTGTTACTTATCATGAATGCGGTCATGCTTTGATTGCTGAAACTACCAAAGGCGCAAAACGTGTAAGTAAGGTTTCTGTGATTCCGCGTGGTCTTGCGGCTTTAGGTTATACTTTAAATACTCCTGAGGAAAATAAATTTTTAATGCAAAAACATGAACTTATCGCTGAAGTAGATGTACTTTTGGGTGGTCGTGCAGCTGAAGAAGTGTTTATAGGTGAAATTTCAACGGGTGCAAGTAATGATTTAGAAAGAGCAACCGATATCATAAAAGCTATGATTTCTATGTATGGTATGAGTGAAATTGCAGGACTTATGGTACTTGAAAAACAAAGAAATACTTTCTTAAGTGGTGGACAAACTATCAAAGATTATTCTGAAAAGATGGCAGAATCTTTAGATGATTATGTAAAGAAAACCTTGGATGAACGCTATAAAGATGTTAAAGATACTTTAAATACTTATAAGGGAGCGATTGAGACTATGGTTGCAGCCCTTTATGAAGAAGAAACTATTGAAGGTAATAAAGTGCGCGAGATTATTAAAGAGTTTGAGGATCAAAATAGTCTACCAACTCGTTTACAAGAACTCGAAGAAGTTAAAACTGAAGTTAAAATAGAAGAATGAAAGATTTTATTGCAAAAGATGGATATTTAAGTCTTATTATTTTAAGCTTAATTTTTATTTTTGTGTGGATTTTTTATTCTTTTTCCATCTTGCTATTAGTATTAATTGTAATTTGTATTTTTCTTTTTAGAGCGCCCAAAAGAGAACTTGTTTGTAGTGATGAAAAAGCTATTTTTGCACCTATGGATGGTAGGGTTACTAAAATAGAAAATATTCATCATAAAGATTTGGGTGAATGTGTTGAAATTACTATTAAAAATGCTCTTTATGATGCTGGGAATTTTAATACACCTTTTGCAATGTCTATAATAGATATTCGTTTACGACATGGGCTTTTTTTGTGCAGTGAATTAAAATCTGTAAAAATGATGAATGAAAGAGCTTTTATTTTGGCAAAAGTTAAAGAGAATAAAACGATAGCCTTGCGAATCTATGCAGGTTCTTTTGATAGAAAATTAAAGCTTGATAATATTTCTCATGATTTAAAAGCAGGAGATAGAATGGGTTTTTTAATTAATGGCTCTATAAGTTTACTTTTACCAAAAGATACTAGAATTCATATAGGCTTAAATGATGAAATTAAAGCAGGTTCATTGCTAGGCTATTTTGCGTAAGGAAAAATAATGAATAACAGACCGCAACTAATTTATATTTTACCCAATCTTTTTACAGCTGCTTCAGCTTTTTTAGGGGTTATTTCTATTATAGCTTCAATACATGGAAATTATTATACAGCTTTGATTTATATTATTTTATCTTTGATTTGCGATGGGCTTGATGGCCGTGTTGCAAGACTTACAAATTCTACTTCAAAATTTGGGGTAGAATTTGATTCTTTGGCTGATCTAGTAGCTTTTGGAGTTGCTCCAGCGGTTCTTTTTTATATGGCTATAGGTTATGATTTTGGAAAACTTGGATCTTTGATTACAGCTTTTTTTGTGGTTTTTGGAGCTATTCGTTTGGCGAGATTTAATGTTACCACAGGCACTTATGAACCCTCCGTTTTTATAGGTCTTCCTATACCTACGGCAGCAGTTGTGAGTGCTATATGGACTTATGCGTTTATCAGTTATGATTTTTTAAAGCCTTATGGCGTAGTTTTTTTGGTGCTTCAAGCAATTTTAGGGCTTTTAATGGTAAGTAATATACGTTATCCTAGTTTTAAAAAGCTTGATTTTAATCGTTCTAGTGTTTTAAAAGTTTTGATTATTTTAATTATAATATTTTCATTTTTATATCTTTACCCTCTTGAAAGTTTAGTAATTTTAGCAAGCTTGTATGTGCTTTATGGCATTATTCGGGTTTTATATACCATTATCGTTTCAAAATTTAAGATAAGAAATCAAGAGTAAAATTTTTCAATGACTTCGCATTCTTCTTGAGTGAAGCCAGCTTTGATTCTTGCTTGAATGTTAAGTTTTTTTCCCGCAAGAGAGAATTGTTTAAACGTTTTGCAAAGCTCAATAAAATCATACCTGTTTTGATTTGCAAATTCCCACCAAGTATCTCCTTTTTTAACGTGTTTTATTTCATCATTAAGTATAATTTCAAGATATTCCATTAGAAGATTTTTAATGGAATGATTGGAACTTTGAAGTTTTTGAACAACAAAGGGGTTGGCATCAAGCCCTTTAGCTTCTAAACCTCTATGAACTACTCCCATTCTAAAGCTTAAAGAGTCTTTTGTAGCTTCTAGAGCAGATTCTAAATTATCATGCACTGGAAAATTTCCATATTTGTAACCAAGTTCTTTAAGTGCTGAATTTAAAAGTTTGAAATGTTTAATTTCCTCATCTGCTACCTCCAGCCAATCGTAATAAAATTGCAAAGGTAGATTTTTAAAGCGATAACTCGCATCTAAAGCTAGGTTAATTGCATTAAATTCTATATGAGCGACTGAATGAATTATTTTAGCAAGCGCATGAGTTGAATTGACAAATTTAGGCCTTCTTATGCGCGTAGGATGAAGTAGGGTAATTTGTTGCGATGTATTTTTTTTGAAAATGCTTTGATGCTCGTGATTAAAAATAAATTTGTGGCTTTTAAAGTCTTCATAAAAATTTTGAAAAGAGTGAAATTTTATAGTTATATTTTTTTCATATAAAATATCTTGAAGTTCTTGAAAAAATTCTTTTTGCATTTAAAACTTTCTTGAAAATTGTAAAAATTTATCATTTAAAATTGAAATTTTAATTATATAATATAAAAATTATTTTACAAGGGTAGATCATGAAAGAATTAAATGAAGAAGAAAAAAAAGTAATTTTAAATAAAGGAACAGAAGCTCCTTTTAGTGGGAAATATAATGATTTTTATGAAAAAGGAATCTATCAATGCAAGCAATGTGGAGCTTCGCTTTATAAATCCGAAGATAAATTTAAATCAGGTTGTGGATGGCCTAGCTTTGATGATGAAATAAAAGGGGCTGTTAAAAGAATTCCTGATAAAGATGGGATTAGAACCGAGATTGTATGTGCAAATTGCAATGGACATTTAGGTCATGTTTTTGAAGGAGAAGGATTTTCTGCTAAAAATGTAAGACATTGTGTAAATTCTATTTCTTTGGAATTTGTAAAAACTAAGGATTGATAGTGTTTTCTAGTATGGGTTCTGAGCTTTATTTGATGTTTTTTGCTGCAATTACTTTACTTGCTATATTAAATCCTTTTGGTAATTTAACTCAATTTTTGGCTATGAGTGATGGATTGCCTTTAATGCTTCGAAAAAAACTTTTTAGAACTATTCTCTATACAGCTTTTACTATAGTTTTGGTGTTTTTATTATCAGGACCTTTATTTATGAACTATATTTTTAGAGTTTCATTGGATGATTTAAGGGTTTCTGGTGGTTTGGTTCTTATTATAATGGCTATTAAAAATTTACTTTTTTCAACAAAAATTGCAACTAAGGATTTTAGTTCTTATCAAGATATGGATGATAAGGAAATTTTAAGACAGAGTTTAATACCTATGGCATTTCCTATGCTTGTTGGGCCTGGAACTTTAGCTAGCGTTATTGTTATAGCCGAAGATGGTGGGCTTGATGTTGCTCTTGGCGGAGTAATGATAGCTTTTATTTTTATGTTTATACTTTTTCATTTTGCAGCTACTATAGAAAAAATAGTTGGAAAATTGATTTTACATGTTTTTTCTCGTATAGCACAAGTATTTATTGTTGCTATGGGGTTTAAGATGATTATTGTAGGTTTAAAGGATATATTTAACTTATAAATTAATATAATTTTAAGTAAATAATACTATATAAATATGATATAATTTTAAAATAATTTATTATTAAAAAGGTGAGTTTTATGTTTGGTGCTAAGAAAAATAATACTAAAATAATTGAACAACTTGAAAAAAAATGTAATGGTTTAGGAGATATTTTAAGATCTATTGGGAATACCATGGCGGTAATTGAATTTACTACCGATGGCGTTATTTTAGAGGCAAATCAAAATTTTTTAACAACTATGAAATACTCCCTTTCAGAGATCAAGGGTAAGCATCATAGTATGTTTTGTTTGCCTGAAGTTGTTAATTCTTCAGCATATAGTGATTTTTGGAAAGATTTAAGAGATGGAAAAGCTAGAAGTGGTCTTTTTAGACGTATAGCTAAGGGAGGGATAGATGTTTATTTAGAAGCAAATTATCTTCCAATTAGTGATAATAATGGTCATGTTTATAAAATTATTAAATTTGCCAATGATATAACTCAAAGACATTATGAAATGCTTGATCTTAGAAATACTATTGCTGCTGCTAATCGTTCTATGGCTATTATTGAATTTAAACCTGATGGGACTATTATTACGGCTAATGAAAATTTTTTAAGAACTATGGATTTTAATATTGATGAGATTAAAGGAAAGCATCATAGCATGTTCTGTGATTCTAATTATAGACACTCTAAGGACTATGTTCAATTTTGGGAAGATTTAAGAGAGGGCAAATTTCAATCAGGTAAATATATAAGATACGGAAGAAATAATAAAAAAGTATACCTTGAAGCAAGTTATAATCCGGTTAAAAATGATGATGGAAAAATTTACAAGGTTATTAAATTTGCTACAGATATAAGCGAACAAGTTAAAAAAGATCAAGAAAAACTTTGCCTCATAAGCGAACTTGCAGAAAAAAATGATAATCTTACTCAAGATGGAGATCGTGTAATTGAAAACACTGTTTCAAATGTTCAGAATATTGCTGATATGATGTCTCAAAGTTCAAATCTTGTTTCCTCATTAAATCAACAATCAGATGAAATTAAATCTATTATTCAGACTATTAGTGATATCGCTGATCAAACTAATCTGCTTGCTTTAAATGCTGCTATTGAGGCAGCACGTGCTGGTGAACATGGTAGAGGCTTTGCTGTTGTTGCTGATGAAGTAAGAAATTTAGCTGAAAGAACAGGGCATTCGGTTAATGAAATTACCACTACGATTAATTCTATTCGTAATGTTACATCACAAGTGGTTGAGAGTATTAAAAGCGGTTTAGAGGATGTTAATCAGAGTGTTGAACTTGCAAAAGAAGCAAGAGAGTGTATGGAGAAAATTCGTGAAAGCTCTGCTGAAGTTGCTAAAGCGATGTCATAAGCGTGATTTTCACGCTTATTTTTAAGTAATTAAATCTTTAAAATTTTTAAAACCACTTTCTTGATTGCATTTTTCTTTTAAAATATTTAAAAATTCTTTCCTAGAAATATTATGAGCACCCATAAATTCTAAATGTTGGTTATAAACTTGACAATCTATGATAAAATCATAAGGTTTTAATAAATCACAAAGTTTAATCATGGCAACTTTAGATGCATTTTTTTTAATGCTTACCATACTTTCACCAAAGAAAACCTTGCCTAAAATTAAACCATAAATTCCACCTATAAGTTCATTATTTTCATAAAGTTCAAGGCTATGCGCATAGCCTTGGGTAAATAACTTATAATAAGTGGTAATAAATTCATCATTTATCCAGCTTTGAGAGCGTGTATCGCGACATAATGTAATTAATTTTAAAAAATCATAATCAAGTTTAATTTGATAGAGATTAATAAATTTTTTCATATTTTTTTGGATGTGAATTTGATTTGGAATTAAAATGCATCTAGGATCTGGACACCACCAAGTTACAGGTTTACTTGTCCATGGGAATAGACCAAAAGTATAAGCTTTTACAATAAAATCAGCTTCTAAATTTTGACTTAAAAATACAGGAGCATTTTTAGGTGCATTGAGTAATTTAGAATATAAATTCGAGCTTTCCATTTTTACCAAGTTTGATTTTAGCTATACCGCCTTTTTTAAGCTTTCCGAATAAAATTTCATCACTGATTTTTTCTCCTATTTCCTCAGAAATTATGCGTTTTAAAAGCCTTACTCCAAATTCTTTATTATAGGCTTTTTTAGCTAAATAAATTTTGGCTTTATCATCCACTGATAATTTTATATTATTTAAATTTTTAGAAATTTCATCAAGTTCTTTTTCGATAATTTTAACAAGTATAGCATCGTTTAAATCATTAAAATGTAAAATTTTATCAATGCGATTAATAAATTCTGGAGCAAAAAAATCTTTGATAGCACGATTACTTTTTTCTTCATTTTTACTTAAAAAACCAAGCTCATTGCTTTCTTTAAGTCCTAGATTAGATGTCATAATAATGATTGTATTTTTAAAATCTACTTTAAGACCGCTATTGTCGGTGAGTTCAGCATTGTCAAAAATCTGTAAAAAGGTATTGCTTAAATCAGGATGAGCCTTTTCTATTTCATCAAAAAGAACAAGACTGAAAGGATTTTTGCGAATAGCATTACTTAAAAGTCCACCCTCTTCAAAACCTATATATCCAGCTGGAGATCCTATTAGTTTACTTATAGTATGTTTTTCTGCATATTCACTCATATCAAAGCGTTCTAAATTTAAACCTAAAAATTCAGCTAAAGCTTTGCAAAGTTCTGTTTTTCCAACTCCACTTGATCCAGTAAACAAAAACACTCCGCGTGGTGTATTGGAATTTTTAAACCCCGCGAAACTTTGCTTAAGTGATGAAACAAGGCTATCTATAACTTCATCTTGGCCAAAAATTTTTGCTTTTAAATTTGTTTTTAAATTCATTAAAGCTTTATTTTGATCGAATTCAAATATTTTGTGATGGTGAGTCATTTTTGCTAAAACATTTTCTAAATCTTTTAAATTGGCATTTTTTTTAGCTTTTGGATTTAAAGCAAAAGAAGCGCCAAGTTCATCGATCAGATCTATAGCACAATCAGGTAAAAATTTATCATTAAAAAATTTTTTACCCCAAATTACAGCATATTGAAGAATTTCATCGTTTAATTTTATATGATGAAATTCTTCATATTTGTTTTTTAATCCTTTAAGAATTTGCAAGCTTTCTTCTTGGCTTGGTTCATCTACATTTATTTTAGCAAAACGGCGACTTAGGGGTTTATTTTTATCAAAAGTATTTTTATATTCCATAAAAGTTGTTGCACCTATGCATTTTAAAGTTCCATTACTTAGAGCTGGTTTTAAAAGATTGGAAAAATCAGTATGAGATTCTCCTGTGCTTCCAGCTCCTACTATAGTGTGAATTTCATCAATAAATAAAATAGCATTGGGTATTTTCTCAAGTTCATTTAAAATTTCTTTAATTCTTTTCTCAAAATCTCCACGGTATTTTGTTCCCGCAAGTATACTAGCCATATCAAGACTAAAAATTTTTGCATTTTGTAAGTTTTTAGGCACCTTTTTTTCCGCAATAGCTAATGCTAATCCTTCTACAATGGCCGTTTTGCCAACTCCTGCCTCTCCTACTAAAATAGGATTATTTTTCTTGCGACGTGAAAGAATTTGCATCATTCTTTCAAGTTCAAATTTTCTTCCTATTAAAGGATCAATCTTGCCATTTTGAGCCAAAAGTGTTAAATCACTTGTGTGGTTGTTTAAATTTTGTATATTTTCATGATTTTGAAGTTCTTGAATTTTGTTAAGATTTATGTTGTGTTTTTTTAAGAGATAGCTAGAATAACTTCTTGAATCCTGTATGAGCTTTTCTAAAAAATCTATAATTTTAATTTCATTATTTTTATTTTTAGATGAAAGTAAGATTTCATCTAAAACAACAGATATTGTAGGTTCTATTTCTTGTTTAATAACTTGATTGTTTTGAGAAATGTAATTTTTTAATTCAGTTTCTAGAAGTTCAAGATCTCCATCTGAAAATTCTTCAAATATATCCTTAAAATCAGTGCTTAGTTTTAGTAATGCAAACAGTACATGCTCACAGGTAACAAATTCATGGTGATTTATTAAGCTTAGATTTTTGGCATTATCAAGATATTTTTGTAAATTTTCTTGGTATTTCATTCTTCTTCCACCTTTGCTTGTAGTGGAAAATTAGCAAGTTTAGCCGCATCCATAACTTTTTTTTGTTTTGAAAGAGCTATTTCCTGGGTGTAAATGCCACAAATTCCAGAACCATTGTGATGAATTTCTAACATTGTTTGACTTGCTTTCTCAAGGTTTTGATGAAAAATATTCATCAAAATTTCTATAACAAAATCCATGGTTGTTACATCATCATTTAAGAGTATAACTTTATACATTTTTGGTTCACTAAGTTTTGTTTGCTCTAGAGTTTGGGTTTTTGGCATTATTTTCCTTTGTAGATTTTATTTAAATCTTCTTGCATGAGTTCTGTTGGAATTTTACCAAGATAAAAATTTGTTGGAGTATTATTATTCCAGTAATCGCTTATTTTTTGATAAATTCCATTTTTTAAAACAACTTTAAAAGGAAGTTGCTCCATATTTTGATAGTCTATATCTTTTAAAATTTGAGCAATAATACGATCATTAGAGCTGTCATTGCTTAGAAAATAGTAAGCACCATAATCATCCGCGAATTTTTTAACTGTTTCATCGCTAACATCTTCAAAATGTGTAAGTCCTATAATGATAAATTTGCTAGAATTATTTTTCCAAAGTTTGCTAAGATCTAAAGCTTCTTCTTTACATGGGGTGCAAAAAGTGCCAAAAAAATCAAACATTAGAACTTTTCCTTCCTCTCCTTCCACCACAAAACCTTTATCTGTTCTTATTAAAGTTTTGCTTCCACCATTTACACTATTTAAGACTATTTTATCTCCTTTGTGATACTCTTCAAACATAAAATCATTTTGAATTTCTTCTTCCTTGGAGCAAGCATTAAGAAAAAATGCTAAACTTATTAAAAATAGGGCTGAAATTTTTTTCATTTATTTTCCTTTATTTGTAATTTTTCATAGCAGCTTTAGCTTCTAAATCGGCTTGCTTTTTCTTTAAAGTTTCACGCTTGTCGTGCAAATTTTTCCCTTTAGCTAAAGCAAGGGTAGCTTTTACTTTATTTTTTGTGTTAAAATAAAGATCTAATGCAACGATAGTATATCCTTCTATACTTACTTTACCTAATAATTTATCAATTTGCTTTCTATGCATTAAAAGCTTTCTAGCGCCTCTTTCTTCGTGTTTATAGAAAGAGTGTGTAGTATGAAGTAATGAAATATGAGAATTAAGTAAAAAAATCTCATTTTTTATAATGCGAACAAAAGAGTCTTTAAGATTTGCTCTTCCTGCCCTTAAGGCTACAACTTCACTTCCTTTAAGGACAATTCCGGCTTCAAAGCGTTCTATGATGCTATAATCAAATAAAGCTTTTTTATTTCTCGCAATAATTTTCATCGATCAACCTTAAAAACACTACTACCGCTACCGCTTAGAAAAAAATCTTCTTGTAAGTAAGACTTCATTTTAGGATATAAAGTTGCACAAGGAGTAAATAAATCATTTAATTCTTTGTTTTTAAAATTTTGTAACAACTCTTTTGTGCTGAGTTTTTTGTATATTTGCGCTTGATTATTGTTTTTTTGAAAGTCAAATATTCCTCTATCAAATTCATCATAAACAGCTTTAGTTTGGCAAGATATTTGTGGAAAAGTCCATTTTAAATTAGGTATGTCATCTTCAAATTCTTCTATAATTTCGCCACAGCTACTTACATTAGCAGAGTGAAAGCCACTTAAAAAAAAGGCAATATCACTTCCTAGTTGTATGCTTAAATTTATAAGTTCTTGTAGGTTTAATTTTAAATTTAGGGTTTCATTTATTAGTAGTAAAAAACTCGCACAATCGCTACTTCCACCACCAAGCCCAGCACATACTGGGATATTTTTTGTGAGTTTTAGACTTTTTTTGCTAAATAATTCTTTTAATTCGTTATTATATCTTCTAGAAAGTAGCAAATAAGCCTTTTGAATAATATTATTTTCGCATTTAAAATTACTAATGATTTCAAATTCTTTTTTAGAATCTGATTCTTTGTCAACAAGCTCAAGCTCATCAAAAACATCTTTTAAAAGTATAAATCGTGATTCTAAAAGATGATATTTTCTTGAGTCAAAACCGGTAAGTTTTAAAAAAATATTTGCTTTAGCGTAAGCTTTCATTTGATTAGTTTTTTGCTTAAGTCATCAAGTTTAATATCATTCTGAACAACAGAATGCAAATTTTCATCCTTTACTTGTTGAACAAGTTCTTTTCTAAGTATCATAAGGGATTTTGGAGCTTCTATACCTATTTTGGCATATCCTTTCCCTGTTTGAACGACTTTGATTTCTATACCTTCTCCGATAATTATACTTTCATTTTCTTTTCTTGATAATATTAACATTTTTCAACCTTATTTAGAAGATATTTTACTGTATTTTCTTTAATATTAATTATGCTAAAATATTTTTCTGTTTCAATATAATAATCTCCTTCATCATGAAATTCTAATTCTTCGACAAAAATTTTAGCACCATTTTCGAGTTTATTTAAATCCTTGATAAAATTTGGCTTTAGGTTAATGTATTTTAACACATTTAAGCTTTTCTCATTATTATAAACAAATTTGCCTTCTTTAATGCGCTCTAAAGAGCTTAAAGTCGCATTAATACCTAGTTTTCTAGCAAAAAGTTCACAATAAGATCTTATGTAAGCACCTTCACTGACTGTGATTTCAATATTTAAAAAAGGATGATTATAGCTTAAGATCTTACAATCAAATACTTCCATTTGACAAGGTTTTAAATTTGCTTCTATACCTTTTTTTGCAAGTTCATAGGCGCGAGTTCCATTGATTCTTTTGGCGCTAAATTGAGGTGGTGTATAGGAGATAATTCCTTGCATTTGATCAATGATTTGTTTTAAATTTGCAAGATCAAATTCTTTTATATTTTGAATTTCTTTTATATTTTGATCATCAAGACTTAAGGAGTAAACTCCAAGCCATAAAGTAGCTTTATAGGTTTTTGGGGTTTTTTTTAAAAAACGGAAAAGTTTTGTGTATTGTCCAAATGCAACGATTAAAACCCCTTTGGCGAAAGGATCAAGAGTGCCAGAATATCCTGCTTTTTTATTTTTATATTTTTTCTTTAAAGTACTTAAAAAGGCATTAGAACTCAAACCCTTTGGTTTAAAGGCTGCAAAGATCTTGTTCATACTGCTTTTTCCACAAAGCTTGCCATGATTACACGCATTATACCACCAAAATTAATATTAAGCTTTTCCTCTTTTCCGCTTTTATTAACTTCAACAACCCTGCCAATGCCAAAAATTTTATGTTTAACTAGATCTCCTTTGCAAAAACTAGTTTTTTGTATATTTTGATTTTTTGATTTTTCATTGATTAATTTACTTTCTTCTAAGAAGCGACTAGGATTGATATTTGCTCTTGAACCATGATAAAAACGAGAATTTGCAACACTTATTGTGAGAAATTTCTTGGCGCGAGTGATGGCAACATAAGCAAGACGGCGTTCTTCTTCGAGATTTTCTTCGCTATTTAAAGGAAAAAATCCTTCATCAAAGCCTATTATAAAAACATAATCAAATTCCAAACCTTTGCTAGCATGAATACTCATCAAGCAAACACATTCTTCATCTAAATTATCTTGATCACTTAATAAAGAAATTTCACTAAGTAGATCTTCTAAAGAAGCTTCGGGATCTTCTTTGAGTTTTTCTCTTAGATTAGCATAAAACTCATCAAGATTTCTGATTCTTTCATCTCCATCATCTTGCTCTGAAAAATAATCTTTGATTTTAAATAATTCTTCTATATTGTCAAAAACCTTTTTTGCATTATCGTAGCTTTTTAGAGTGTGAATATTTTGTATAAAAATATTTGCTTCATTTTGTGCTTTTTTTGTTGTTAAAATTCCTACACCACCATCGCTTTCGCATAGGGCATCAAAAAGTGAAATTTGACGTTTTTTTGCATATTCTTCTAAATTTTTTAGGGCTTTTTCTCCTATGGATCTTTTGGGGCGATTAATAATACGTTTAAACGACAAATCATCGCTTGGATTTAAGATAAGTCTAAGATACGAGATTAAATCTTTTATTTCTAATCTCTCATAAAAACGCATACCACTAAGTAGTTTATAAGAAATTTGTTTCTTCATAAATGCTTCTTCTATTGCTCTTGATAGTGCATTAACTCGAAATAAAATGGCGATCTCTTTAGCTTCTACTCCAGAATTTAGCAATTTTTTCACTTCTTGAGCGATATATAAACCTTCATCTTTTTCGTTTTCGTTTTTTAATATTTTAATATTTTCCCCAGTATCTTTAGTGCAGATTAAAGTTTTTCCAAGTCGTTGCTCATTGTGAGATATGAGATTATTTGCTGCTTGTAAAATAGTCCCTACTGAACGATAGTTTTGTTCAAGTTTTGCAAGTTTAACATTTTTAAAATCATTTTGAAAATTTAAAATATTTTCAATTTTTGCTCCACGCCAACTATAAATACTTTGATCATCATCACCAACAACTGTGATATTTTCATGCATACAACATAGATTTTTTAGAATTTTATATTGCAAGGTATTAGTATCTTGATACTCATCAACTGTAATGTAATTATAAAGTAAGCTTTGTTCTTTGGCAAAATTTATATCATTTTCTAAAATGAGATTGCTTAGCAATAAAAGATCATCAAAATCTACAAAATTTTGTTTTAATAAGTATTCTTCATAAGCACGGTAATAGTTGGCAAATTTGTATTCATTTTGATATTTTTCAAAATTATGTTCTTTTAGTAAATTTAAATCTTCAAAGACATTGCTTACTCTTTTGCCTTCATTTTTGCAATAAGATATGTATTGGATAATATCATAGACATTATCTTTGTTTTTATCATGGATTAAGTCTTTAATTATTTTTTTTGTATCATCTGTATCGATAACAATAAAACTATTTTTACGCTCCAATCTTTCAAAATGGAGTTTTAAAAATAAAAGTCCAAATTTATGAAAGGTGCAAAGCAAAGGATTGTGATTGCCTTGTAGAAAATTTAATGCTCTATGACGCATAACACTAGCTGCTTTATTTGTAAAAGTAAGAGTAAGAGTGTTATGTGAGGGGATGCCTACTTCACCGATAAGATAAGCAAGACGAGTGGTGATAGTTTTGGTTTTTCCACTACCTGCGCCTGCTAGGATAAGCATGGCTCCATCAATGTGGCTTACCGCTTGTTTTTGACTATCATTTAAATCTTCAAATAGATTCATTTTTTGAAAATATCTTTATTTTTTGGATTATTTAAAAATATATTTTTCGATTTTTGTAAATTTTTGCTATCTTCGCGTTTATAAAGGCTAAAATTAACAAATAAAATGCTATTTTCTATTTGAATTTGCGTGATAGCTCCTAAATCAACCTTTACAAAACTATCAAAATCATCATTGCCAAAACCTGCGTGAAATTGAATGAAATCTTTATTTAGTTGTATGGATTCAAAGGTGTATCCTCCAAGAGCAAAAAGAGCATAAGGATTTTGTTTAACATCAAGCTCTTTGGGAAGTTCAGGATTAAAATCTATGAAATTTGTATTTGCAACTATTGAAAATTCTATATTTTCTTCTATAAGATGTGAAATAATCTCATGGCAATGCTTTTGCATGGTATGGATAAAATTTTCATTTTTTAAAATTTTTTCTAGCATGATTGTAACTCCATAAATTCATTGATGAGTTTTTGAATTTCTTTTATGCCTATTTCCCAAAAATTTTCATCTTCTATATCAAAGCCAAACATTCCTACTAGTTCTTTTGGACTCACACTTCCGCCTAAAGAAAGCATTTTGATATAAAGTTCTTTAAAATTTTCACATTTTTTACTTTTGTAAAGTCCATAAAGAGCTAAAACTAAAAGTTGTGCATAAGCATAAGCATAGCAGTAGAAAGGAGAATGGATAAAATGAGGAATATAACTCCACCAAGAAGCATAATTTTTTGTAAGTTTTACGCTGTCTTGAAACATCTTTTGAGATTCTTCCATCCAAATTTTATTGATTTCTTCGGTGCTAAGTTCATTTTCTTGAGCATGTAAGCGTCTTTCAAAACAAGTAAAATTAATCTGTCTATAAAAAGTTGCAAAAATATCTTCGATTTTATTTGCATATAAAGATAAGAGTTCTTCTTTTTTTAACTTATCTTTAATAAAATCAAATACGAGCATTTCGGCAAAAACTGAAGCTGTTTCTGCGGTGGTTAAAGGCGTGTTTTGATTTAAATAGCTTACATTATAAGAAAGTTTTTGATGGATAGTGTGTCCTAATTCATGTGCAAGTGTAAAAAGATCGCGTCTTTTATTGGTGTAGTTTAATAAAACAAAAGGATGTGCATCAGAAGTTGCAGAATGCGAAAAAGCACCCCCTTGTTTATTTTCTTGCGGATAAACATCAATCCAACCTTGATCAAAAGCATTTTTTGCTATATCATAAAATTGAGGAGAAAAAGCTTGAAATGCCTCTAAAACAATATTTTTACTTGTTTTAAAATCAAAACTTGCTTCTTTTCCTATGGGTGCATATCTGTCATAGTCTTTAAGCTCATCATAGCCTAAAATTTGTTTTTTTCTTTTGTAAAATTGCGATACTAAGTTAAAATGTTTTTGCGCACTTGCTATCAAAGAATCAACGCTTTTTTGTGAAATTTGATTGCTGATATGTCTTGAAATTTCAGTATTTTCATAACCTCTTAATAAGCTTATGTTTTTTCTTTCTGTTTTTATCATATTGATAATAAAACTTAAAAGTCTGCTATTTTTTTGCAAAACTTTACTGAATTTTTTAGCAGCTTTTTTGCGTATTTTTCTATCTTCATCATACATTTTGCTTAGAACTTCTTCTTCGCTAAGTTTTTTACCTTCAAAAGGGATTTTTAAAGCGCTCATACTTTCATCAAAAAGTCTACTAAAAGCATTTGCACCTGTATTGGAAAGATAGAGCATAATGCGTTCTTCGTTTTTGCTAAGATTATAGCGTTTGTTTTGCAATAAATTAGAAAGATAAAAATCATAATCTTTGCAAAAAGTTGTAAATTTTTGACTTTTCTCAGGAGCTAACTCGCAAAATTCAAGCTCGAAAAAGAGTAAATTTTCTTCTATTTTTTTGCATTCTTCTTCGTATTGTGCGTAAAAAGAACCATTTTGAGTGTTTTTAGCAAAAAGCAAATAAGTATAAGTCATGATTTTGCCAAGAGCTTGATTTAAAATTTCATAATCTTTTAAAGCTTGTAAAAACTCATTAGCATTTAATGTATAAAGTTTATTTTCATAGTTTTTTTTGAAATTTAAACTTTGTTGGATTTGATCTTGTGTAAAATTTTGCAACGCTTCTTTATCGTGAAATAAAGCACTTAAATCCCATTCTAACATTTTTTATCCTTCATTTTCTAATATGAGTTTTTTAAGAACAGCCATTCTAATGGCCACTCCATTTTTAACTTGTTTTAAAACTAAAGTCCTTTCATCGCTCATCATTTCATCGCTTATGTCAATATTGCGATTTACAGGGCCTGGATGTAGTAAAATAAGCTTTTTATCTTTTGCTAAGCTTTTTTGAATGCAAAAATCATTTGCATAGTCTTTAAGTGAAGCATAAACGGTTTTATTATGTCTTTCTGTTTGTGTTCTAAGACTCATGATAATATCTGAATTTGCTATGATATTCTCATCAAGCTTATAATGTTTTTTAAGATGGGTATTAGGCATAAAATGTGGTGGAGCTACTAGGGTAATATCAAGATTAAATCTACTTAAAAGCTCTATATTGGACGCTGCTACACGAGAGTTTTTAATATCACCTACGATGCAAATTTTCTTACCTTCAACATTACCTTGAAAATGATTATAAATCGTAAACAAATCGAGTAAAGCTTGGGTAGGATGGGCGTGTTTTCCATCTCCTCCATTAACAACTGGACAATGCATATGCTTTGCTAATATCAAAGGAACTCCTGAGTTTGCGTGTCTTACAACAATAGCATTAGGACTCATGGCATCTAAATTAGCAGCAGTATCATAAAGAGTTTCTCCTTTGCTAGAGCTTGATCTTGAAACATCAAGGCGTAAAACCCTAGCACCTAATCTTCTTGCAGCGCTTTCAAAAGATGAAAGGGTGCGTGTAGAGTTTTCAAAAAAAATTGTCGTGATGCTTTTTCCTTCAAGAAAAGTCCTAGGTTTTTCATCTAAGAAATCACTTGCTTCTTTAAAAAGCTCCATAATTTCGACTTTATTAAAATCCTTTGTAGTGATGAGATGACGCATGTTTTTACCTTATTTGATATTGTAATTTAATTCATTTTTAGAACAAATTGCTGTAAAAAGAACATCTGTAGAACTATTTAAAGCAGTTTCAACACTATCTTGAATAACCCCTATAATAAAACCTATGGCAACTACCTTCATAGCAATATCATAGTCTATATTAAATAAAGAACAAGCCAAAGGTATAAGCAGTAAAGATCCGCCCGCAACTCCGCTAGCCCCACAAGCTGCAAAGGTGGCAATAATGCTTAATAAAAAGGCTTGTAAAAGACTGATTTCTATACCAACGGTATTGGCTGCAGTAAGACTTAAAATAGCTATAGTAACTGCTGCTCCTGCCATGTTGATAGTAGCTCCTAAAGGTATAGAAATGCCATAAAATTCTTTATCTATGCCAAGTTTAGCGCAAAGTGCCATATTTACAGGAATATTTGCCGCTGAACTTCTTGTAAAAAAGGCAAAAAATGCACTGTGCCTTAAGCAGATAAAAATTAAAGGAAAAGGATTTTTTCTTGTATAAAAAAAGACTATTAAGGCATTGATAACAAAAGTAACAAAAAGCATAGTAGCTACAAGTAAAATTAAAAGTTTTACATAACTTAGCAAACCTTGTGCTCCTGTTTGTGCTACAGAATTAGCCACAAGTCCAAAAATTCCAAAAGGGGCAAGTTTTACTACAAATTTAACGATTTTTAAAACCCCTTCATTGATATCTATAAAAACTTGTTTTGCTTCGTTAGAACAGTGTTTTAATGCTATACCTCCAGCTATTGCCCAAGTTAAAATTCCTAAATAATTTCCGCTTGAAAGAGCATTTATGGGATTATCGACAATTTTAAATAAAAGATCTTTGAAAATATCACTCATGTGGGTTGGAGATGAGTTTGTAGCAGTTTGAACTCCATCTAAAACAAGCTTTACAGGGAAGAAAAAATTAGCAAGAACTGCACAAGCTGAAGCAAAAAAGGTGCCTACTATATATAAAATGATAATATTTTTGATCTTAGCACCACTTTGAGAAAAATCTTTAGTGCAAATTGAGGTTAAAATTAAAATAAAAACAAGCATAGGAGCGATAGCTTTTAAGGCACTTGTAAAAAGTATTCCAAGTAAATTTGCAATTTCAGATATTTCTTTAGAGCTAATGCCTATAAGTATTCCTAGTGCTATACCTATGCAAATTTGAACTATGAGGTTGCCTTTAGCGTAGCTTTGAATGATTTTAGAAAACATAAAAACCTTTTAAATATTTTTTATATCAAAAGTTGATTTTAACTAACTTTTGCTTAATTTTAGAGAATTTTTAATTTATCAAGCTTTGATAAGTTTATTTGGATACAATTGTGGTTCATTTTAAATGAAAGGACTTTTTATGTATCTATTCACTTCAGAAGTCGTAAGTGCAGGTCATCCAGACAAGTGCGCTGATATAATCGCTGATACGATAGTGGATATACTCTTGAAAAATGACAAAAATTCAAGGGTGGCGAGTGAGGTTTTTGTCGCAGGAAATAAGGTTGTGATAGGAGGCGAAGTTAAGTCAAATCACAAACTTAGTAAAGCTGATTACGATAATTTAGTTAAAGATGTTTTAAAAAACATTGGTTATGACGGAGCAGGCCATTTTAGCAAAGAGCAGTGTTTACATCCTGATGAGGTTGATGTTATGGTGTTTTTAAATGAACAAAGTCCTGATATCAACCAAGGTGTCGATCAAGAAGATGGCGAAACAGGAGCAGGTGATCAAGGCATTATGTTTGGTTTTGCAAGTTGCGAAGCTGAGGAATATATGCCAGCAGCTATTAGTTATGCAAGAATGCTATGTGATAGAGTTTATGCTTATGCAAAAGCAAATCCACATGAACTTGGAGTGGATATTAAAACTCAAGTGACTATAGATTATGGCACTAAGGCGAATTTTGAAAATTGCAAACCGCAAAGTATTCATACTATAGTAGTTTCTGCACCTTGTGTTGAAAGTATGAAAATAGAAGATTTAAGATCTTTAGTGATGAAACTTATCTTAGATAGTAATTTACCAAAAGAACTTTTTGATCCTAATAAGACTAGAATTTTAATCAATCCAACTGGTAAATATGTTAATCATTCTTCTTTACATGATAGTGGTTTAACAGGAAGAAAACTTATAGTAGATAGTTTTGGAGGTTATTCTCCAATAGGTGGTGGTGCGCAATCGAGCAAAGATTATACTAAAGTTGATAGAAGTGGACTTTATGCAGGTAGATGGTTAGCTAAAAACATAGTTGCAGCAGGGCTTGCTAAAAAATGTATAGTTCAACTTAGTTATGCTATAGGTGTTGCAAAACCTACTTCGGTAAGCGTGGATTGTATGGGCACAAATACCAGTGTAAATGACGATGTTTTAAGTGATTTTGTAATGCAAAATTTCTCTTTAACGCCAAATTGGATCCGTGATAAATTTCATCTGGATAAACCAAGTAAAGAAACTTTTCTTTATGCGGATGTAGCAGCTCGTGGGCAAGTAGGACAAAAGGACTATCCTTGGGAAAAACTTGATGCTCTAGAACAGTTTAAAAAGCTACTTTAAAAAATTAACAATATTATACAAGCTTAAACAAGGCTTGTATAATTATAAAGAAT
The DNA here is from genome assembly GCF_001762735.1 of Campylobacter sp. BCW_6461. Lineage (NCBI taxonomy): Bacteria > Pseudomonadati > Campylobacterota > Epsilonproteobacteria > Campylobacterales > Campylobacteraceae > Campylobacter > Campylobacter sp. BCW_6461. Next base: position 148,475 of record NZ_MJXJ01000020.1, on the reverse strand, counting down.
TAATAAAGTTATATTAATTTTTGACTTAGAGGGATATTTTTCAATATCCCTCATAAATATAAAAGTTAGGAAGGAAGCTAAATTAATTTAGCTTTGGGGTAAAAACCCCTCTAAGTCAAAATATTGTTTGACAGAATTATAATATAAAATAACTTAAATTACTTTAAAATTAAAATTTTAATATTATTTTTTATCATTAAATATTTCTTTGGATAAATTTTTCCAATCTTTGCTTAAAAGCTTTTTAGGGAGTATAACTATATTCTCTTTGCCATTTGTAGCATGATAAACACTAACCCCATATTTACTTGCATAAAATTTCATTAAGAGTTGCTGGAGTTTGTATTCGCTACTATTATTAAACCAAGCATTGTTGCTTAGGGCTATAATAATTTGTGAATTTTGATAGTTTTGTTCTTTGGTAGCTTCATAACAAATTGCATTTGTGATAATTTGATTATCTAATTTATATTTGCTTTGTATAGGACCTTTGGAAAATTCTTCAATATTTTTGAGAAAATATTTTTTTGTTAAGTCTTTAAAAAATGGAATTTCTTCACCAAAGGGAACTAAAAAATGCTTATTTAAAATATAGACATTGCCTTTTTTAAAGATATAAGTGCTATTGTAAGTATGTTCTTTTTCAACATGAAATGCTCCTGTAATAATGGTGATTTTATAAGATAATTCTTTAAGCATGAGCTCATATTTGGTATTTTTTAAATCAAAAGCAAAAGCGGTTTCAGGCAAGATTACAAGTTCTTTTTTTTCATTTATAGCTTGAAGTATATCTTGAATTAAGATATCAGAATTTGATTTTAAATTTTCTTGTAAAAATTTTTGATTTTGAGAGATATTAGTATTGATGAGTTTGTAGTTTAAATTAAGAGTTTGAGCTTGTTTTTCATTATATTGAAATCCACTAAAGAATAAAATAAGAACAATCGCTATTTTATAATATCTTGATATATAACCCTCATAGATGAAATATGCTATTAAAAATATGCAAATAATACCACGATAACTTGGGTCAAAAAAACCATAAACTGTAAAAATTCCCCAATTAAGCCAATCAAATCCTAAAGGATGGATAAAACTTATGCAAAAAATTCCACAAAGCCTTAAAAAATCAAATTTTAATAAATAACATAATCTAAAAAGTAGTCCATAAATAAAACCAATGATAATTGGTATAATTGGTACTAAATAGTTTAGATTAAAATAAATTGAAGATAAACCAATCCACCAAAACCAAAGAATCCCTACAAAAAAACCTATCCAAAAATATTGTTTAGAATTTTTACTTTTTAGAAGTAAAACTAACCCCCAAATAGCTAAAAATGGGCTAATGGTTTGTGTAAAAATATTTTCAAAAAATGATAGATAAATAGAATTTGAAAGTAAAATTGCAATAAAAAAGACTTTTATTATTTTAAAAATGATAGAATTAGTGTTTAATTTTTTTGGAATAAAGGAAAAATATGGCAGAAAATTCAATTTTAACTTCATTGTTACCTCTTGTAGTGTTATTTGCAATTTTTTATTTCTTGGTAATTAGACCACAACAAAAACAAGCAAAAGCACATAAACAAATGCTTGAGTCTTTGCAAAAAGGAGATAAAATCATCACTAATGGCGGACTTATTTGTGAAGTCGTAAAACCAGAGGAGGATTTTATCAAAGTTAAGCTTAATGAAGACAATGTTACTGCAAAAATTTCAAGAGAATTTATAGCAAAGAAAATTGATGCGTAATTCTAAAATCAATTATCGCTTGATTATTTTTATGGCGGTATTTATTTTTGGAGTGGCTTTTTCACTCCCTTCTTTTTTGCAGTCAGAACGTGGTGCGAAGATTAATTTAGGGCTTGATTTGCAAGGTGGGCTTTATATGCTCTTAGGTGTAGATAATGAAGAAGCTGTAAAATCTAAAATAAAATCAATTGCATCTTCATTGAGTTATTCTTTTAATAAAGAAAATATTTTAAATGATGGCTTAAATATCCATGATGATATTTTAGAATTTACTTTGCTTGATAATGCAGATATTGCAAAAGTCGAAAATTTGCTTAAAGAAATAAAAGGAATTAATATACAAAGTGAAAATATGCACTATAAAATTTCTTTTACCTCAGAAGAAGTAAAAAATATAGAAAATTTTGCACTTTTGCAAGCAGTTGAAACCATAAGAAATAGGCTTGATCAATTTGGTTTAGCAGAGCCAACAGTTGCTAAACAAGGTGATGATAAGATTTTGGTTGAACTTGCAGGGATTAAAACCAAAGAAGATGAACTAAGAGCAAAAGAACGCATCACAAAAGCAGCACATTTGCAACTTATGGAAGTTGATGATTCTAAAATGGGTCAAGCTTCTACAATGAGCGATGCTGAGGCTGCGAGTTATGGACTGATTTTAGTGCCTGATTCTAGAAATCCAAATTTAAAATATACCTTAAAAAGTATACCTATTTTAGATGGATCTATGCTTACTGATGCTAGAGTAGGGATTAGTGATAAGAGTAATTATCCTGTGATTAATTTTACTTTAAATGCCGAGGGTTCTAAAAAATTTGCTGATTATACAGGAGCAAATGTTGGAAAGCGTCTTGCTATTGTACTTGATAATAAAGTATATTCTGCTCCATCTATCAATGAACGCATAGGTGGAGGTAGTGGGCAAATCAGTGGAGCTTTTACTCAAGAAGAAGCACGCGATGTGGCGGTAGCTTTAAGAAGTGGAGCTTTGCTTGCGCCTGTAAAATTACTTGAACAAAGAAGCATAGGACCATCTTTAGGTGCTGATAGTATTAAAATGAGTATGATAGCCTTAATCGGTGCATCGGTTTTTATTGTAGTATTTATGATGATGTATTACGGTGTGGCAGGAATTTTTGCAAATATTGCAATGCTAGTTAATGTTTTGGTAGTAGTTGCCGTTATGGCTATGTTTGGAGCAACTTTAACTTTACCAGGGATGGCAGGACTTGTTTTAACTGTGGGTATGGCAGTAGATGCAAATGTGATTATCAATGAGCGCATACGAGAACTCTTGCGAGATGGAGTAAATATAAGAGCTAGCATAGAACAAGGTTATAAAAATGCTATGAGTGCGATTATAGATTCAAATATCACTTCTTTGGTTACTTCGGTAGCACTTTATGCTTATGGAACAGGAGCAGTTAAAGGTTTTGCTGTGACTTTGGGAATTGGTATCGTTGTTTCTATGATTACAGCTATTTTGGGAACTCATGGAATGTTTGATTATTTTATGCAACGCATAGAAAAAAGTAATAATACAAGATTTTGGTTTGGCTATAGGAGAAGATAATGCAGTTTTTTAGCGAAAAGAAAATTTATGATTTTATGAGAATGCGTTTTGCTGCTATTTCTCTTTCTTTTATTTTGTTTTTTGGTTCTATTTATTTGCTTTGGGATAGGGGTTTGCAATATGGCATTGATTTTAGCGGAGGAACTTTAGTTCAGCTTAAATATGAAAATGCAGCTCCTATAACACAAATTCGAGAAATTTTAGAAAAACAAGGAACTTTTCAAAATTTATCTGTAACTGAATTTGGAAGTAATGAAGAAGTAACCATACGCTTTTTAGGAAGTAATGATAATGTAAGCAATGATATAGGCGAGCATATAAGCACTCTTTTAAAGGATACGGGAAAATTTGAAGTGCGTCGTGCTGATGTGGTAGGTCCAAAAGTAGGTGATGAACTTAGAAATAAAGGACTTATGGCTATAGCTGTATCTTTGATAGCAATTTTAATTTATATAGCGTTGCGTTTTGAGTGGCGTTTTGCTCTTGCGGCTATAATCAGTGAAATTCATGATGTTGTGATTACTTTAGGGGCAATTTCTTTATTTAAAATTGATGTCAATCTAGATACTTTGGCTGCTGTTTTAACTGTGCTTGGGTACTCTTTGAATGATACAATTATTATTTTTGATAGAATCAGAGAAGGCATTAAAACAAGTAAAAAAACCGAACTTGCACCTATTATCAATGAAAGTGTTTCAGCAACTTTATCAAGAACGGTTTTAACTTCAGGGTTGACTTTAGCAACCGTTGTGATACTTTATTTCTTTGGCGGGGAAATGATACAAGGATTTTCTTTGGCTTTAATTGTAGGTATTATAGCGGGAACTTTAAGCTCTATCTTTGTTGCAAGTCCGACATTATTATGGTTTAAATTTAGTGTGCTTGAGTTTAGAAATAAAGAAATTGAAAAAGCAAAAAGAAAACAAGATAAAGAACGCAATCGTGCAATGTATGAAAAAGGAACAGTGTAAGGAGAATTTATGGCTTATGAAGCAAGTTTAATAGAAAAAAAATGGCAAAAAATTTGGGATGAAAATGAATATTTTGAGCCAAAAGATGATTTAAATTTGCCTAAAAAATATATTTTATCGATGTTTCCTTATCCTAGCGGACGCATTCACATGGGGCATGTAAGAAATTATACTATAGGTGATGTTTTAGCAAGATATTATCGCAAGATAGGTTTTAATGTTTTACATCCTATAGGTTTTGATAGTTTTGGTATGCCTGCTGAAAATGCAGCTATTAAACATAAAATTCATCCTAAGTCATGGACTTATGAAAATATAGCTTATATGAAAAAAGAACTTTTTTCTTTAGGTTTTTCTTTTTCTAAAAAAAGAATGCTTGCTACTTCAGATCCACTTTATACAAAATTTGAGCAAGAATTTTTTATTAAGATGTTTGAAAAAGGTTTGATTTACACTAAAGAAGCAAATGTAAATTGGTGTGAACAAGATCAAACGGTTTTGGCTAATGAGCAAGTTGAAGACGGAAAATGTTGGCGTTGTGGTCATGAAGTAGTGCAGAAAAAAATGCCAGGTTATTATGTAAAAATCACTGCTTATGCTGAGGAACTTTTAAAAGATTTAGAAGAATTAAAAGATAAATGGCCTAATCAAGTTTTAACTATGCAAGAAAATTGGATTGGTAAAAGCGAAGGTTTGGAATTTTCTTTAAATTTAGACGAAGAAAGCAAGCAAAAAACCAAAGAAAGTTCTTTAGAAGTTTTTACTACAAGAGCAGATACAATTTATGGAGTTTCGTATATCGCTTTAGCTCCAGAACATAAGATTGTTCAAAATTTGCTTTCACAAAATTTATTAAATCAAGATGTATTAAATAAAATCAAAGTTATTCAAAATCAAAGCCCAAGAGAAAGACAAAGTTCTGAAAAAGAAGGTTATTTTTTAGGAATTTATGCCATTCATCCTTTAAGCGGAGAAAAAATTCCTTTATGGGTGGCTAATTTTGTCTTGGCTGATTATGGTAGCGGAGCGGTTATGGCTGTTCCAGCTCATGATGAAAGAGATTTTGAATTTGCAACAAAATATAATCTTGCTATCAAACAAGTTATTCAAACTCAAGAAAATTTACCTTATACGCAAAAATCAGGAAAGTTAATCCATAGTCAAGAATTTGATAATCTTGATTGTAATGAGGCAAGATTAAAAATTATTTCTCAGTTTGAAGCTAAAAATATAGGAAAAAGGGTTGTAAATTTTAAAATTCGTGATTGGGGTGTTTCACGCCAAAGATATTGGGGTGCGCCTATTCCTATGATTAAATGTCAAATTTGTGGTATAGTGCCTCAAAAACTAGAAAATTTACCTATTACCCTACCTGAAGATGTGCAAATTACAGGTGAGGGTAATCCACTTGATAAACATCCAACTTGGAAAAATTGTATTTGTCCCAAATGTGGCAAAGAGGCTCAAAAAGAAAGTGATACTTTAGATACTTTTTTTGAAAGTTCTTGGTATTTTGCACGTTTTGCAAGTGATGAGAAAACTTGGCAGGAAAAAGCTTTAGATGAAAAAAGTGTAAAGTATTGGATGAGTGTGGATCAATATATAGGTGGTATTGAACATGCAATCTTGCATTTGCTTTATGCGAGATTTTTCCAAAAAGCTTTAAGAGACTTGGGTTATTTAACACAAAATGAACCTTTTGATAGACTTTTAACTCAGGGTATGGTGTTAAAAGATGGAGCTAAAATGTCAAAATCAAAAGGCAATGTTGTAGATCCTGATGAGATTATAGAAAAATACGGTGCTGATACCGCAAGACTTTTTATACTTTTTGCTGCGCCTCCGGCTAAAGAGCTTGAATGGAATGATGATGCGGTTGAAGGGGCTTATAGATTTATTTGTAAACTCTATGATAGGGCGCAAAATGTTAAAAAAGGTGAGCTTGTAGAATTAAAACAAGAAAATTTAAATAAAGAAGAAAAATATGCAAGATTAAAGGTATATGAAGCTTTGAAAAAATCTTTTGAAGTTTATCATCAAAGTTTTGCTTTTAATACTTTAATTGCAGCTTGCATGGAAGCTTTAAATGCTTTAGCGCTTTGTAAAAATGAAGCTTTGGAGCAAGAGGCTTTTTATATTATTTTAAATATTTTAGAGCCTATTATTCCTCATGTTTGTTTTGAGCTTAGCGAGGAGCTTTTTAAATGTAAAAATTTCAAAAAATTAGAACTTAAGGAAGAGGTTTTTGTAAAAGATACTTTAAATTTAGCTGTAAGTATCAATGGTAAGAAAAGGGCTGAATTTGAAATTTCAAGTAGTGCGAGTAAAGAAGAAATTTTAGCTTTTGCAAAAGAAAATACCGCTAAATGGCTCGAAGGTAAAAGTATAGTTAAAGAAATTTATGTGGAAGGAAAGCTAGTTAATCTAGTAATCAAATGAAAAAGATTTTGATTTTTTGTATAGGTTTATTTTTAGGTGCTTGTGGATATGTTCCTACATCAAAAATCGCTAATAATATTTTTGATGAGAAAGTTTATGTTAATGTTGAATTAAGTCAACAAGACCCAAAAAATAGTATCTATGTTGCTGATACTTTAAAAGAAATGGTGATTTCAAAACTAGGGCGTAAGCTTGCTTTAAAACATGAAGCTGATGATGTAATCAATGTTAAAATGAATAATTTAGAATTTATTCCTTTGGCCTATGATAAAAATGGCTATGTTATTAGTTATAAAGCTAAATTAAATTTAGATTTTAATGTTGTCTTTAAAGATGGTTCAAGTCAGGCTTTTAGTACAAGTGGAAGTTATAATTTTGAAATTTCTCCAAATAGTATTATTAGTGATTCTGCAAGGTATGAGGCTATTAGAGCGGCTTCAAGTGAGGCATTTGATGAGTTTATTTCCGTAATTGCTATTAAAGGGCAAAAACGTGGTTCCAAATACTAATGAAATAGCAAAGCAAACTTTAATTACATTAAAAGAAAGAAAACTAAAGCCAACCCCTGAAAATTATACGGAAATTTTTGAAGAATTGTCTTTAAAATATGGTATTACAAGTTCAAATAAGGCTAAACTTGATAAATACAAAACTTTACTTTTACCAATTTATCAACAAGAATTAAACTCTAAAACCATACGAAGTTTAGAAGAGTTAATTAGTTTTTTAATTTCTGTTTTAAATAGACAAAGTGGAAAACAATTTAGTGAATTTTTTGATTTTTTATCTACCATATCTAAAACTTTGCAAATAAGTAAAGACAAAAAGATAAGAGATTTGGCTAAAGTGACTTCGATTAGAATTTCTAAAACTATGGATAGTGAAAGTATTTACTTGCTTACTAAAAAATGGAAAGAGCTTGAAAGAAATTACGATGAAAATGACTTAGAGGAACAAGCTCGTAAATATGGCGTTAGCAAATATGATGATTATGATAGTGTGATTAAAAAACTTTTAGTCAAACTTGAAGAGCGTAGTTATGAGCACTTTAGTGAATTATTATGTTTGGGTTTAAATCCTTCATTGGTGGAAGATTTAAAAATTCAAGGTTTTATACAAAATTTAACACAAAAGCCTTTTGTAATAGGCGAAGAAAATTTCAAAAACGAACTAATGGAATTTGTAAATCATCGTATAATGGTTGATAATATGTATGTCCAAAAAAATTTAAATTTTTTTAATGATAATCTAAAAAAAATCTATGAATTGCTTGTCTTGCTTAATAAATCGAATGAAAAAAATATGGATTTTATCAATACCTTAAAACCAGATGAAAATGGCGAAGTAAAACTTAGTTTTGAGGATTTAAAGCTAAAATTTAAACAACTTGGAGAAAAAATTACATCTTTAAATAATCAAATTGAATTCACGCAAAGCTTAGAGGAGAGAGAGGCTTGGAGTGTTCTTAAAGAGCTTGATAAAATGGATGAAAATTTTAATAAGTATAAGGTTAATTATTCTTTAGCTTTATTTTCTATAGTAAATTACCGTTTCATTATGGAAAAATACGGTATGGGAAGTTTGAATGAAATTTTTGTTCGATTTAAAAAAATTTTAAAAGATTCTTGTAGCGAATTTGATGAACTGTGGATGATAGATGAAAAGAGTTATTTGATTGTTTCGCCAGGAAAAAGCAAAGATGAAATTACACAGCTTGTAAATACAAATCTTAAAACTATAGAAAATTTTAGATTTATTTATAAGCAAGATATTATAACTCCTAAAATTCACGTGGCTTATCTTGATAAGCAAAGTAAGCCAAGTATTAATATTTTAGATGAGTTAATAAAGCAAATTGCAGCGGTTAATGAACAATATAATGAAAGTTGAGAATTTTTTAGCTCAAAAAAGTATAAATTACGATAAAATTGATCGTTTTTTGATGTTTAGAATGTATGAGAAATATAAGAAATATTTTAAAAATATTCCCATAATTCAACTTATAGGCACAAATGGTAAAGGTAGCACGGGTAGATATTTAACCCAACTTTTAGAAAATTTAAATTATAAAATAGGGCATTATACTAGTCCGCACATTTTCAGTTTTAATGAAAGATTTTATCTTGATGGTAAGATTGCAAATGATGAAGAATTAGAACAAGCTCATATAAGACTTGAAGAAATTTTTAAACAAGACTTGCAAAAATTAAGTTATTTCGAATATGCTACTTTTTTAGCTATGATTTTATTTCAAAAATGTGATTTTATTGTTTTAGAAGCAGGAGTGGGTGGAGAATATGATGCTACTTCTGTTTTTGAAAGAAGAATGAATATTTTTACAAGAATTGGATTTGACCATATTCAAATTTTGGGCAATTCTTTAGAAGATATTGCAAGAACCAAGCTTAAAGTTATGGCGCCTATAGCACTTATAAGTGATGAGCAAGAGCAAAATGTTTTAAATTTAGCAAAAAAAATTGCTTTTTTAAAAAAAGCTAATTTGCAAGTTTCTTCCTTAAATCCTTTTTTGAAAGAAAAATTTGAGATTTATTGTGAAAAGTTTGTTTTACCTTGTTTTTTAAAGCATAATTTAAAGCTTGCATTAAAGGCTTGTGAAATTTTAACTTCACAAGAAAAAACCTTAGAAGCTTTAAAAAAGTTACAAGAGTTAAATTTACAAGGAAGATGCCAAGAAATTTCTCCAAATTTTTTTGTTGATGTGGGTCATAATCCCATGGCTGCTAAGGCTATGCTTGATAAATTTCAAGGAGAAAAAATAAATCTTATTTATAATGCTTATTTGGATAAGGATATTTTTCAAATTTTAAATACATTAAAGCCTATTATTGATACAATACAAATATATAAATATAAAAGTGCAGAACGAAAGCTGGCCGATGATGAAATTTATAGTATTGCATCAAAGCTAGGTATACAATGCAAAGAATTTGTAAAATTAGAAGAGAATAAAAAAAATCTAGTTTTTGGTTCTTTTATGCTGGTAGAAAATTTTTTAAAGGAGTGGTGTGGTAAAAAATAAATTCACTATTACCATTACAGATATTAACGGTTCAAGACATTTTTATTTAAATCAAATAATCAAAAAAATAGTTTTTTATACTATTGCTTTTATTGTTTTATTTTTAGTTTTTAGTGGTTTTTATATCAAATATCTCGATAGCAAACTTAGCGATATCAGTGAAAAGCGTGAGGAGCTTTTGAAAAAAAGCAAAGAATTGGAATTATCTAATTCGCAAATGCAAAAAAGCATAGAAGAAAAAACTCAGCAGTATGCAGCTATAGAAGATAAAATAGCTTCTTTTGAAGAGGCTTTGGGCTTAGAAGTAGAAAATAATCTTACAATTAGTGCAAGACTTGATAATCTTCAGCTTACCAATGAGCAGCAACTTGGAATTTTGGGACAAATTCCTAATGGATGGCCTATTGAAAATAAAGGCATTACAGGAAATTTTGGCTGGAGAGAGCATCCGCTTTTAAAAAGAAGGGAATTTCATCCTGGTATTGATTTAAGAGCAGAAATTGGTACCCCTATTTATGCACCAGCAAGTGGAGTAGTCGAATTTTCAGGTTATAGTGATAATGGCTATGGCTATAATGTAATTTTATTGCATAATTTTGGTTTTAAAACAGTATTTGCTCATATGATGCGCAAAGAAGTGGTCAAAGCAGGTCAATTTGTTAATAAAGGGCAGTTGATAGGTTATAGTGGTAATACAGGTCTTTCTACGGGGCCGCATTTGCACTATGAGGTAAGGTTTATTAATAAAACTTTAGAACCTTTGTATTTTTTAAATTTGCAAAGAAAAAATATGAATGATTTTTTTAATCAAGAAAGGAGAGTTCCATGGCAATCTTTAATAAAGGCGGTATCAGCCCAACATCCAGCTCTAGCTCAGAAACAACAGTAATTTCTTCAGGTGCGAGAATTGAGGGTAAATTTTATTTTGCTTCTATGCTCCATGTTGATGGAGAGTTAAGTGGCATTATTCATTCTGAAAGTATTGTGGTTATCGGAAAAAATGGAAATTTAAAAGGTGAATTACAAGCAGATAAAATTGTAGTAAATGGGTGTTTTGAAGGGCAACTTGAGGCTAATAGTTTAGAAATTTTAGCGGGCGGAGTTGTTAATGGTGATATTTCAACGCAAAAAATTTCTATAGAAAATGGCGGTCGCTTTAATGGAACTAGTAAAATTAAAGAAGATACTATCAAACTTATTGAAAATAACAACGAAGAATAATGCAAGCTTCATTTTATGAATACTTACAAAATCCAAAAATTTGTGAACTTTTTCTTTGTAAAGATGAAAAACAAGCAGATTTACTCGCTCAAGTTTCACGATTTAAGGGTTTAAAAACCTTTGTTTTACCTGATTTTAGAGCGCAGTTTGGAGATGATTTAAGGGCTTTTTCTAAAGAACTTTTTGATCTTTGTAAGATTTTAAATGCTTATCATAAAGAAGAAGAAAAAAAAATCCTTATTTCTCCTTTAAATACTGTTTTAAAAAAACTTCCTTCAAAAAAACATTTACAAAATTATCATATCGATAAAAAACAAAATTTTGATTTGAAATGTTTTGAAGATGAAATTTCAAGATTGGGATACGAATTTGTAGATATAGTTCAGGATAAAGGTGAAATTTCAATTCGTGCGGATATTATTGATATTTTTTGTATCAATGAAGAAAATCCTATTAGAATTTTACTTTTTGGCGAAGAGATTGAAAGTATAAGATATTTTGATTTGCAAAGTCAAAAGTCTATTCCTAACGAACTAGAACATTTTGAAATTTGTCCTTTTTTAAAATATTTTGACAAAGAAAATTATGAAATTTTTAAGGACAAATTAGAAGATTTTCAAAGCGATACTTTAATACATGATATCAATTCTTTAGGGTTTTGGTGTATTGATGATTTTTTTGATTATTTAGAACTTGATTTTTTAGCTTGTGAAAAGTTTGATATTAATGAATATGAAAAAGATATAAGTTTTGTGAATGCAAAAATTTTACCTCAAGCTAAAAAATTTAAAGAATTGCAAAGTTCTTACAATAAAGATTTTTTTGAATTTCATAAAAATAAAAAAATCACACTTTTAGCTAAAAACGAAGCTTTATTTAAAGCTTTAGAGCTTGAAGATACTCAAAATATCCATTTTGTAAAAAGTGATTTAAGGCTTAATCTTATTAGTCCTGAAGAGCTAATTATTTCTTTAAATCAAAAAGAAAAACAAAAAACAAGAAAAAAAGCTAGTTTGATTATAGATGAGCTTAAAAATGGGGATTATATAGTACACGAAGATTATGGGGTAGGTAAATTTTTAGGTCTTGAGATGATAGTGATAAGCGGAGCAAAAAAAGAGTTTGTTGCTATAGAGTATCAAAATTCTGATAAGCTTTTATTACCAGTGGAAAATCTTTATTTGATTGATAAATATTTGGGCGTGAGTGGATCTATTCCAAGCTTAGATAAACTAGGTAAAACAAGCTTTATTAAACTTAAAGAAAAATTAAAGACTAAACTTTTAGCCATAGCTTCTGAAATTGTTATTATGGCGGCTAAAAGATCTTTGGTGCAAGCAAAAAAAATTACAGTGGATTTAAATAGACAGACTGATTTTATAGCTAGTGCGGGTTTTATTTATACAAGCGATCAAGATAAAGCCTGTCATGAAATTTTGCAAGATTTTCAAAGTGGAAAAGTCATGGATAGGCTTTTAAGCGGTGATGTGGGTTTTGGAAAAACAGAAGTCGCTATGAATGCTATTTATCCAGTAGTTAAAAGTGGATTTTGCGCATTTTTATTTGCGCCTACGACTTTGCTTTCTCATCAGCATTATAAAACCTTAAAAAAGCGTTTTGATCCTTTTGATATAAAGGTTTTTAAACTGGATCGCTTTACAAGTAGTGCAGAAAAAAAACAAGTTTTACAAAATTTAAAAGAAAATAAAGCTTGTGTAGTTGTAGGAACTCATGCACTTTTAAGTGTAGAATGTGAAAATTTAGCCCTTGTTATTATTGATGAAGAGCATAAATTTGGAGTGAAGCAAAAAGAAAAGCTTAAAGAAATCACTCAAAATTCACATATTTTATCCATGTCAGCAACCCCTATACCAAGAAGCTTAAATCAAGCTTTAAGTTCTATAAAATCTTATAGTGTTTTGCAAACTCCACCAGAAGATAGAATGGATGTAAGAACTTTTGTCAAAGAAAATGATGACGCACTTTTAAAAGAAGCTATAGCAAGAGAGTTAAGACGTGGTGGGCAAATTTTTTATATTCATAATCATATTGCAAGTATAGAGCAATGTAAAAAGCATTTATTAGAACTTTTTTCTACTTTGCGTATTTTGATTTTACATTCTAAAATCGATGCCAAGATGCAAGAAGAAGAAATGTTGAAATTTGAAAACAAAGAATATGATTTGCTTTTAAGTACCTCTATCGTAGAAAGTGGGATTGATTTACCAAATGCAAATACTATCATAGTAGAAAAAAGCGATCGTTTTGGCATGGCTGATTTGCATCAATTGCGTGGGCGTGTAGGAAGAAGTGATAAGCAAGGTTATTGTTATTTTTTAATTGAAGATAAAAATGCTATCACAAAAGATGCTTTAAAGCGTCTAGTTTCCTTAGAAAGTAATTCTTTTTTAGGCGCAGGTTCTATTTTGGCTTATCATGATCTTGAAATTCGTGGCGGTGGAAATTTATTAGGCGTAGATCAAAGTGGACATATTGAGCAAATTGGATATAGTTTATATCTTAAAATGTTAGAAGATGAACTTAATGCTTTAAGTAAAAATGAAGTGGATCAAAAAGAAAATAAACTTGATTTAAAACTCAATGTTAATGCCTTTTTAAACAGCGAACTTATCAGCGAAGATCGCTTAAGATTAGAACTTTATAGAAGACTTAGCAAGTGTGAGCAAGTTCATGAGGTTTATGAGATCGAAGGTGAAATTGAAGATCGCTTTGGAAAACTTGACATTTATACTAAGCAATTTTTATCTTTGATTACTATTAAAATTTTAGCTTTAAATAAATTTAAAAGCATTAGTAACTATGAGCAAAATATTCAATTTACTGCTTTAAATGATGAAAAAGAACTCATCAAGGCAAAAAGCAAAGATGATGATGATATTTTAGAGGCAATTTTAACGCATTTAAGAAAGGCTTAAAATGGATTGGAATAAAACTTATGCAGCAATTTATAGAGCAAGAAAAGATTATTTAAAGCCTATTTTTGAAATCGATCCTATTGCTTTAAAAGATTTAGTAGGTATGGAAAGTCAAAAAAAAGCACTTTATGAAAATACTTTAAATTTCATTCAAGATAAGGGAGCAAATCACGCACTTTTATGGGGATCTAAGGGCACTGGAAAATCAAGTTTAATTAAAGCTATATTTAATGAATTTAAAGAACAGGGCTTAAGACTTGTCGAATTAAATAAAGAAGATTTATTTGCTTTAGCAGATATCATCGATGAAATCAGATTAGAAAATTTTAAATTCATACTTTTTTGTGATGATTTTTCTTTTGAAAAGGGAGATGATAGTTATAAATTTTTAAAACCTTTACTTGAGGGAAGCATAGAAAAAGCCCCAAATAATGTAATTATTTATGCGAGTTCAAATCGTAGGCATTTATTAAGTGAAAGCATTACTGATAATCTTGATACGCAAATCACACATACAGAACTTCATTTAAGCGATGCTGCTGAAGAAAGATTAAGCTTGAGTGATAGATTTGGTTTGTGGTTAAGTTTTTATCAGGGAAATTTAGAAGAGTATTTAAAGATGATAGATTTTTATTTTAAAGATTATTCTTGTGATAAAGAGCTTTTGCACGCTAAAGCTAAAGAATTTGCTACTCTAAGAGCAAGTAGAAGTGGTCGTACCGCAAAGCAATTTTATTTAGCTTTTAAGGAGAATTTTAAATGACTGGAGCACAAATTTTTACCAAGCTTTTAAATTTGGATTTAAATTATCATGATTTTGATTGGCTTGAAAATCAAGGATTGAGTGAATTTGAGCTTTTAATTTCTGTCGTTTTAACTCAAAATACAAATTGGAAAAATGTCTTAAAAGCTTTAGAAAATTTAAAAAAAGAAAATATTGCAAGCTTAGAACAAATCAATACTTTATCCAATTTAGAACTTGCAACTTTAATTAAGCCTAGCGGATTTTATAATACCAAAACTAAGCGTTTAAAAGGTTTGGTAGAAAGTATCATAAACACTTATGAAAATTTAGAAAATTTTAAAACAAATGCAAGCAGAGAATGGCTTTTAAATATCAAAGGTTTAGGTTTTGAAAGCGTTGATAGTATTTTAAACTATCTTTGCAAAAGAGAGATTTTGGTTGTAGATAATTATAGTTTGCGTTTGGCTTTTTACTTAGGTTATGAGTTTGAAAATTATGAAGAATTAAGAGAATTTTTTCAAAGTGACATAGAGAGTGAGCAAGAAAATTTGTATAAAATTTTAGGAAAAAAATGCGAACTTTACGAACTTTATCAAATTTTTCATGCTTTGATTGTAGCTTTTGCAAAACAGAGTTTTAAAGGACAAAAATTAAGCCCTAAGGGTGAAGAATGGATCAAAATTTTAAAGGAAGATTTATGAAAGCAAAAGGAAGTGAACTTATACCTGTTTTAACTATAGCAGGGAGTGATTGTAGTGGTGGAGCAGGGATACAAGCCGATCTTAAAACCTTTAGTGCACACAATCTTTTTGGTATGAGTGTGGTTTTAAGTGTGGTAGCTGAAAATACCGCAAGGGTGATTTCTGTACACGATATACCTACTCAAAGCGTGGATGAACAAATGCTTGCCGTGTTTGAAGATATAGTGCCAAAGGCAACTAAAATCGGAATGATAGGTTCTTGTGAATTAATGAGCTGTGTAGCTAAAAATTTAAGCGAGTTTAAACCTCAAAATGTAGTTATTGATCCTGTAATGTTTGCCAAAAATGGCTATGCTTTAATGCCGCAAGAAAATTGTGATTTTTTCAAACAAACTATAATAAAATTTGCAGACATTCTTACTCCTAATATTCCTGAAGCAGAGTTTTTATGTGGTTTTAAGATCGCTAATGAAGAGCAGATGATAAAAGCAGCTAAGCATTTATGCAGCTTGGGGGTTAAGGCAGTTTTACTTAAAGGCGGACATAGTGAAGCAAATGCCAATGATGTGCTTTATAATGGAAAAGAAATTTATATTTTAAAAGGCGAACGCATAGAAACTAAAAATACTCACGGTACAGGTTGTACGCTTTCTTCGGCTATTGCTAGTAATTTAGCTAAAGGCAAGGATTTATTTCACGCTGTTAGTGAAGCTAAAGAGTATGTAAGAAATGCGATTTATTATTCACTTAATCTTGGAAAAGGTTGTGGTCCTACAAATCATTTTTTCAAGTTTCTAGATGAAAAATAAATTAGATCTTAGCCTTTATTTGGTTGCTACTAAGGGAAATAAAAGCGAGGAGTGTTTTTTAAATACTTTAGAAAATGCTATAAAAGGCGGAGTAAGTATCATACAACTTCGTGAAAAAGAGCTTAATGCAAGAGAATTTTATAAACTAGGCTTAAAGGTGCAAAAACTTTGCAAGTCTTATAAAATACCTTTTTTGATTAACGATAGGGTGGATATAGCTTTAGCCTTAGATGCTGATGGGGTGCATTTAGGACAGGAAGATTTAGAAGCAAAATTAGCTAGAAAGCTTTTAGGAGATGAAAAAATCATAGGCTTAAGTCTTAAAAAGTTAGAACAACTTGAGTTTATACAAGGAGTAAATTATCTAGGTTGTGGAGCTATTAAGGCAACGCCTACTAAAGAAAGTTCGCTTTTAAGCCTTGAGCTTTTAAGTCAAATTTGTGATAAAAGCCCTATAGGGGTTGTAGCCATAGGTGGGATTGACAAAGAAGCACTTGTTGAGTTAAAGGGTATAAATTTAAGCGGTGTGGCTGTGGTTAGGGCGATCATGGATGCTAAAGATGCTTTTTTGGCAGCTAAAGAGCTAAAGCGTAAAATCTATGAAAATTTATCTCTTAAATGAAACTCCTTTTGAAGGGGTGGAAAATCTTATTTTAAATGAGATTGTTTTTTATGATTTTAGTGTGGATTTGAGTTTGTATGATGCTTTAATCTGCACTTCAAAAAATGCTTTAAAAGCTTTACAACATGCAAAAATCACTTTAAATTTCAAACTCAATTTATACGCTGTGGGACAAAGTACAGCTCAATACGCTAAAAATTTAGGTTTTAAAAAGATTAAAATTCCATCAAAGGCTTATGGAAAAGATCTTTTTCTTGAATTTAAAGAGGAGTTAAAAATGCAAAAATGTTTGTATTTAAGGGCTAAAAATATTGTTTCAACTTTAAATTTGGATCTTAAAAATGTAGGTGTGGATTTAGATGAAATGATTGTTTATGAAAATGTTTTTAAAAAAGGCGACAAAAAGCTTATCTATCCTGCTATTTTTATATTCACCTCTCCTTTAAGTGTAGAAAATTTTTTAAAATTTTATAGCTTAAAAGAAGAAGATAAGGTTGTAGTTATAGGGCAAAGCACAGCAAAGAAGCTTTTAAATTTTAAAAATCTTTATATATGCGAAAATCAAAGTCTTTTAGACTGTGTTAAGCTCGCTAAGACTTTGGTTTAATTTTTTAAATTCCAAAAATTTTCTTTGGGATAAATAATAATGCTTTTTGTGAGTAAAATTTCATCATTGACGTTTTTATCACGATTTAAAGCAATACTAATGTGGGCTATAATAACACCATCTTTGCTTAAATTTGCATCGGGATTGAAGTTGGAAAATTTAAAATTAACACATTGTGCAATAGGATAAAAATATTTTATTTTAATCAAAGCTTTTGTGTAATTAAAATATATATTGTCTAAACATTCTTTATTTTCTTGCTTTGCTTGATATAAAAAATATTTAGAAAATTGCGTTGCATTGTGACTTAAAATTTGAGCTTGAAGGTAGTAATAACTATCTTGGATTATTTTTGGAGTATAGCTGGATATGTTTAAGGTCAAGCTCATCCATAGACTTATTAGTAGTATTAAAAAAATTGTCCAAATTAAAACATAAGCTTTTTTCACAGTAAAATTCTTTTTTCAAGGCAATGTTTTGTTTGTCTTTTTAGGCAAATTTTTAATTTATTGTTTTGCAGGTTAAATGAGCTTATGTTTTTAGAAATTAATCCTTGTTGGTTTAATTGTTCATTAAATTTTGGCTTTATTTCATATATAAGTTCTTCATTTTGCAATTTGATAACTAATTGAGCTTGCAAAGGAATAAAACTACCTGTAAAATTTGCAGATATACCATTTTCCAAGATAGATATTTTTTCAATCTTGTTAATTTTATAAGCATAGCTAATATGTTCATTGTCGTTATATAAATCTTTTCTATTTTGGAGTTGTGTTTTAAAATCAGAATGAGGTGAATAAAGTGTATGATTATTTTCTAAAATAAGAGCAGAATTAATAAGATAAAGTTTATTATCTTTTAGGCTAATTAACTCATCTTTTAAAAGACATTTTAATGTATTCTGTGAAAATGTAATATTAATACAATTTTGTATTAATTTTTCTATTTTAAGCAAGTTTAAATGTGCTTGAGTGATAAGATTGTTTGTATGTAAAGCAGTAAAATTTAAATGATAAAAATCCATTAAAGGTTTTGAAAGTAAGCTAGTTATAAAAGTAAAAAGTATTAGTGATATTATAAGTTCAAAAAGTGTAAAAGCTTTGCTCATTCTTTAAAATAAACGCTATAATTTTGATCTTGAAAGTATAATTTTTGAAATTGAAATATACCATCATTAACAAACTGTTCTTGTAAAACTATAGGTTTTAAGGCTGAAGTTTGAAGTATGATGGTTTTAAAAATAGGCTTTTCATATAATTCTTCTTGAAGTTTATAGAGTCTTTCAAAAATATTTAAATTTTCATAGTTTTTGTAAAGTTGAATATAGTAATAAAAAATGCCAATGAAAATTAAAGATATGATCGTTATAGCACTAATGCTTTCTATAAGTATGAAAGCCTTTTTCATTTAGCGCTGCTAGCATTTATGGCTTCAAAAAAACTTCCGCGAATTCCTTTTTGTTCGAGTATTTTTATGCCTTTTATTGTAACTCCGCCAGGGGAGCAAATATTTTCTTTGATAATAGCTGGATGTTCATGTTCTAGTAAAGCACTAGAGCTTTTAAATAAAGAGCGCGTAAGATTGAGACTAAGTTCTTTTGACAAACCTTCATAAACTCCAGCATTAGCAATGCTTTCTGCTATAAGTGCTAAAAAAGCAGGAGCGCAGCCGCTAATCGCCATAGCTGCATTCATTTGTATTTCATTATCTAATTTATAAGCCGAGCCAAAAGTTTTTAAAATGTCTAAAATTTCATTTTCAAAATGAGAGTTTTTAAGTATATATGGTGTGGTTGAAGCCTTGTATTTAGCTGCTGTATTGGGTATTATTCTAACATAATTTTGAGCTTTGATGGTTTGTAGTTTTTCAAAATCAACATTGGCTAAAACAGAGATTAAGATACGTGCTTGTCCTTTTAGCATTTGAGCAATATTTTCTAAAGCATAAGGTTTAAATGCTAAAATAACATCTTTACCTTCTATGTTAAAATCTTTGTAAAGTAAGGTTTTAAAGCCTTCTTTGGCGAGGGCTTGAAGTTTTTCTATACTTCTTCCTACTATACAAATTTCATAATCATCTTTTAACCCATAGGCTAAGGCTGTTGCCATAGATCCATTTGCAAGTATATAGAGCATTATTTTTTAATATAATTAGCAATTTGATCAGCTTGAAAAAAGTCGGGATAATTAACTGTATCTAGTATCACTTGTACCATAGTATTATTATCAAGATTAATGACTACTGGAGCTAGAAAATTCACTGTCGATTCTTCAATGCTTTTTGCTATGGCTACTATATTAAAAATTTTCATATTAGATTCAGGTGTTAAAGAAAGAAGCTCTTGATAATAAGTTGGTATATCAAATTCATAATCAGGTCTAATCAAATAAGGATTAATTAAAACAAAAGAAAAGTCTTTACCATCAAGACTTTTAAGTCTTACAAATACTTCATCGATAGTTGAAAATTCCATATTTTTGGTTTCTTCAAAACCTAAGATAGGGCATTTAACAGCTAGGGTCATGTTTTCTCCTCAAGTTATAATGTTTAATATTTTAACATAAAATAAGCAATAATCATTCCAAAATTTTAAATTATTTAATTAATTTTATTATAATTTTAGAAGAACATAATTATAAAATCGTTAAAATATATATTTTTGAGAATATAAATCAAGGTGAAGTATGAAAAAAGGTATTTTTTTATTGGTTTTTTTAAGTGTTTTTTTTAGTGCGTGTAGTACGAAAAATGATGAAGGTTTATACAATCTTAGTGCTAGTGAGTGGTATAAGCAAATTATTAAAGATTTGCAGGACAAGGATTTGGAAAAAGCTGATGATCATTATAATGGTATGGCAAGTGAGCATGTTGCCGATCCTTTATTGGAAACTACTTTAATTATTTTAGCACAAGCTCATATGGATGAAGAGGAATATAAGTTAGCTGAATTTTATTTAGATGAATATAATAAAAAATTTGGAAATTCACGCAATGCTGATTATATTCGTTATCTTAAAATTAAGGCAAAATTTGATGCATTTGCAGTGCCAAATCGTAATCAGGCGTTAATGCTTGAAAGCCAAAAAGAAATAGATACTTTTTTGAAAGATTATCCTTATACAAAATATGAACCTTTGGTTCAAACAATGCTTACAAAATTTAATTTAGCGGTTTTTTATCTTAATAGTACTATAGAAAATCTATACCAGCGCATAGGGCATGATGAAAGTGCACAAATTTATAAACAAAGACTTCAAGAAAGTGAATTTTATCAGCAAAGTATTATCAAACCTGAGCTTCCTTGGTATAGAAGTATATTTGAAAGATTTTAATAAACAAGGAAAATAAATGCAGATTGAAGAGATACAAAATTATCCAGCAAATTTACCAGTATTGGTTGAAGATGAATTATTTTTATATCCTTTTATGATAACTCCTATTTTTATTAACGATTCATCCAATATGAAAGCTTTAGATCTTGCGATTAAAAATGATAGCATGCTTTTTGTTGCACCTTCAAAGTTGGAAAATGGAAGAAATTTTGATGAAATTTATAATTGCGGAGTGATTGGGACTATCATGCGAAAAGTTCCTTTGCCTGATGGAAGAGTGAAAATACTTTTTCAAGGATATGCCAAGGGTAAAATTATAGAGCAAATTTCTAATAAACCTTTAGAAGCCAAGATAGAACTTATAAAAGAAGACTTTTTAGAAGGAACTAAAAAAGAAGCACTTCTTGAAGTTTTAAAAGAGAAAGTAAAAAATTTGGCAAATATTAGTCATTATTTTTCTCCAGATCTTTTAAGAACAATTGAAGAAGGTTTTGATGCATCTAGGATTTGCGATTTGATTTTAAACACTGTGCGTATTAAAAAACAAGTTGCTTATGAGTTTTTTGTTTTAACAGATCTTGAGCAAAAATTAGTAAAATTAATAGATTTAATTGCTCAAGAAATAGAAGCTAATAAAATTCAAAAAGAAATTAAAAATAAAGTACATTCTCGTATTGATAAGGTAAATAAAGAATATTTTTTAAAAGAACAATTAAGACAAATTCAAAAAGAGCTTGGTTCTGATACGCAAAAAGAAGATGAGGTTAGAGAGTATCAAAAGCGTCTGGAGTTAAAGAAGAAATTTATGCACGAAGACGCTTATAAAGAAATCAAAAAACAAATTGAAAAATTCGAACGCATTCATCAAGATAATTCCGAAGCATCGATGATTCAAACTTACATAGAAACAGCATTAGATGTTCCTTTTGAAAAAATTTCTAAGAAAAAACTTGATATTAAGGAAGTTTCAAAACAGCTCAACCATGATCATTATGCATTAAATAAACCAAAAGAACGCATAGAAGAATATTTTGCAGTTAGGGAACTTTTAGAAAAAAGAAAAATAGCAGAAAAAGATGGTGCTAAAGTTATACTTTGTCTTTATGGGCCTCCTGGCGTTGGTAAAACTTCACTGGCAAATTCTGTTTCAAAAGCTTTAAAAAGAGAGCTTATTCGTATAGCCTTAGGTGGACTTGAAGATGTTAATGAGCTGCGTGGTCATCGTAGAACTTATATAGGCGCTATGCCTGGACGTATTACTCAAGGACTCATAGAGGCAAAACAAATTAATCCTGTAATTGTATTGGATGAAATTGATAAATTAAATCGCAGTTTTAGAGGCGATCCAAGTGCGGTGCTTTTAGAAATTTTAGATCCAGAGCAAAATTCTAAATTTAGGGATTATTATTTAAATTTTAATATTGATTTAAGTAAAGTCATTTTTATAGCAACGGCAAATGATATTAGCAATATTCCTGCACCTTTAAGAGATAGAATGGAATTTATAGAACTTAGCTCTTATACTCCAAGTGAAAAATTTCATATAATGAAAAAATATTTAATTCCAGATGAGCTTAAAAAACATGGCTTAAAATCCAATGAATTATTTATTGATGATGAAACTATAGAGCTAATCATTAGCGATTATACTCGTGAATCAGGAGTTAGAAATTTGCGTCGCAAAGTGGCAGAGTTGTGTCGTAAGAGTGCTAAAAAACTACTTTTAGAAAATATTAAAAAAGTCATTATTAATACAAAAAATTTGAATGAATTTTTAGATAAAAAAGTTTTTGAAATAGAAAAAAATAATGGAGAAAATCAAGTAGGTCAGGTCAATGGTTTGGCTTGGACAAGCGTAGGTGGAGATGTTTTAAAAGTAGAGGCTGTAAAAATTAAAGGTAAAGGAGAATTAACGCTCACAGGAAGTTTGGGTGATGTAATGAAAGAATCAGCTAGAATTGCTTTTAGCATGATAAAAGTTTTAATCGATGAAGGAAAAATAAAAATACCTAAAAAAATAATTATTGATCCTAAAGTTAATGTTTATGATAGTTATAATATTCATATACATGTGCCAGATGGAGCTACTCCAAAAGATGGCCCAAGTGCAGGTATTACGATAAGCACAGCTATTGCTTCTATTTTTAGTGATAAAAAGGTTAAAGCAGATGTTGCAATGACGGGTGAAATAGATTTAAAAGGAAAAGTTTTACCAATAGGCGGATTAAAAGAAAAATTAATTGCAGCTTATAAAGCAGATATAAAAACAGCTTTAATTCCAAGAAAAAATTACGAAAGAGATTTAAAAGATATTCCTAGTGAGGTTAGAGACAATATGGAAATCATTGCTGTTGATACTTTCAGTGATGTTTTAGAATATACTTTGGTTTAACTTTATTTTGAGAATAAATGTATAAGAAAGCAAACTTTTTACAAGTTTGCTTTAAAAGATTATAGTCCTTCAAAAGGATTATTGATTACTTCTTTTCTATCCACTATATAAGGGATAAGAGCTACATGTCTTGCACGTTTGATTGCAACTTCTACCATTTCTTGGTATTTTTTGCTTGTGCCTGTTAAACGGCGTGGCATGATTTTAAATCTTTCAGATAAAGCATGTTTTAACATTGCTGTATCTTTATAATCAATAAATTCAACTTTTGCTTCAGTGTATTTGCAATATTTGCGAGAGTATTTTCTTTTTTCTGCCATAGTTTATCCTTTAAAATGGTAAATTAGTATCATCGCTATCATAAGCATCGATATCAATTTCTTTTAATTTTTCTTCGTGTTGTGGGTTTTGGTTTCTTTGTGGAGCAGGGTTTGCTTTTGCTTTATTAAAATTTTGATTTTCACTCATATAAGGATCATAGCTTTGATTTTCATAGTTTCCACTATAATTGTTGTTTGAAAAGCTATTATTGCCAAAACCGCCTTGTTGTGGAGCATTGGAATTGCCAAGCATTTCCATATTTTCAACTTGAATGCTATGTTTAGAGCGATTTTGTCCATTTTGATCACTCCATTGTTCAAATCTCAAACGTCCTTCTATGAGTACTTTTGAACCTTTTGTAAGGTATTGGTTTGCAACTTCTGCGGTGCGACCATAAAAGCTTATATCAATAAAGCAAGTTTCTTCTCTTTTTTCTCCATTTGCGGTAAATCTTCTTGTTACTGCTATAGCGGAAGCTCCAATAGCACTACCGCTTTGTGCATAACGCATTTCTATATCACGTGTAAGATTTCCAACCAAAACAACTTTGTTAAACATCTTTTTCCTTATTGAATTTCAGGAGCATCTAAAGGTTTGATTTCTTTTTTAGATTGCTTAATCCCGTGGCTTAGTTTTTCCCAAGCTGCAATTTCTTTTTTATTTTCATATTTTACGATTAAAAATCTTATTACTTCTTCAGTGATTCTTAACACCCTTTCAAGCTCAGCGATCAAGTTTGTAGGAGCTTTGAAATAAATCACAAAATAAGTTCCTCTTTCGTATTTTTTGATTTTATACGCTAATTTTCTAGTACCCATTGGAACAACAGTTTCAATTTCTGCACTATTTTTGGTTAGGACTTCTTTAACGAATTCCAACTTCGCATTCACTTCCTCTTCAGTAAGTGTTGGTTTTAAGATAAATAAAACCTCATAATGTTTCATCTTTTCTCCTTATGGATATTAAAGCCCATTTTTATGAGCAAGGATTTTGCATAAAGCAAGACTAGATTATATCAAAATATACTTAATTAGTCTTGAATACTTAAGGTTTTATCTAAATTTGTTTTGATTTCTTCAAGCATAGCAAAACGTTTTTTATACATGGAGCGTTTTTGCGAAGGGATTTCTTCTAGGTTTTTTTGAGAGTGGTGGAGTTTATAGTATTTGTGTTTATTGATTTTTATTAATTCTCCACCATTTTCTAGCCAAATTTTTTGATAATCTACAAAATAGCCTTTTTCTTTTCCTTTTTGAGAACGGATTTGATTTTTTTCATGTACACCTAAAGTAGTTTGAAGTTTTAAAATTTCACAAAGCATCTTAGAGCATTCTATAAGTAAAGCAACAGGGCGCAAACCATGACATTTTTTAGTTAAAATTTTATTAATTTCTAAAATATTAAAATCTTTGTATTTATGTCCTTGTATACAAGAAAGTAGAAGATTGTTTTCTAAAGTAAAGCAAAAATTACATTGTAAGATTGTGTATTTTTTAAATTTTAAAGAAAAAGCCCAAAAACCTTCTTCGCAAACATTATAGTTATATCCTAAAAAAAGCTCAAAATCTTCATCAAAAGAAAAAATTATTTGCTCCTCGGGAAGAAATTTAAAACAAGCGAGTCCCTTATCAAC
The DNA here is from genome assembly GCF_001762735.1 of Campylobacter sp. BCW_6461. Lineage (NCBI taxonomy): Bacteria > Pseudomonadati > Campylobacterota > Epsilonproteobacteria > Campylobacterales > Campylobacteraceae > Campylobacter > Campylobacter sp. BCW_6461. Next base: position 123,379 of record NZ_MJXJ01000020.1, on the reverse strand, counting down.
ATCATAAATAAGTGTTTTAACACGTTCATTTGCTTTAAAACTTTTATCGCAAAATCTTCTTGTAGCATTGTAACAAGCATAGGGTCTTTGAGAGAAAAAGTCTTTTAAATGTTTATTTTTTTCTTTATTAAGCGTTTTTTCTAGAAGTCTTACTTGAGGAAAATATAAAATTTTTCTTGCTTGAAAACGCAAATAGCGCCAAAAGATTATACTTTTTCTTCTATCAGTAAAATTTGGAATAGGGTAGGAAAATTTTTTATTCACCTATAATCCTTGATATATCATTATAAGTTGCAAAGAGCATTAAACTTAAAAGTATTGCCATGCCTGTATAGCTTAAATATTCAAAAGTACGCTGTGGAACTTTGCGTCTAAAAATCATTTCATAAAGATTAAAAAGTATATGTCCTCCATCAAGCATAGGAATAGGTAAAAGATTTAAAATGCCTAAATTTATAGAAATTAAAGCAGTGATAAATAAAAGCAAAGTAAAGCTATTTTGTGCAGCCTTTGAGGTAATTTCAGTCATGGTGATAATACCGCCTAAATTTTTTGCTTCAACTTCACCACTTATGAGTTTTACAATACCCTTGATGATGAGTGTAGAAGCTTGAAAACTTTCTTGTGCGGCATATTTAAAACTTTCTAAACCTTGGTGTTTTACAAGAGTGCTTGTCCCATTTGGACTGACTCCAAGTTGAGGTTTTTCAACGATTTGTCCAAAGTCATTGTATCCTTGTCCTATTTTTGGAGTTAAAATAAATTCTAAATTTTTTCCTTCTCTATTGATTAATATTTTCAAAGGATCTAAACTTAAATGCTTTGAAATTTCATCAAAGGTTTGAATTCTTATACCGTTAATTTCTAAGATAGTATCATTTTTTTGAAGTCCTATTTCTTGTGCAGCAGAGTTTGACGCTATGTTTCCTATTTGCGGAGCAAGTTTGTTTAGACCTAAATTTCCTATGATAATATAAAGAAAAAAAGCTAAAATTAGATTAAAAAATGGTCCAGCAAAAAGAATATAAATCTTTTTTAAAGGACTTAAAATGCTATAGCTATCTTTGTCTAGATTTTCAAAACCAGGACGCATATCATCTTGTCCTTTAAGTTTAACATATCCTCCAAGTGGTAAAGTGCTTAAGCGATAGTTTGTGCCTTTAAATTCACGCTCTATAAGACTTTTTCCAAATCCTATACTAAAAACTTCAACTTTTACACCCAAAGATCTTGCAGCCAAAAAATGTCCTAATTCGTGAAAGAAAATTAAAAATGAGATGACTAAAACAGTTGCTAAAAATTCAATAGAATAAAATTTAATTCCCAAAATCAAAATAACAATTAAAAATAATAAAGATCTCATTTTTCTCCTTTTTTTTGAGCTTTTATATAAGTATAGATGTATTCAAATCCAGAATAAAGAGTTAAAATCAAAGCTATGTAAAGTAGAATTTCACCGCCTATCCACTCCATGATTAAAAATCCTATCGCAGTCATTTGAAAAGCGGTTTTAAGTTTGCCTGCAAAAGAAGCATTGACATTTAAATTTTCGCTAATCATTACAACTCTAAAACCTGTGATAAAAAATTCCCTTACTAATATAATATAAATTACCCATTCATTAGCTTTTCCTGTAAGTAAAAGCCCTAAAAAAGCTGCTAAAACAAGCATTTTATCGGCTAATGGATCTAAGATTCCACCCAGTTTTGTAGTTTGTTTCCAAGTTCTTGCGATGTATCCATCAAAAAAATCACTTAAAGCTGCTAATGAAAAAGTTAAAGCAGCAAAATAGTTAATCCAACTTTGATGAATATTTTCAAAATGATGAATTAATAAAAAAAATAGCAAAGGCGCTAAAACCATTCTAAAAATCGCCAAGATATTGGGTAAATTCATAACAAGCCTTGTGAAATTAAATGTAAAATTATAATCAAAATTGTATAAAATTTAAGCAAAGACTTAGTAAAAATACAAAAAAAGAATCAGTTTATTTTTATTTAAATTTTGCTTAAAAGCAAAATTTAAATAAATTTTACAACTTCATCAAAACTAAAACGATTTTTTTGAGGATTTTTTTCATCGTTGCAATATCCTAAAGCTACCACCAAACTTGATCTTTCTTTTTGAATATCAAGTGATAAATAAGAATCAAGCTTTTCTTTATCAAAACCACCTATAGTGCAACTTGCTATATTTAAAGCATTAGCACTGTAAAGTATGCTAGCTAGAGCTATATGAGCTTGTTCTCTTGCATAAGATATTTTTTGTTCTTGATTCAGAGATTTTAAAAAAGGCATATAAGCATCTAAGCGTTTTTGAATTTCTGTTTCACTCATATCTCTTTTTCTAAGTTTTTCTTCAAAATAATCTAAAAAATCAAGTCTTGAAATGATGATAATTAATGCAGCGCAATCTTTTACATGTTTTTGTTGGTTGCAAATTTTAGAAAGTTCTTCTTTTCTTTTCTCATCTTGCATTACTATAAATTTCCAAGGTTCCAGTCCTAAGGAACTGGGGCTTAATCTTGTTATTTCTAAAATAGAATTTAAATCCTCTTTTTTGAGTTTTTCATTTTTAAAATTTCTACAAGAATATCTTGTGCTAAAAATTTCAAGTTCTTTTTTCATTATTTTTCCTTGTAAAATTCGACGACTTCATTAAAATTTAAGCGTTGAGTAGAATATTTTGGTTCGTGGGCTTTATATCCTAAGGATAAAATTACGGCAGTTTCAAAAGGATAAGTTAAATTAAGAAAATCATCAACCTTAGCTTTTTCAAAGCCACCTATCATGCAAGAATCAATACCTAAGCTCATTGCAGCTAGTGACATTTGCATCATAGCAAGATAGCATTGAAGTTGTGCATAATGATAGAGTTCATTATCATTCATTGCATTGGTTTTATGAGTATAAATTTCTAAAATTTTTTGAAAATTTTCTTCGCTAGAACCTGAGAAACGACGCACTTGTTTTTGTGCAAATTCATCTTTGCTTTGAAGATCTTTTCTTGCTAGAAAAATAATATTATGACTTGCACTTGCTACATTTTGTTGATTGTAACATAGGGTTGAGAGTTTAAGATTGTGTTCTTTTTGTTCTAATACTACAAATTTCCAAGGCTCAAATCCATGTGAGCTTGGGGCTAAGACTCCACTTTCTAAGATAAAATGCAAATCCTTTTCATTGATTTTTTTATCATTAAAAAGTTTACAAGCTCTGCGTTTTGAAATTAGTTCTTTAAAATTCATTTTATTCCTTAAAATCAAAAATAATAATATTAATTATAAAATGCAAAGCTTAATCAAAAAATATTATAGTTTGATATTTTTCTTAAAAACAAAACCGGATTTTTCAAAACCCATTTTTTGGATATAAAATTCATGAGCTTGTGTTCTAAAAAAACTTGAACTTAGTTCTAATTCTTCATATCCTTGATCTTTTGCCCAAATTTGGATTTTTTTCAAAAAAGCTTGACCTATACCTTTTCCTCTTAAAGCTTCATCTACGACAAAATCACAAATATAAAGACAATGATTATGATAAAGTACATTAAAGGGCATGACTCCACAAGCTGCTTTGTAGCTTCCCTCATTTTCATAGGCAAAAAGTTTATAATGTTGAGTTTGTGTAGCAAGTTGGATTTTGTCTAAAAAATCTTTCAAAGATAGGTTATTTCTTAATTGTTTTATCAAGGGATAAATTTTTTCCAAGTCTTCTTTTAGCTTAATTTCTTTCATTTTTAAATCCCTTAAATTTCAAAAATTTCAGGTTTTAATTTTAAAAGTAAGCAAAAAGTTGCCAAAACAGCTTGTTCTTGCATAAATTCACGATCTCCATCTAAATAAAGCGTTTCTTGGATAAAAGTTCCATCTCTAAACATTGCACCTATATAAATAGTGCCTGATTTTATTTTTCCCTCATCTTTTTCGCCAACTACTCCGCTAACAGCTAAGGCAAAATCAGGATTAGCTGTTTTAAAAATACCTTTTAGCATAAAATAAACACAACGTTCACTGTATTCGCCATTATTTTCTAAGACGCTTTCGCTAATTCCAAGCCATTCGTGTTTGATGCGGTTGGAATAACTTACAATAGAACCTTCAAAAATTTCACTTACACCTGAAATTTTGGTTAAGGTACTTGCACAAAGTCCACCTGTGCAACTTTCAGCAAAAGAAATTTTTAATTTTTTTTCTAAAAGTTTAGAGCTTATAAAATGTATGGGATCTTTACCTAAAAATACCTTTTGTCCAAAAAGATTTTTTACGCTATTTAAAAAACCATCAAGTTTTCCAAAATTAGCGCAAGTGGCCTTAATAAGCACAAGATTATCTAAAAGCTTGGTTGATTTTATACTTATCTCATAAGATTTTGTTAGGGTTTGCAGTAGCAATATAGCGCTTTCATCATCCATGCCAAAAATGCAAAAATATGCAAAATTTAATTTTATATGTCCAAGAAGATTGGGTAATTTTTCGCTTGGATTTATTTTAACGACATTAATTTTTGAATTTGAAAAATTACACACAAAGCTATTTTTACTAAATTCTGCTTTATCTGGAACCAAGGTATCATCTTTTAAGATAAGATTATCATCATTTAAAGTTGCTAAAATTTTAGCAACAGTCGCATAATGCAAAGAGCTTGTAAATAAAGTGATAAAATCATACTGATTTAAGAGATTTTCAAGTAAAAAAGGTAAATCTTTATCGGTTTTATTTTGTATGCGAATTTCGTTGATTTCTTTAAATTTTTCTTCATAAGTTCTATAAATATAATTTTTGAATTTTTCGTTTATAGTAAGCTCATCTCCTATAAGATAAAGCAAATGTTTCATAAATTTTCCTTTTTTTCTTATAATTATAGCCAAAAACAAAGTAGAAATTAAAGCTAATTTGAGTAGAATTTAAGATTATTAAAAATTAGGTGGAAAAAATGGACTACAAAGAAACTCTACTTTTGCCCAGTACTAGTTTTGCTATGCGGGCGAATTTAGCGGAACTTGAACCGCAAAGATTTAAAAAATGGTTTGAGCAAAATTATGCTTATGAAAAAATGAAAGAAAATCGCAAAAATGCGAAAAAAAGTTTTACCTTACACGATGGCCCCCCTTATGCTAACGGACATATCCATATAGGACATGCTTTAAATAAAATTTTAAAAGAAACTATTATCAAAACGCATTATTTTAAAGGTGAGAGTGTGCGTTTTACTCCAGGGTGGGATTGTCATGGTTTGCCTATAGAACAACAAGTAGAAGTAAAGCTTGGAGAAAAGAAAAAAAGCTTAAGTAAAAAAGAAATTCGTGAGTTTTGCAGACAACATGCGAGTGAATTTGTAGATATCCAAAGAGAAGAATTTAAAAATTTAGGCATTATTGCAGATTGGGATAAGCCTTATTTAACTATGAAATTTGAGTTTGAAGCAGCGATTTATAGAACTTTATGCGAGATTGCTAAAAAAGGCTTACTTTGCGAGCGTTCTAAGCCTGTTTTTTGGAGTTGGGCGGCAAAGTCAGCTTTAGCGGAAGCTGAAGTAGAGTATCAAGATAAAGAAGATTATTCTATCTTTGTGGCTTTTGATTTAGATGTAAAAGCTTGCGAAAAATTAGGAGTTTCAAAAGCAAGCACAGTGATATGGACAACTACGCCTTGGACTTTGGTGGCTAATCAAGCTATAGCTTTAAATCCTAATGAAAATTATGTGATCACCAAAGAGGGTTTGATTTTTGCAAGTGCTTTACTTAAAAGTATGGTAGAAAAAGGACTTACAAGTGGAGAAATTCAAAAAGAACTAAACGCAAAAGAATTTGAAAAACTTGAAGCTATCAATCCTTTAAATGGAAGAAAATCTGTTTTAATTATGGGCGAGCATGTATTGATGGATGGTGGAAGTGGACTTGTACATACTGCACCAGGACATGGCGAAGATGATTATTATGCTTGTTTGAAATATGGCATTGAGGTTTTAATGCCTGTTGATGATAGTGGATGTTATGATGAAACTTTAAGAGCTAAAGGGCTTTTGCCTTCTCATTTGCTTGAAGAGTTTATAGGTCTTCATATTTTTAAGGCCAATGAAAAAATTTTAGAACTTTTAGGCGAAAAACTGTTACATTCTTCTAAATTTATACACTCTTATCCATTTTGTTGGAGAACGCATAAGCCTGTGATTTATAGAGCTACTAAACAATGGTTTATTTTAATGGATGAACCAAAACTTCAAGGAAAAACTTTAAGAGAGTGTGCAAAAGAACAACTTTTAAAAACAACCTTTTATCCGCAAAGTGGGGTAAAAAGAATAGGTTCTATGGTGGAAAATCGCCCAGATTGGTGTATTTCAAGACAAAGAGACTGGGGAACGCCTATAGCCTTTTTTAGAGATAAAAACACTAAAGAAGTGATTTTTGATGATGAGCTTTTTGACTTTGTAGCAGCTATCTTTGAAAAACATGGCGCTGATGCGTGGTGGGAGTTTGAAATCAAAGATTTAATTCCTACAAATTCAAAATACAACGCTGAAAATTTAGAAAAAGTATATGATATTTTAGATGTTTGGTTTGATAGTGGAAGTACTTTTAATGCGGTTTTAAATAGCGGACTTTATGACGCAGGAGAAAAAAGAGCAAGTATGTATTTAGAAGGAAGCGATCAGCATCGTGGTTGGTTTCAAAGCTCTTTGCTTGTAGGTACAGCGATCAATGAAAGTGCACCTTATGAAAGCATTTTAACTCATGGTTTTACCACTGATGAAAAAGGGCAAAAAATGTCTAAATCTAAAGGCAATGTGATTGCTCCTGAATATGTAGCAAAAACCTATGGAGTTGAAATTTTAAGACTTTGGATACTTTTAAGTGATTATTTAAGTGATTTAAAAATTTCAGACAATATCTTAAAACAAGTGGGTGAACAATATCGCAAAATAAGAAACACTATAAGATTTTTACTTGCCAATACAAATGACTTAAAAGATTTAGAAGTTAAAGAATTTAGCTTTATTGATAAATGGATATTAAGCCGTGCAACTAAAGTTTTTAAAGCAAGCAAAGAGGCATTTTTTGCTTATGAATTTGCTAAAGGTTTTAGTTTGCTTTTAAATTTCTTAAGTGCGGATTTAAGTGGGATTTATCTTGATATCAGTAAAGATAGACTTTATTGTGATAGCGAAAATGCTCAAAGAAGAAAATCCGCTCAAGTGGCTATGGCTTTGATAGCAAAAGAGCTTTTAAATTTACTTGCTTCAAATTTAAGCTATAGTGTAGATGAGGCTTTAGAACATGCTAATGTTTTAATCAAAGGTGATGCAAAAGATGTATTTGATCTAAGTTTAACTCAAGATTTTGATTATGATTTTGGTATAGATGATACATTTTTAATGAGTGCTAGAGAGAAATTTTTTGAACAAATTGATATACTTAAAAAAGATAAAATCATCAAATCTACTTTGGAATTAAATTTAAACATCAGTTTTAATAAATTCCCAAATGAGGAATTAGCCGATTGGTTTATGGTAAGTCAAATCAGCAATGAAAATGAAGAAATTTTGGCTGAATTTGAAGTAGAGAATGAGAAATTTAAAATCACCAAAGCTTCGCTTTGTAAATGCCCAAGATGTTGGAAACTTCAAAGTAAAGATGAAGAAACACCTTGTTTAAGATGTGAAGAAGTTTTAAAAGGGATTCAATGCTAGAAAATCCTATTCCAAATAGCATTATCATCACAACTGTAGCGGTGGTTTTGGCTTTTAGTGCTTTAGCAGTATTTTTGATCAAAAAAACAAAGGAAAATAAATGATAACTTTAAAAGAAGCTTTAAAATACTCCAAAGAAGAACTTGAAAATTTAAAAAAAGAACTCAATGAAAAAGCAAAAAAAGAAAAAAAAATAGGTGCTTATATCGAACAATTTTTAGATAAAGACTTAAGTGTTTCAGGTGAAGGTGTGCCTGTAGCTATAAAAGATAATATCAGCGTAAAGGGCTGGGAGCTTACTAGTGCGAGTAAGATTTTACAAGGTTATATCGCCCCTTATGATGCAAGTGTGATTGTTAATTTAAAAGCTAATGGTTTTTCTCCTTTTGGGCGTTGCAATATGGATGAATTTGCTATGGGAAGTTCAACAGCGAGTTCTTATTATGGCAAAACTTTAAATCCTTTAAATTTTGAGCGTGTGCCAGGTGGTTCAAGTGGCGGAAGTGCTGCTGCGGTAGCGGGTGGCTTGGCTTTGGCAAGTTTGGGTTCTGATACAGGAGGATCTGTACGTCAGCCTGCAGCTTTTTGTGGTTGCGTAGGATTTAAACCGAGTTATGGAAGAGTGAGTCGCTATGGCTTAGCTTCTTATTCTTCAAGTTTGGATCAAATCGGGGTTTTAACGCAAAATGTAGAAGATGCGGCAATTTTATATGATGCGATCGCAGGATATGACAAAATGGATAGCACGAGTGCAAATATCGAGTTTATCAAAACCGCTCCAAATTTAAATGCAAATAAAAAATTAAAAATTGCAGTGATTGAAAATTATGTCAATGATGCAGATAGTGAAGTAAAAAATGCACTTTTAAAAACCATAGATATGTTAAAAGCTAATGGACATGAGATTGTATATAAAAATTTGCTTGATTCTAAGTTTGATATTGCGGCGTATTATATCATCGCAACAGCTGAAGCAAGTACAAATTTAAGTCGTTATGATGGGGTGCGTTATGGCAAGCGTTCTGAAAATATCCAAAATTTAAAAGAAATGTATGTAAATACACGCAGCGAAGGTTTTGGAGAAGAAGTAAAAAGAAGAATTTTGTTAGGAACTTTTGTTTTAAGCAGTGGATATTATGATGCGTATTATATTAAAGCACAAAAAGCTAGAGCTTTTATTAAGGCAAAATATGAAGAAATTTTACAAGATTGTGATCTTATTTTTATGCCTGTAACGCCTACAACGGCTTTTAAATTTGATACTCAAAAAAGCCCTATACAAACTTATTTAGAAGATGTTTATACTATCTCTGTAAATTTAGCAGGGCTTGGAGGCATTAGTGTGCCTGTTGCAAAAGATAAAGAAGGGCTTAATATATCAGCACAACTGATTTGCAAAGCTTATGATGAACAAACCTTGTTAGACGGGGCTTTAAGTTTAGAACAAATGATTAAAAATTAAGGATGAAAGATGAAAATTGTAAAAAGAGCTTTAACTTTTGAAGATGTATTATTGCGTCCTGGGTATTCTGAAGTTCTACCTAAGGAAGTAAAAATTCATACTAAACTGACAAAAAATATCACTTTAAATATGCCTTTAATCTCTGCGGCTATGGATACAGTTACTGAACACAGGGCTGCTATTATGATGGCAAGACTTGGAGGGCTTGGAGTGATTCATAAAAACATGGATATAACCTCACAGGTTAGAGAAGTAAAAAGAGTGAAAAAAAGCGAAAGCGGGGTGATTATCGATCCTATTTTTGTAAGTCCTAAGGCAAGTGTTGCGGAAGCTTTAGAAATTATGGCAGAGTATAGAATTTCAGGTGTTCCTGTAGTAGATGAAGATAAGAAACTAATAGGCATACTCACCAATCGTGATTTAAGATTTGAGAGTGATTTTTCAAATTTGGTTGAAAATGTTATGACTAAAATGCCTTTAATCACTGCTCCAAAGGGTTGTACTTTAGATGATGCGGAAAAAATTTTCAGTACCAACAAAGTAGAAAAACTTCCTATAGTGGATGAACAAGGACGCTTGGAAGGACTTATCACTATAAAAGATCTTAAAAAACGCAAAGAATATCCTGATGCCAATAAAGATAATTTTGGAAGATTACGTGTGGGTGCGGCTATAGGAGTAGGACAAATGGATCGTGTGGATGCTTTAGTTGAAGCGGGCGTTGATGTTGTTGTGCTTGATTCTGCGCATGGACATTCTAAGGGTATTATTGATACAGTAAAAGCGATTAAAGCTAAATATCCAAATTTAGATCTTATCGCAGGAAATATCGCCACTGCAGCTGCAGCAAAAGCACTTTGTGAAGCAGGAGTAGATGCGGTTAAAGTAGGTATTGGGCCAGGAAGTATTTGTACCACACGTATTGTTTCAGGTGTGGGTGTGCCTCAAATTTCGGCCATTGATGAGTGCGTGGAAGAAGCAAATAAATTTGGCATTCCTGTGATAGCTGATGGCGGGATTAAATATTCAGGTGATATTGCAAAAGCTTTAGCCGTAGGTGCGAGTTCTGTTATGATAGGATCGCTTTTAGCTGGAACAGATGAGAGTCCAGGAGAGCTTTTTACTTATCAAGGAAGACAATATAAGTCTTATCGTGGTATGGGCTCGCTTGGGGCTATGCAAAAGGGAAGTTCGGATAGATATTTTCAGCAAGGTACCGCTCAAGATAAACTCGTTCCTGAAGGTATAGAAGGGCGTGTTCCTTATGTGGGAAGTATAAGAAGTGTGGTGCACCAACTTTTAGGAGGTTTGCGTTCTTCTATGGGTTATGTTGGGGCTAAAGATATAGAAGATTTTCAAAAAAGAGCCGAATTTGTTGAAATTACCACTGCAGGACTTAAAGAAAGTCACGTGCATGATGTTACTATCACTCATGAAGCACCAAACTACAAGGTTAATCATCAATGAGTTTTGAAGAAAATTTAAAACACGCTAATGAATCTTTGGAAAAATTAAATAATCAAGAGCTTGCCTTAGATGAAAGTGTAAAAATTTATAAAGAAGGTTTAGAGAGTATCAAAAAAGCAAGACTTGAGCTTGAAAAAGCAAAATTAGAAGTGGAGCAAATCGATGAGTAAAATAGCAGCTTTACAGTTTCCAACTTTAGCTTTAAGTGAATCAAGGCTTGATTATTATCTTAAAGCTTCAAAAGACAATGGAGTAAATTTAGTAGTTTTGGGAGAATATGTGATCAACAGTTTTTTTACAGAACTTTTGCATATGCCAAAAAATATGATAAAAGAACAAAGCGAAGCTAAAAAAGAAAGCTTGATTAAACTTGCTAAAAAATACGAATTAGAAATCATCGCTCCTTATGTAAGCGTTGAAGCTAAAAGTTATAAAAAACTTTGCTTAAAAGTTACTCCAAATGGTGTGAAAAGTTATGAACAGCAAATTTTAATGCCTTATGAACATTGGAATGAAGAAAAATTTTTCAGCAACAAAACTCCATCAGAATTAAAAATTTTTACTTTTAATTATGAAAAATTAAAATGTGCTTTGCTTTTTGGTTTTGAGACACATTTTGATATTTTTTGGCAACAGATTATGGCGAAAAAAATTGATTTGGTTATCGTTCCTAGTGCTTGTACCTTTGAAAGCAAACAAAGATGGGAAGAACTTTTAAAAACAAGAGCTTTTTTAAATTCTACAAGCATTTTAAGAGTAAATCGCATAGGCAAAACAAAAGATGAGTGGAATTTTTACGGCGATACTTTGTTTATTAATGCTTTTGGTGAGATAGAAAGTAAATTGGGTTCTGAAGAAGAAATGCTTATTATAGAGCCTAAAAAAAGTGATGAAGCAAGAAAACTTTGGGGTTTTGATAAGATAATAAAAGAATTTAAAAATTAAATTTATACTTATAGATTTATAAGTTTATAAAAGTTATCTAGAGCTGATAGAAGCTAAGGTTTATATTTTCTTTTTAGTAAAAAAGTGCTAAAATTTAGCCTTTAAGGTATAAAGGTTTAAATGATGCAAAATATCCATTTTATCGGCATAGGCGGTATAGGAATTTCCGCTTTAGCAAGATTTTTAAAAGAAAAAGGTTTTAAAATTAGCGGAAGTGATCTTAAAGAGAGTAAAATCACTAAAGAACTAGAAAAAGAAGGGGTTAAGGTCAGTATCCCTCATCATAAAGACAATATTTTAAACAAAGATTTAGTTATTTATTCTGCTGCTATCAAAGAAGAAAATCCTGAATTTAAACACGCTAAAGAATTAGGCATTAAATGCCTTTCACGCAAGGAGGCCTTACCTCTTATCTTAGAAGATAAGCGCGTTTTTGCAGTTGCAGGAGCACATGGAAAAAGCACAACTTCAAGTATTTTGGCTTCTTTGCTTGATGATGCTTCTGTGATCATCGGAGCGATTTTAAAAGAATTTGGTTCAAATATGATTTATAAAGAAAGCCAAAACCTTGTTTTTGAAGCTGATGAGAGCGATAGTTCTTTTTTAAATTCAAATCCTTATTTGGCTATAGTTACTAATGCAGAAGCAGAGCATTTAGATCATTATGGTAATGAAGTTTCAAAACTCCATCATGCTTATGCGGAGTTTTTAGATACGGCTAAAATTCGCGTGATTAATGCTGAAGATGAGTTTTTGAAAAATTATAAAAATGAGTCAACCAAGCTTTATCCGAGCAAAGATATCAAAAACTGCACCATGCGTATAGAAAATTTCAAACCTTTTACAAGCTTTGAGTTGAAAGATTTAGGTGAATTTAAGGTTTTTGGCATGGGATATCATTTAGCCCTTGATGCGTCTTTGGCGATTTTGGCGGCTTTAAATTTCTTAGATATAGAAACGATAAGAACTAGGCTTAAAAATTATCAAGGTATTAAAAAGCGTTTTGATATTTTATATGCTGATGAAAATTTGGTTTTAATCGATGATTATGGTCATCATCCTACCGAAATAAAAGCGACTTTAAGCGCAGCACAAGAATACGCAAAATTAGGCGGATATAAAAAAATTACAGCCATTTTTGAACCCCACCGCTACACGCGTTTGGCTGCAAATTTAAAGGAATTTGCAAAGGCTTTTGAGAGTATTGATGAGCTTGTAATTTTACCTGTTTATGCTGCAGGAGAAGAGCCTATAGAACTTGATTTAAAAGCGGTTTTTCCTAAGGCTTTATTTGTAGAAGATATCAAAAGAGAGGGTAGATTTTTAGTAGCTTCTAAGGGGCAAGTTTTTGAAGAAGGGCTTATTATAGGTTTTGGTGCAGGAGATATTAGTAATAAATTAAGGCAAAAAGATGAGTAGGTTTTTTTTATATTTTTTAATTATTTTAATTTTAGCCTTAATCACTTTTGCTTTGCGTGAAAAATTAGGCAAAAAAACTAAACCTTTTTTTGGTATTTTACTTGTGATTTTTATTGTTTTAGCGGTATTTTTTGAATTTGAAAACACGCAAAAAAGTCATTTAAGAACAGATATTATCGTAGCTTTTAATCAAAATAAAAATATTTTATGTAAAGATATCAATGTTTCTAAGGCGTATTTTAATTATGAATTTGGTACAGGAAGTTTTATTTCAAAGGATAATAATCAAAGTTTTAATTCTTTAATCATAGATATTAAAGATTGTAGGTTAAATGATGAATGATACAAAAGAAGAATTGATCTCAAAGCTTGATTTAAACAGCTATTTAGAAGAGTTTAAAGCCCTTTTTGCAAGAGATAAGGAGATTTTTTTGCAAGGAGATTCTAATCTTCATTTTAAACGTATACATGAGCTTTGCGAGGTGGAATTTCCTACTATACCAGAGCTTAGCAATCTTGATAAAGCCTTGGTTCATTTAAGTAAGCAAGGAATTTTACATTTAGATGAAATTTTTGAATTTGTAAAAATTTTTCGTTATTTTGAAAAGTTAAAAAAAATAAAACTAGGAACAAATTTAGACTCTTGGCTACAAAAGATAGAATTTGTTAGCGGGGCTTTGGAGCTTTGTTTGAATTTCGATGAGAAAGGAGAATTAAAAGAAAGTTTAGATGAAAGACTTGTAAATCTTAATGCCGCTTTAAGATTGAAAAACGAAAGCATAATAGCTGAGTTTAAGAAATTTTGTTATACAAAAGCTTTGATGCCTTATCTTATCGATACACAAATCCATCTTATAAACAATCTTGAAGCCTTGCTTGTAAGAGGTGGGTTTAATCACGCCATTAAAGCAAAAATCATAGGTAGAAGTAGTGGCGGTGGCTTTTATATCGTGCCTTTAAGTGTTGAAAATTTGCAAAATGATATAGAAAAAATCAAAAATCAAAAAGAAGAAATTTATTATGAATACGCTAAAAATTTCTCAGCTTTTTTAGCAAAAAACCTACCTTTTTTAAAATTTATCAATACAGCCTTTGATCTTTTTGATCATTATAGTGCTAGGGTTTTGCTTGCTAAAAAAAAGGATTTTGAATTTGTTTTGTGTGATCAAAGTACAGATTTAGTGCTTAAAAATTTCGCTCATCCTGCCTTAAAAAATCCAAAAAGCGTGAGTTTGGAATTTAAAAAACAAGTTTTAATCATCACAGGGGTAAATGCAGGCGGAAAATCCATGCTTTTAAAATCCATGCTAAGCGCAGCATTTTTAGCTAAACATCTTTTGCCTATGCATATCAAAGCAAGTGAAAGTAAAATTGGTACTTTTAAAGAATTTGATGCCATCATAGAAGATCCGCAAAATGTTAAAAACGACATTTCAACTTTTGCAGGAAGAATGTTGCATTTTTCTAGACTTTTTTCTAAGAAAAATTTGCTTTTAGGTATCGATGAAATAGAGCTTGGAACAGATTTTGAAGAAGCGGCTTGTTTGTATAGTGTGTTAATTTCAAAACTCATAGCTAATAATCTTAAAATCATCATCACCACGCACCACAAACGCCTTGCTATGCTTTTAGCAAAGAATGAGCAAGTTGAACTCATTGCTGCTTTATATGATGAAGAGCTTTCACGCCCAAAATACGAGTTTTTAAAAGGCACCATAGGAAAATCTTATGCCTTTGAAACCGCTTTGCGTTATCAGATTCCGCCGAATTTAGTTGGCGAGGCTAAAAAGCTTTATGGCGAGGATAAAGAAAATTTAGAAGAGCTTGTGGGTAAAAATATCAATCTTGAATTAGAACTAAAAGCTAAGCTTGAAAATGTCGAGAAAAAAGAGCAAAAAGTCGATGAAATTTTACTTTCCTTAAAAGAGCAAAAAGAAAAAAATGAACAAGAATTTCGTACGAGTTTGAGAAATTTAGAATTTAAATTTCACAAAGCCATAGAAGAAGCTAAAAAAACCATACAGCTTAAAGATATGAAAGACAAGCAAAGAAGTCTTAATAAAGCCAATGAACTTAAAAAAGAAATCATCTTGCCAAGTATGGAGCAAAACGAAGAATTGCGTGTGGGGGATTTTGTAAAATATGAAAAAATTAAGGGTAAAATCATAAGCATTTCTAAAAACGATGCTATGGTTGAAAGTGATGGGATCAAACTTCGTGTGCCTTTAAAACTGCTTAAAAAAAGCACTCCTACACCTAAAATAAGTCCAAAAACAAGTATTAGTGTAACAAAACCTAGCAATCTAAGCGTGAGTTTGGATTTGCATGGACTTAGGAGTGATGAAGCTATTTCAAGGCTTGATAAATTTATTTCAGATGCTTTGCTTGCAGGCTTTGATGAAGTTTTAGTTTACCATGGTATAGGAACAGGAAAGCTTGCCTTTGCTGTAAGAGAGTTTTTGAAAACTCATAAAAGTGTCAAGGGCTTTAATGACGCACCGATCAATCAAGGTGGCTTTGGTGCTAAGGTGGTGAGATTATAAGGAAATAAATGATTACAAAAGATAATTTAAAACAAGTTCTAGAAAACTTAGGCTTTAAAAATAAAAATGAAAATTATGTAAAAACAATCAATAATTACACTCTTTTAATAGATTATAAAAACCAAAGTATTAATTACCCAAAAGAAATAAAAATTCACGATAAAACTACTTCTAATTTTTCACACCCTGAAAATTTTGTAGTTTTTGAATGTGTGCATAGACTTTTAGAAAAAGGTTATAAGGCTGAACATTTAGAGTTAGAGCCAAAATGGAATCTTGGCAGGGATAAAAAAGGTGGTAAGGCTGATATTTTAGTAAAGGATAATGAAAACAATCCTTATTTGATTATAGAATGTAAAACCACAGATTCTAAAAATAGTGAATTTATAAAAGAATGGAATAGAATGCAAGAAGATGGCGGACAGCTTTTTTCTTATTTTCAGCAAGAAAAAGGTGTAAAATATCTTTGTCTTTATACAAGTGATTTTAGCGATAAGTTAGAATATAAAAATTACATCATACAAGCTTACGATAACGAAGAATATCTAAAAGAAAAGGAATTACAAAATTCTTATAAAAAATCTAATAACAATATAGAACTTTTTAAAACTTGGAAAGAAAGTTATGAACTGCAATATTTTAAACAAGGTATTTTTGAAGCAAATGTCAATGCTTATAAAATTTTAGAAATTACTCCAACTTTTGATAATCTTAAGGAACTTAAAGAAGAAGGTAAATATCACGAATTTGCAAAAATTTTACGCAAGCATAATATATCAGGCAAGGAAAATGCCTTTGATAAACTTGTAAATATTTTTCTTTGTAAAATCTATGATGAAACTTTTAATAAAAACAATCTCAAATTTGGATATTTTGGTGTAATGGCAGATACTTATGCAAATATGCAAGATAGATTAATGTGGCTTTATAAAGAAGCTATGAAAGAATTCTTAGGAGAGAAAATTACCTTTGTATCTAATGAAGATATAGAAAAAGACTTTAAGCAATTAAAGATAAAAACTTTAAAAGAAGTAATGCAAAATTACATCAAAGAATTAAAATTTTATTCAAATAATGATTTTGCATTTTTAGAAGTGCATAATAAAGAATTATTCTTAAAAAATGCACTTGTATTAAAAGAAATAGTAGAGCTTTTTGCAAATTACAAGCTTACCCAAAACTCTACAAATCAATTTTTAGGCAATCTTTTTGAACTTTTTTTGCAAAAAGGTATGAAGCAAGATGAAGGGCAGTTTTTTACCCCTATTCAAATTTGTGAATTTATTATGTATTCTTTACCGCTTCAAGAAATGTTAAGCAAAAACTCTAAAGCTTTAAGGGTGATTGATTATGCTTGTGGTGCTGGACATTTTTTAAACACCTATGCCAATGAGCTTAAGCGTTATCTAACAGAAGATGAGCTTAAAGAGCATTATAAAAATATTTATGGTATTGAAAAAGAGTATCGCTTAAGTAAGGTTTCTAAGGTATCAAGTGCAATGTATGGGCAAAATGAAATCAATATTTTATACGCTGATGCACTTGCTTCTTTTGAATTAGCAAATACAAATAATTTAGAAGGAGAAAAAGCAAAACCACAAATAGAATCAAATAGTTTTGATTTGCTTATAGCAAATCCGCCTTATTCTGTAAAAGGATTTTTAGAAACTTTAAGTGATAAATCTAAAAATACCTATAAACTTTTCAACGATGATATAAACATAGAAACAAATAATTCTATTGAATGCTTTTTTTGTGAGCGAGCAAATCAAATTTTAAATGATAATGCTAAAGCTGCCATTATCTTACCAAGTTCTATTTTAAATAAAGATTCTATTTATAAAAATACAAGAGAAATATTGTTTCAAAATTTTGATTTTATTGCCATTGTAGAGCTAGGTAATCAAACATTTGGAGCAACAGGGACAAATACGATTATTTTATTTTTACGCAAAAAAGAAACTTTTAAACAAGAAAATCATCTTATTTCTCAAGATTATAGTTTGATTAAAGAACGCATAGAAGCTGAAAATTTAAAAGACAATGAAAGCTTTTATCAAAATTATCTAAGTGCGTATTGTGATTTTAGAAAATTTGATAAAGAGCTTTATAGTAATTTTTTAAATGGAAACTTAGATTCTAATCTTGCAGAGTTAGAAGCCTTTAAAGATTATCGCAATGCATTTAGGCAAACAAGTGATTATAAAAAACTTAAAGAATCTAAAATTTATAAAGAAAGTAAAGATAAGCAAGATTTAGAAGATAAAGCCTTTTTAGCTTATGCTCAGGCAATAGAAAAGGATAAATTGCTTTATTTTAGTCTAAGTCTTAATCAAGAAGTTTTAATCATAAAATCTCCAAGTGATATAAAAGAACAAAAGAAATTTTTAGGTTATGAGTGGAGTAATAGAAAAGGTGATGAAGGTTTAAAAGAATTGCACGAGCCTTATTTGAGCCCACTTTTTGAAAGAGATAATCCACAAAATGAGACTAAGCTTAATACTTTAATTTGTAAAGCATTTTTAAAAACTCTTAGCGATATACCAAAAGATTTGCAAGGCTATGCTAGTAAAGCGAGGCTTATTGATATGATGGATTTTGAAAAAGTGGAATTTAATAAAGCTATAAGTTTAAACGTAAAATCAAGAGATGAGTTAAATCCTTTTAAGAATTCTAAGTTTGAGTTGGTGAGATTAGGGGAAGTGTGCGATTTATTTAATGGCTATGCATTTAAGAAAACAGATTATGTTGAAAAGTCAAACACACTGCTCATTAGAATGGGAAATATAAGACCAAATGGTGAATTTGATGCGGAACACAAAATTCAATATTTACCCGACAATTTTAATAATAAATATAAAGACTACCTACTTAATGACGGCGATGTTATTATAGCTATGACTGATATGGGTAATGCTATGAATATTTTAGGTGTTCCTACTATTGTAAAAAATAAAAATAATAGAAATTTTTTGTTAAATCAGAGAGTGGGTAAACTTTTTAATTTTAGTGAAAAAATAATAGTTCAATATTTAAAATATGCATTATCAAGCAATGAAGTAAAAAAACAATTTAAATTACAGGGATATGGTGGCTTGCAGATTAATTTAGGTAAGACGCAAATATTAAGTACTAAAATCCCACTTCCACCGCTTGAAATTCAAAAACAAATCGTAGCAGAGTGTGAAAAGGTAGAAGAGCAGTATAATACTTTAAGTTTGAGTATAGAAGAGTACCAAAAGCTAATCAAAGCAATACTTCAAAAATGCGGCATCATAGAGGATGATCAAGAATATAAACTAAATTCTATTTTAGAAAATTTGCAAAAATTAGAATCTAAGCTTGATTTTAATCTCTTGTTTTCATTTATAGATGATTTTACTAATGCAAGGCAAGAAGACTTAAAGAAATTTAAAGAATTCGTCAAGAATATAAAAGCTATTTTAGGTACCTTTTCAACACCACCAAAACAAGGTTGGAATAAAGAAAAACTAAATGAAATTGTTAGCATTCAAAGCGGAGGAACACCTGATAGAAAAGTTAAAGAATATTGGAATGGAAATATCAATTGGGTAAAATCTGAAGTATGTCAAAATTGTTATGTTTATGATTATCAGGTTAAAGAAAAAATTACAGAATTAGGATTACAAAAATCATCGGCAAAATTATTAAAGAAAGAAACAACATTAATTGCATTAGTTGGTGCCACTATAGGTAAAATCGGTTTTTTAACTTTTGAAAGTGCAACAAATCAGAATATTACTGGCTTATATCCAAAAAATCTAAAAATCTTAAATACAAAATATTTATATTATGCTTGTATGGGCTTATATGGCCAATTTAGAAAATTAGGAGATTTTGCTATGGCTAATTCTAATTTTATAAAAAATCTTACAATCTCACTCCCACCGCTAGAAATTCAAGAAAAAATTGTTCAAAACATTGAATTAGTAGAACAACAAATTGATTTTCTTAATCTTAAATTAGAATTTTTAGAAAAAGAAAAAGAAAAAATCTTGCAAAAATATTTATTTTCTTAAAGCATTTTTCGCTAAACTTTGTAAATTTTATAAGGTTTAGCGATGAAAAACATTATGATATTAAGCGGAGCGGGTTTGTCTGCTCCAAGTGGGCTTAAAACTTTTAGAGATAATGATGGACTTTGGGAAGAATACGATGTTATGGAGGTTTGCTCTGCAACAGGTTTTAGAAAAAATCCTAAAAAAGTACTTGATTTTTACGATGCAAGAAGGGTACAACTTCAAAATGTAAAGCCAAATCATGCTCATGAAAAAATCGCACAATTAAAAGAAAAATGGGGTAAAAATCTTTTTGTCATCACGCAAAA
The DNA here is from genome assembly GCF_001762735.1 of Campylobacter sp. BCW_6461. Lineage (NCBI taxonomy): Bacteria > Pseudomonadati > Campylobacterota > Epsilonproteobacteria > Campylobacterales > Campylobacteraceae > Campylobacter > Campylobacter sp. BCW_6461. Next base: position 103,507 of record NZ_MJXJ01000020.1, on the reverse strand, counting down.
TGTAGATGATTTGCTAGAGCGTGCAGGGTGTAAAGATGTAGTACATTTGCATGGCTTTTTACCCGAACTTCGTTGCCTAAAATGTGAAGGAATTTTTAATATAGGCTATGAAAAAATCATAGATAAACAATGTCCAAAATGCAAAAGTAAGGATTTAAGACACAATATAGTCATGTTTGAAGAGCAAGCCCCTGCTTATGCTACGCTTTATTCTTTGCTAAATCAAACTTCGCTTTTTATCAGCATAGGCACAAGTGGGGCGGTTTTGCCTGTAGGGCGTTATGCTTCAATGTGCGAAAAAAGTATTTTAAATATCTACGAAAAAGATGCGAATTTAGAGCGGTATTTTGATAAAATCTATATAGAAGATATTATAAACGCTATTGATAAAATCGCACTTGATATAGAAAATTTTATGAAAGATGGTAATGTTTGATTCTTTTTTAAGTGGAGTTTTTTTGGGCTTTGGAGTGAGTGTTCCTTTTGGACCTGTAAATATTTTGATTTTAACTTATGCACTAAAAGCTTTTAAAAATTCCATAGCTGTAGGACTTGGAGCATTTAGTATAGATATGCTTTATCTTTTTTTGCTTCAATTTGGGCTTTTAAATTTCTTAGACAATGTCATTTTTATGCGTTTTTTGGCGATTTTTGGTTTTTGTTTTTTAACTTATATGGCGTATTTGATGCTAAGAAAAAAGAAAGAAAGCTTAAATTTAGAGCATAAAGAATTTAAAGAAAGTCTTTTGAAAAGTTATATTAAAGGAGCTTTTTTAAATGGTTCAAATCCTTTTGTGATAGGATTTTGGCTTAGTGCTACAAGTGTGGTTTTAAGCAGCGATCATGCTTATTTGATGACTTTAGGGCTTGTTGTGGCTATACTTTTTTGGGTAAGTGCTTTAGCCTTTGTGGTGGCAAGATATAGTCATGTTTTTAGTGCAAAAGTTGTTTTTATAATCAATATAATTTCAGCTATAATTATAGAGTATTTTGCTCTTAATTTATTATATAAAACTTTTATAGGATAAAAAAATGAATGCAAAAGAATTTTTAATCGAACTTTTAAAATTTAAATCTGTTACGCCAAATGATGATGGAGCTTTAAATTTCATCGCTATGGAACTGAGTGATTTTGAAGCTTTTTTTATAGAAAAAGAAGGCATTAAAAACCTTTTACTCACTAAAAAATTTAAAGATGAAGGCGAGCATTTAGCTTTTGGTGGGCATGTAGATGTGGTGCCTGCAGGTGAGGGTTGGAGTAGCGATGCTTTTGTGCCTATGGAAAAAGAAGGCTTTATCTATGCAAGGGGTGCTCAAGATATGAAAAGCGGAGTAGCAGCCTTTGTAGATGCGGTAAAGAATGCGGATTTTAAAGGAGCTAGACTTAGCCTTATTTTAACAAGTGATGAAGAAGGCGAAGCTATATATGGAACTAAGGCTGTTTTAGAATGGATGCAAGAAAGAGATATGCTACCTGATTATGCTGTGGTTGCCGAGCCAACCTGCGTTAAAAAAATCGGCGATAGTATTAAAATAGGGCGTCGTGGTTCTATCAATGGAAAACTTTTAATCCGTGGAAAACAAGGGCATGCGGCTTACCCTGAAAAATGTATCAATCCTGTGCATGATTTTGCGCCAGTTTTAAAGCTTTTAGCGGGTTTTGATCTTGATCCTGGAAGTGCTGAATTTAGTCCTTCAAAAATCGTTATAACTGATATTCGCGGAGGTATGGGGGTGTGTAATGTTACGCCAAATGATTTAAAACTTATGTTTAATGTTCGCAATTCCCCTGATACAAGCTTAGAAGATGTAAAAAGTTATGTAGAAAAAATTTGTCATGGTTTAAACTATGAGTTAGAGCTAAAACAATCAAGCGAAGCTTTTTTGACAAATATCGATAATAAAATCGTTCAAAAAATGAATGAAAGCGTTCAAAAAATCACCCATGAAGTGCCAGAGCTTAATACTAAAGGCGGCACAAGTGATGCAAGGTATTTTGCAAAATACGGTGTAAAGGTAGTGGAATTTGGGGTTTGTAATGATAGAATTCACGCTATTGATGAAAGAGTAAGTATAGAAGAATTTGAAAAACTTTGCCTTGTTTTTAAAGACTTGATAGAAAATTTTTAAAGGTTTAGAATGATTATCAATGGACAAAAGCTTGAGTTAAAAGAGCTTAAATTTATGGATTTTATCAAAGAAAAAGGTTTTAAAATCGAACTTATCGCCTTGGAATTAAATGGAGAGATTGTACCTAAGAGCGAATTTGAAAATTTGATTTTAAAAGAAAACGATAAAGCTGAAATTGTAAGTTTTGTAGGAGGTGGATGATGAGAGTAAAATTTAATGGCAAAGAACTTGATACAGACTTTAAAACAAGTTTGGAATTTTTTGAAAATATCAGCAAAAATGAAAATGATGTATGGATTATCAATGGTTTTGCAACAAAAGAGAATATCGCTTTAAACGAAGATGATGAGCTTTTTTGTATAGAAAGAAATACTTTACCTCCAAAAGATGCGCTAGACGCTATGATGAGAGCAAGACATACACCAAAGCTTCACGATAAACTTAAAAATGGGCGCGTGGCGGTGTGTGGTTTAGGCGGACTTGGATCACATATAGCGATAAATTTGGCAAGAAGTGGAGTGGGGTATTTAAAGTTGATTGATTTTGATGTGATTGAGCCTAGCAATTTGAATCGTCAAGCTTATCGTGTAAGTGATTTGGGTAAATTTAAAACCGAAGCTTTAAAAGAGCAAATTAGCGAAATTAATCCTTATATCAGCATTGAAATTTGCACTTTGAAAATCAATGAGGATAATTTAAAATCTTTGTTTAAAGATATAGATATAGTTTGTGAAGCCTTTGATAGTGCTATCGCAAAAGCAATGATGGCACAAAATTTTCATAGATTTTACAAAGATAGTATTTTAATCTGCGCTTCAGGGCTTGCGGGCTATGGTGATAGCAACAGCATACAAACAAGAAAAATTGCTAAAAATTTCTATGTGTGTGGGGATTTGGTAAATGGTGCTAAGCTAGGAAATGGACTTATGGCGCCAAGGGTAAATATTTGCGCAGGACATCAAAGTAACCTTGTTTTAGAACTTTTAGCAAATAAGGAGTAAAAATGCAAGAAAAATTAAAAAATGATAAATTAAAAATAGGCAAATACGAGTTTGATTCAAGATTTATTTTAGGTTCTGGAAAATATTCGCTAGAGCTTATAAAATCAGCTATAGAAGAAGCTAAAGCGCAGATCATCACTCTAGCCTTACGCCGTGCAAATACAGGGGAAATTGCTAATATACTTGATTATATCCCTAAAAATATCACACTTTTACCCAACACTTCAGGCGCAAGAAACGCCGAAGAAGCCTTACGCATTGCAAGGCTTTCAAGAGAGCTTGGTTGTGGAGAACTTATCAAGATAGAAGTGATAAGCGATAGTAGGTATTTATTGCCTGATAATTATGAAACGATTAAAGCTTGTGAGCTTTTAGCTAAAGAGGGTTTTACACCCTTACCTTACATGCATGCTGATCTTTACGCAGCTAGAGCTATGCGTGATGCTGGAGCTGCGGCTATCATGCCTTTAGCAGCGCCTATTGGGAGTAATAAAGGCTTATGTGCTAAGGAATTTATACAAATTTTGCTTAATGAAATTGATTTGCCTATTATTGTAGATGCGGGTATTGGAAGTCCTTCACAAGCTTGTGAAGCTATGCAAATGGGAGTAAGTGCGGTGATGGTAAATACAGCCATAGCTGAAGCAAAAGATATAGCCTTGATGGCTAGAGCTTTTTCTTTGGCGGTAAATGCAGGAAGAGCGGCTTTTTTAGCAGGTTTGGCAAGTGTGAGTGAAGCTAAAGCAAGTTCCCCATTAACAGGCTTTTTAAGGGATTGATTATGCAAGATTATATGCAGTATTTACCTCACATGCAGGAAATAAAAAGCGAAATTTTAAACAAGGTTTTAACTCAAGTTCAAAGCTATGATGAGAGTCAATTTAGCGCCAAGGATGTTAAAAATGCTTTAAATCAAACGCATTTAAGTATAGAGCATTTAAAAGCCTTGCTTTCAAGTGCAGCAGAAGATTTCATAGAAGAATTAGCCTTTAAATCCGCCAAAGTCAAGCAAAAATATTTTGGAAATTCTATCTCTCTTTTTACTCCGCTTTATTTGTCAAATTATTGTAATTCTAAATGTGTTTATTGTGGTTTTCAAAAAGGCAATAAAATCGCAAGAGCTAAGCTAAATGAAGCTGAAATTCACGAAGAAATGCAAGCCATTGCTAAAAGTGGTTTAGAAGAAATTTTAATGCTAACAGGTGAGGGTAGGGAGTTTGCAAGTGTAGAATATATAGCAAATGCTTGCAAGATTGCTAGAGAGTATTTTAAGGTTGTAGGTGTTGAAATTTATCCTATGAATGAAGATGAATATAAAATTTTGCATGAAAAGGGTTGTGATTATGTGACTGTTTTTCAAGAAACTTACAATCCTCTAAAATATTCTAAAATTCATTTAGCTGGTGAAAAACGCATTTTTCCTTATCGCTTTAATGCTCAAGAAAGAGCTTTAAAAGCGGGTATGCGTGGAGTGGCTTTTGCGGCACTTTTGGGTATAGATGATTTTAGAAAAGACGCTCTTGCTACGGCGCTTCATGCACATTTTTTACAACAAGCTTATTCGCATGCTGAAATTTCTATTTCAGTGCCGCGTTTAAGACCTATTATCAATAATGCCAAAATCCATCCTAAAGATGTAAGTGAAAAACGCCTTTTGCAAGTACTTTGTGCTTATAGGCTCTTTTTGCCTTTTGCGGGCATTACCATTTCAAGTCGTGAAAGAATAGGTTTTAGAGATGAGGTTATCAAGCTTGGTGCTACTAAAATGAGTGCAGGAGTGAGTGTGGGTATAGGTGAGCATAAGGGTGAGAAAAAGGGTGATGAGCAGTTTGAAATTTCAGATGATAGAAGCGTAGATGAAATTTTAGCTATGCTTAAAAGATCCAATTTACAAGCTGTGATGAGCGATAGTATCTATGTGGGATAAAAAAATCATCGCCATAAGCGATAGAAAATGTGTAGAAATAGACTTTTTAAAGCAGATTGAAAAACTTGCTAAGGCTAAGGTAGATGCTATAGTTTTAAGAGAAAAAGATTTAAGCGAATTTGAGTATTATGACTTAGCAAAAGAAGTTTTAAGCATTTGCGCAAAGCAAAAAGTGACTTGTTTTTTGCATTTTTTTGATAGGGAGTGTTTAAAATTGGGACATCGTTATTTTCACGCACCGCTTTCTTTGCTAAGAAAAGAACCTAAATTAACAAAATATTTTCATATACTTGGTACTTCAGTCCATAGCAAAGAAGAGCTTTTAGAGGCGATGAGCTATAAGGTAAATTATGCTTTTGTAGGGCATATTTTTGAAAGTTCTTGCAAGATGGGTTTAGAACCTAAAGGGATTGATTTTTTAAAATCCTTGCTTGAATTTAGTCAAATTCCACTTTATGCTATAGGCGGTATCAATGCTCAAAATATAGAAAATTTTAAAGATATAAATGTAGTAGGTGTTTGCATGCGTGAAATTTTAATGAAAGAAAAAGATCTTAAAAAGTATCTTTTAGAATGTAGGCAAAATTTACGATGAATAAAATTCTTTCTTTACCAGAAGATTTAAAGCAATTAAAAGGTGTCAATTATAAAAAAATTAAATCTTGCACTTTTGCTAAATATACACAAACGGATACTTCGCATTCTACTTTTGTTAATGTAGGAAGTCATCTTTTAACTTTTGTTCGCAAAGGATATAAAATTTTACACACTGCATCAAAAGATTATAAGATTAACTCTTATGAAACTTTGTTTTTAAAAGCTGGGAGCTATACTTTAAGCAATGTAGGACTTAGTAAAGGAGTTTATGAAGCTTATTTATTTTTTTTTGACAATGCATTTTTAATTGAGCTTATTTATAAGTATAAAGATTTTTTTAAACTAGATCAAAAGTTTCAAAACTATGAAATTTTTTGGGTAAAAAATGATAAGATTTTGCAAGGAATTTTGGAAAGTTTTTCACCGCATTTTGAAGAAAATACGCAAATTTTAGATCCTATAGTGAGTTTGAAATTTGAAGAGATTTTTTTACATTTGCTTTTAAATAAGAATATTTATTTTATTAGTTTTTTATCAGGAATTTTAAAAGAATTTCGCCTTGATCTTTCCCAGCTTTTTGAGTATTGTGGTAGAGAATTTTTAAGCGTAAATGAAATGTCTAATTTTGCGAAATTAGATTTAGCAACTTTTTCTAAAGAATTTAAGAAATGTTTTGGACAAAGTCCTAAAAAATGGTTAGATGAAAAAAGGTTGCAAAAAGCAAAGATTTTACTTAAATTTTCTAAAAAAAATATCAATGAAATAGCTAATGAGTGCGCTTTTTCTTCGGTAGCTTGGTTTATTGAAAGATTTAAAGAGAAATATGAGCAAACTCCTAAGCAATATCAAAAAACAAAAAACTTGTATTTTTTATCAAAAAACTAGCACATTTTTTTTATCTAAATAAATATAATTCAATGAAAATATTTTTAAATAAAGGAGAAAATATGAAAAAATATGTTTTAAGTTTAGCGCTTCTTGGAAGTTTGCTTGGTGCAAGTGAATTAAAATATCAAGAATTTGATGGTTTTAAAAGCCCTGAAAGTATTTTTGTAGATAAAAACTATGTTTATGTATCTAATGTAGGAGAAAAACTTGAACCTTTGGCGAAAGATAATGATGGATTTATTTCTAAGCTTGATAAAAATGGCAAAGTGCTAGAATATAAATTTTTAACCCATCTTAATGCACCAAAAGGCATGATGGAGATTGGAAAAACTCTTTATGTGGTAGATATCGATGTTTTACGCGGTTTTGATCTTAAAACTAAAAAAGAAATTTTTAATTTACCTATTAAAGGTGCAATCTTTTTAAATGACATAGAAAAATTAGACGACAATACGCTTTTGGTTAGCGATACTGGCACAGGGCTTATTTTAAAGGTTGATTTAAAAACTAAGCAATATGATGAATTATTAAAACTTGATTTAGCAAAATTTGGCGGTCCAAATGGGTTATATCTAGATAGAAAAAAACATAAGCTTTTTATAACTGGTTATCATCCTGATGGTGTAAGTGGCGGTGTTGTAATGGCTTATGATTTAAATACAAAAGAACTCAGTATAATTAAAAATGAAAAAGAATCTTATGATGGAATAGTTCCTTATAAAGATGGTTTATTGGTAAGTTCTTGGGGAAATAATCTAAATGGATATATTTATAATTTAGATAATGTTAAATCTGTAAAACTTGAACTTCCTTTGATGAAAGGTCCTGCAGATATATTTATTGAAGGTAATATTTTATGGATTCCTAAGATGGCAGAAGGTAAAATATTCAAAGTAGAACTTAACAAATAAGGCTTTTATGGCTTCTTTTAAAAAGATATTTTGGATTAATGTTATTATTGTTATTATTGTAGCTTTTAATCTTAGAGCCCCAATTACTGCAGTGGGGCCTATTATTGATATTATTAAAGATAAGTATTATTTAAACTCAACCGTAGCAGGCATACTTACAAGTCTTCCTTTGATAGCTTTTGGAAGTATTTCTTTTATTATGGGGTATTTTTCTCCTATTCGTGCTATTGTTTTTGGAATTTTTTTAATTTTTTTAGGCGAAATTATTCGTTCTTATTTTGGTGTATATGGCTTATTTTTAGGAATGTTAGCAATGGGCTGTGGTATAGCAATTGCAAATGTTTTACTTCCTAGTTTTATTAAAGAAAAATTTCCAAAAAAAATGGCAAGTATAATGGGAATTTATAGTCTTGTTTTGAGTATTTCTTCGATTATGGGTATTGCTTTAGCTATACCTTTGCTTAGTGTATTTGATTTAGCTGGAGCTATGTTTTTCTGGGCTATTTTTTCTTTTGTAGCTTTAGTAGTTTACTATCCTCAAGCTAAAAATGGTAGATTTTTTCGTATTAAGAAAAAAGCTCATAAAAAAATCAATCTTTTTATAAATTTAACAACTTGGAAAATTACTCTTTTTATGGGATTTCAAAGTTTTTTAGCTTATTCTTTGTTTTTTTGGTATGTTCAAATTGTTGTAGAAAAAGGATTTGATAAAGAATTTTCTACAAGTATGGTTTTATTTGCTCAACTTGTTGCAGCTCCAGTGTCTCTTTTTGGCCCTTTACTTTTAGGAAAATTAAGACAAAATTTACATACTTTTTACATAGCAGGTTTGTGCAGTATGTATGTGATCGCTTTTGGTATGCTCTTTATTTTTGATAGTAAAATTTCTATTATTATCAGTGCTTTTATCATGGGTTTTCCATGGGGTGGAGTTTTTGGCATTGCGTTGCTTTTTATTGCACAAAAAAGCTCTAATGCTCAAATAGCAGCGAGACTTTCTGCTTTAGCTCAGGGTTTTGGATATTTAATTGCAGCACAAGGACAATGGATTATAGGTTTTTTGCATGACAAATTTGAAAATTTTTCATTTGCTATTTTGATGTTAGTTTTTGTTGGAATTTTAGTAAATATCTTTGGATATTTATCTTATAAAAGTCAAATTATCAAATAAAGCTTTTTGGATTAGCATATCTGCGCCATTTTTTTGGGTTATATTTTGCAATCTTGTAGAAATATTTTCTAGATTTAGTTTTAATATTGACTTAAAAAATTCATCAAGATTAATAGAGTTTTGCATAAAAATTTGACATAAAGCTTGATCTTGTAAAAATTTAGCATTAAAGTATTGATGATTTTTAGCTGCATAAGGATAAGGTATAAAAATAGCGGGCAAAGTATTAGCACAAAGTTCAAAAAGAGTACTTGCACCTGCTCTTGATATAGCTAGATCTGCATTTTTCATTTTTTCTTCCAAATTTAAACTAAAATCAAAAATATCAGCTTGGATATTTAAGCTTTGATAATGTTTTTTGCACTTTTCAAAATCATTTTTTCCACATTGATGGATGATTTTGATATTTTGTTCTTGAAGTTTTGGTGCTAAATTTAAAGCTAGTTCGTTGATAAATTGAGCTCCTTGTGATCCTCCTAAGAAAATAATATTTTTTAATTCTTTGCGAATCCTAGCATTATCAAAAAATTTATCTGCTACAGGATAAGGGCTAATTTCTTTTTCAAAGGCGCTAAAAAATTTTGTAGCGAAAGGTTTTAAAAGCATATTTAAAGAGCCGCTTTTTGAATTTTGTTCATGTATAAAAAGAGGCAAATGTGAGAATAAAGCCGCAAAAGATGCAGGAGCTGCACTGTATCCACCTACACTAAAAACGGCTTGGATGTGGTATTTTTTAAAAATTTCTCTACAATCTTTGGAGAGTTTTAAGGTGTGGAGTAAAGAACTGATTTTGTCAAATTTGCTTTGATTAACCACTCCTTTAGAGCTTAAAAAAAATTTTTCCTTAAAGCGTACTTCATTTTCAAACCAAGCTTTATCTTGACCATTTTGACTGCCTATGTATACACATTCTATATTTTTTTTAATCGCACTTTCTAATAAGCAACGCACTATGGCCAAATGTCCTCCAGTTCCACCACCTGTTAAAGCTATTGTCATAATTTAACCTTTTTTGAAATCATTAATACATATCCTATGCCTATGCAAATTGCCCACATTGAACTTCCTCCATAGCTTAAAAGTGGAACCGCTACACCTTTTAGTGGAGTAAGAGAAATAATACCAAAAGCATTCATAAAGAAAGAAAAAAGTAAAAGTAAGGCTATGCCTGAACAAAAAATAAAATCTTGTTTAGCTTCACATCTTCCTGCAATTCTAAAAATTCTTAAAATCATCCAAAGATAAATATAGCAAATAACCCCAAGACCTAAAAGTCCTATTTCTTCAGTAATTCCTGAAAGAACAAAGTCAGTATGCACTTCACTTAAAAAGCCTAATTTAAAAGTTCCAAGTCCTAGGCCTTCGCCAAACATTCCTCCATGGGCTATAGCATTTAAAGAGTGTGAAATTTGATAAGGCTCGCTGTTGCTACTTACTCTTAAAGCATTTGCCAGCCAATCAGGAAGCATAGGTAAAAAAGCATCTTGTATATTCCCCCACCAAGAAGCGATTCTTTGAATTCTTCTTTGGTTACTAAAAATTACCATTATACCTATCATCATAATGATTAAAGTTCCAAAAGCAAAAAGTCTTTTACTAGCTCCTGCAAAAAAAGCTAAAGCTAGAATCAAAAAGAAAGAAATTACACTTTGTCCTAAATCGTTTTGAGTGATATAAATATATCCTATAACTATAGAAGCTAAGATACAATAAGGCAGAAGAATTAAAGCCTCGTGTCTGATAGCTTTTTTACTATCATCAATACGCCTTGTATAGCTCCATGCTAAAAAATAAATCAATCCTATTTTAAAAAATTCCACAGGAGAGATAGAGAGTGGGCCTAAGCGTATCCAGCGTTTAGCTCCTCCGCTAGCTGTTGCTAATGCAGAAGGTAAAAATGGCAAAATGATGATAAAGATAAAAGAAATAATCAAAATAGCTAAAATAATTTTTTTAGAAAGTGCTTTATCAGAATCCAATCGAGAAATAAAAAACATTATAAGTATGCCACTAATTCCAAAAAAAAGCTGACGAATAAAAAAATGAAACTCGCTATAGTCAAGAAAAAGAACAGTAAAAGCTGTAAGAGAGTATGAAAATACTATTCCTATGGTGATTAAAATACAACTTAAATAAAATAATCTTTTATCAGCAACCATTATAATTATAACTTTTCTTTATTGGAATTAAAATTTTAAAAAGTTTTATTATAACTAAAATAAATTAAATTTTTTGCTAAGTTTTTGTAAGGAAAATTTGCTAAAATTAACAATAAAAATATAACAAAAAAGGCAAATTATGAATCAAATCCATAAAATTCTCATAGCAAATAGAGCTGAAATAGCTGTTAGAGTAATCCGTGCTTGTAGAGATTTACATATTAAAAGTGTTGCAGTTTTTACAGAGCCTGATCGTGAATGTTTGCATGTAAAAATCGCAGATGAGGCTTATCGCATAGGAACGGATGCTATAAGAGGATATTTAGATGTTGCTCGTATTGTCGAGATTGCTAAGGCTTGTGGTGCTGATGCGATCCATCCTGGTTATGGATTTTTAAGTGAGAATTACGAATTTGCTAAGGCTTGTGAAGATGCTGGAATTATTTTTATAGGTCCAAAATCTGAAGTAATCCATAAGATGGGAAATAAAAATATCGCTCGTAAGTTAATGGCTAAAAATGGCATACCTATTGTTCCAGGGACTGAAAAATTAAATTCCTATAGCATGGAAGAAATTAAAATTTTTGCTGAGAAGATTGGTTATCCTGTTATTTTAAAAGCTTCAGGTGGTGGAGGTGGACGCGGAATTCGCGTTGTTCATAAAGAACAAGATCTTGAAAATGCTTTTGAATCTTGCAAAAGAGAAGCTTTAACATACTTTAATAATGATGAAGTATTTATGGAAAAATATGTAGTTAATCCCAGACATATAGAATTTCAAATTTTAGGAGATAACTACGGAAATATTATCCATCTTTGTGAAAGGGATTGTTCTATTCAAAGAAGACATCAAAAGGTAATTGAGATAGCACCTTGCCCTGGAATTTCAGATAATCTTAGAAAAACCATGGGTGTTACAGCTGTGGCAGCTGCTAAGGCTGTAGGTTATACAAATGCTGGAACTATAGAGTTTTTGCTTGATGATTATAATCGCTTTTATTTTATGGAAATGAATACAAGAATTCAAGTTGAGCATCCAATTACTGAAGAAATTACAGGTATTGATCTTATTGTAAGACAAATTCGTATTGCAGCAGGAGAAATTTTGGACTTAGAACAAAGCGATATTAAACCTAGGGGTTTTGCTATTGAAGCTAGAATTACTGCTGAAAATGTATGGAAAAATTTTATTCCAAGTCCTGGAAAAATAGGAGAATACTACCCAGCTCTTGGACCATCTGTTAGGGTTGATAGTCATATTTATAAAGACTATACTGTGCCGCCTTATTATGATTCCATGCTTGCAAAGCTTATTATTAAAGCAACAAGTTATGATTTAGCGGTTAATAAACTTGAGCGTGCTTTGAAGGAATTTGTGATTGATGATATTAGAACAACAATACCATTTTTAATTGCCATTACAAAAACAAGAGAATTTAGAAGGGGGTATTTAGACACCTCTTTCATAGAAACACATATGCAAGAATTATTAGAAAAAACAGAAGATCGTCATCAAGAAAATAAAGAAGAAGTTATAGCTGCAATAGCTGCTACGCTTAAAAAAATACGAGAAAGTAGGGAATAATAGATGGATTTTTTAGACAGTCTTAAAAGTATTAAAAAAGAAATGCAAGCTAACACCAATACTTCAAAATTAGCGAAGAAATCAAGCAAGAGTGGTGCAAGTGTAAAAAATTTAGAAAAACTAGCTAAAGATATTCGCGAAAAAAATCAAGAAACAAACATAGATAAGGAAATGCAAGAAATTTTCTTAAAGCAAGAAAAACTACAGGATGAATTTTCCGAATTTATCAAAAATACAGATATTAAGAAAATTTAATGCTTGAGATTGGTTTTTGTACTCTTGAAGATCAGTGTCCTTACTTAAAGGATAAACGTTCAAGAATAGAGTATAAATACATTGAAAATTGCCCTAAAGAAATCAATAATGAGCTAATAAAACGAGGTTGGCGTCGTTTTGGTAGGTATTTTTCACGCCCTATTTGTAAAGATTGTGATGAATGTTTAAGTCTTAGAATTTTAGTTAATGAATATAATTTTTCAAGAAGTGAAAGAAGGGTTGTAAATAAAAATATTAACACCAAAGTTATACTTAGAACACCCAATTTAAGCAATGAACATTTGTTTTTATATGATAAATACCATCGTTTTATGGAAGAAAAAAAGAACTGGAAGCGTTATGATTTAAGCTTTAAACAGTATTATAATCTTTATGTCGATGGTTTTATGAATTTTGGATATGAGCTTGCATTTTATATAGAAGATAAGCTCGTTTGTGTTGATTTGATTGATATTTTAGAGGATGGAATTTCAAGCATTTATTGTTTTTATGATCCTGATTTTTCGTATTTTTCTTTGGGTAAATTTTCTTTGCTCAATGAAATACAAATAGCTAAAAAAATGAACTTAGATTATATTTATCTTGGGTATTTTGTAAAAAAGTGTCAATCTTTATCTTATAAAGCCGATTATACACCCAATGAAATTTTAAAAGGCACTAAAGAGCTTTTTGAAAATGAGGTTTTATGGGAGAAATAGATGCAAATCGTGCAAACTTTAGAAACTATCAATGTTAATACAGATGATATTAGCGTATTTCAGTATTTTAAAGACTTGATTACCAAAAATTTCACAAAGGTCATAGGACGAAAAAATAAAATTTTTTCTTTTTTTGAAGAAAATGAAATTCCACAGCGCCGTTATTTCTTAAAAGTTTTAGATCAAAAATATCGTAAAAGCACAAATGAAGGTATAGAGAATTTACAAGATGCTTATTTTAAAACTTTTAGATTAATTTTTGAGCAAAATAATATGCTTAAGCCTATGTTGTTTATCAAGATTGATTTTGTTGCGGGTAGAATTTTGATGAAGTTAAGCTCTAATGAAAAATTATTTATTACTTATATAAGAAATTATTTTCAAGATCATAATATAGAATATAATGAAATGACAAATATTCTAATTTTAGAATATAAAAACGAGAATACCCTTGAACTTTTTGAAGCTTTTGCAGATGAGAGCGAGCATTTAAAATATTGCGTGAATTTTGAAGTTGACCGCGAAGAGTATAAAAAATTTCGCCAAAATATTCACAATAAAGAAAATATGAAATGGAAATTTAATGCTTTAGCTAAGCTTTTTAGTAATTATTTTAATACTTTAGAATGCACTCCGCAAAATGATCTTAGTGAAATCAGACAAAAATATTTGATTTTGGTAAAACTTTATCATCCTGATTTTCATCAAGGAAAAAGTGCAATAGAAAAAGCTTACGCAAGAGAACAGTTTGAAAAAATACAAATCGCCTATGATAACTTAAAAGCACTTTATAAGAATAATACTTAAAAAAATTAAATTAATCATTTTGGTTAATTTAATTTTTCTCTCTCATAAATTTTTCTTAATTTGCTATCTAGTTTAAAACAAAATTTAAAAAGTGCAGGTACTACGAGTAAGGTAAGCAAAGTCGAACTTATAAGTCCAAAGATAATGGCTATTGCCATAGGAGAATTAGCTTCATAGCCCGCACCCCTTGAAAGAGCAAGTGGGAGCATAGCAAAAATCATAGCAAAAGTTGTCATCAATATAGCCCTTAAGCGCGATTTTCCAGCGATTAAAAGAGCTTTATCGGGATCTAAACCTTCATGGCATTTTTTATTAGCTACATCTACGAGTAAAATAGCATTTTTCCCCACCATACCAAAAAGTAAGATGATGGCAATAAGTACAAAAAGTGAAAAATTATGCCCTGTGATAAAAAGCCCTATAGAAGCTCCGCCAAAGGCTAAAGGCATGGTTATCATGATGATTAAAGGCAGAATAAAACTTTCATAAAGTGCGGCTAAAACAAGATAAATTAAAACAAAAGCAAGTGCTACTGCCATAGCAAAACCTTGCACGGTTTCACCTAAAAGATTGATAAAGCCTGAAAAAGCATAGCTAAGACTTGGATTGTTATTTAAAATTTTATCCATATTATCTAGTAAAAGTTTTTGCACCGCTCCTAAGGAAAGATCATTCACTCCAGCTGTGATTTTCACAGAGCGGTTTTTATTGTAACGATTGATAGTTTTTAAATCTTTACTGTATATAAAATCCACCACGCTTGAAAGTTCTAAATTTATACCTTGGTTGTTTTTAATGCTAATGCGCTTTAAAGCTTCTATGTCTTTTTTAAATTCTGGAGCAAAACTTAGGATAATATCATCTTTTGAATTGCCTCTATCCATGCTTCCTACGCTAAGTTGCGAGAAAGAATACCCTAAAACCCCAGCGATATATTGAGGATTGACATCTAAAAGTTTGGCTTTTTCTTTGTTGATGTGTAAGGCTACTTCATCTTTTGTAGCATTAGCATTATCACTTATATCTACAATGCGTGCATTAGTGCCTAAAATTTCTTTTGCCTGAGAAGCAGCTTCTTTCAGAGTGTTTAAATCATCTCCTAAGATTAAAAATTGCACGGGATCATCAATGCCTGCACCCTCTATCTTTGGAAGTTCTAAAATTTTGATTTTTAAACTTTCATCTTGAAATTTTTGACGATATAAACTTACTATGGCACTTTGTCTTAAATTTCTTTCGTCTAAATTTTTAAGTTTAACATAAATTTTAGCCTTTGTAGCATCTTTGGCATCATCATAGCCTACAAGTAAAAAAGCGTATTTGACATTGCTATCATTTTTGATTTTTTCAAGCAAATTTAAACTTTTTTCTTTCATGGCTTCTAAACTTAAATCCTTTTTGCTTTCAAGCAAAACTTGAATTTCACTATCATCTTCCATAGGTAAAAAATCAAGCCCTATGCGAGTGGCTAAAGCAAAAGAAAGCCCTATAAAAACAAGAGTGGCTAGGATAAATTTTACTTTATTTTGTAAAATTTTATAGAGTAAATTTTCATACTTTTGCTCTATTTTTTCAAAAAAAGCTTCTGTTTTTTCATAAAACTTGCTTTCTTTTGGATTTAAAAATCTTGCCCCAATACTAGGTATTAAAAATACAGAAACCAAAAAGCTTATAACTATCCCACTTGCAACGCTTATGCCTAAGGCATTGAAAAAAAGCCCTGATATAGAGTTCATATAAGAAATAGGGATAAAAACACAAAGTAAAACTATACTTATGCTTAAAACGCTAAAACCTATTTCATTGATACCTAAAAAAGCAGCTTGTAAAGGCGGATAAGTTTTTAGTTTTTTAGCAATATTTTCAATCACTACTATAGCATCATCGATAAAAATTCCTATGCTTAAGGTTAAAGCTATAAAAGTTAAGCGGTTTAAATCATAGCCTAAAAGATCGATAATAAAAAAAGTTGAAATGATAGAAGTAGGTATAGCTATGCAAGCAATGAGAGTTGCACTTAAATTTCTTAAAAATAAAAACACGATAACAAGGGTTAGAAAAATCCCCAAAACCATATCAAAAATCACTTGAGAAAGGTGCTTGTGGATATTTAAGCTTTTATCATAAAGCATATTAATGCTTATATCTTTTGGAATTTGTTTTTCTAAAATAGGCAAGGCATTTTTGACATTTTTAATCATTTCAAGGGTGTTATAATTTGTGATTTTTCCGAGTTCTAAAAGCACCCCTTCTTTACCTTCGTATAAAGCACTTTGTTTTTCATCTTCATAAAGGCTTGAAATATTAGCAATATCACTTAAAAATACTCCTGTTTTTATGCGAAGATTGCTAAGTTCTTCTAAATTTGTGGCTTCAAAATAGCCTTTGATGATATAGTTATCTTGATTGTTGTTAAGTTCGCCTAGAGCTTGTTTAAAATTTTGACTTTTGATGATATTTGCTACATCAAGGGCGTTAAGATTGTATTTTCTAAGTTCGTTTGGTTTTAATTCTATGCGAATTTGGGGTTCTAAAAACCCCTTAGCTTCGATTTTACCTACTCCTTCAACTCTTTGCAAAAAAGGTTTTATTTTGTCATTGATTTCACGCATGAGTTGTAATTTATCTTTAGAATATAGAAAAAGTGAAATAGCAGAACCAGAATCTGAACTGATTTTTTCAATTTCAGGCTTAGAAGGTAGGCTTAAAGTTCCTATTTTATCACGCACATCATTGGCAGCTACTTCAAGATTTTTACCCAGTTTAAACTCGACTACACTTACACTAAAATTATCATATGCAGCTGAGGTTATGGTCTTTACTCCATCGATTTCACTTAAAGCATTTTCTATTTCTTTAGTGACTTTTGATTCTACGAAATTTAAATCCCCATTTATCTTGCTTGTGATTTTTATAAGAGGTATGGAAACATTAGGAAATAAATTTACACTCATGCTAAAAGCAGAGATTAGCCCAAAAATCATAAGAGCTAAGAAAAACATTAGCACGGTAATAGGTCGGTTTATAGCCAGTTTAAACATTTTTAATCTTTAGTGATGATTCTACCTTCACCAAAAAGCCCTGGTGTTAGATTTGTGGTTTGCACTTCAGCATAAATTTTTCTTGTTTTTACTTCTATACTTGGATAAATAAGGCTGATTTTTCCTTTCAATTCTGTACCATTTTGATCGATTTTATAAAAGAAATCATCGCCTAATCTAACTTTATCTTTATATTTTTCATCAAAACTTAAAATCAGTTTGCTTTGTGGATAGGAAAAAATTTCTATTAAAGGTTGAGCTACTCCTCCTACTCCTTCGCCCACTTGTATAAATTTGTTTGCGATAATAGCATCATAAGGTGCGCGTAATTCTTTTTTTGCCATGATATTTTTATAATAAGCTATATTGATTTTTGCTTTGTTTAAATTTAAATTAGCAGCATCAAACTTAGCTTTCATATCTTCATAGCTTTGTTTGTCTATAACATTTTCTACAGCTTTGATTTTTTGCATCCTACTTTTGGTATTTTCGTATTCTACAAGGGCAAGTTGATAAGAATTTTGAGCATTTTGAAGAGCTATTTTTTCACTTTCTTGATCAAGAGCAAGTAAAAGTTCTCCTTTGCTGACTTTTTGTCCAATTTCTACAGGAATTTTTTGAACCAAACCTATGCTTTCAAGGGCAAGTTTGCTTTGTTTTGATGCTTCTACATTGAAACTTGCGTAAATTTCTTCGCCAAAGGCGCAATTAAAAACAAGAAGTAAAAATAGAATTTTTTTCATTCTTTAACCTTTGAATTAAGATCTATACCCGCATTAAAATAATAATTTGCTTTAGTAATTTCAAATTCATTTTTAGCAAGCTCTAAATCGCTTTGTGCTTTAAATTTAACCTCTAAAGCTTGAAGATATTCTACATAAGAAACAAGTCCTGCTTGGTATTTTTTATCTACACTTTCAAAAGCTAAATTTGCAGCATTTAAGCTAAGATTAAGAGCTAAAATTTGTTCTTGTAAAACTTTTAAACTTTTGTCTAAATAATTTAATTCTTCTTTATTTTTTCTCTCGCTAAATCTTGCATTTGCATTGGCTATTTGAACATTTAAACGCTCTTTTTCAACTTCTTTCGCCCTTGCATTGAAATCAAAAATTTTCCATTCCATACCTAAAATAAATTGATTACCTTGAGAATATTTTTCTAAGAATTGATCCGCTAAATTTGCAAAAGGAGCTGGAACTTTTGGATTATAATTGTTTTTATAAAAGTTAAAATTATCTTGAATATAAAATTTTGGAAAATATTCAGCTTTTGCTAAATTTACACTTTCTTTAGCAAGATTGATTTGTTCTTTAGCTATCATTACTTCATAGTTTTGACTTTTTTCTTGTTGCGGATTTTCTAAAAAAGCATTCCCTTGCACTTTAAAATCTGTATCGCTTAAAATTTTAATCTCTTTTTGTATATTGGCAAGTTTTAATTCATTTTGACTGAGCTCTAATAAGCTTAAATGGTATTTAGCCTTAATGCTTTCAAGTTCATCTTTAGGGCTAAGTCCTGCGTCGTAAAATTTTTGCAATCTTTCAAAAGTTGATTTTAAAAAAGATACTTTTTGTTGATTGGCTAGTAAAATTTTTTCAAGACTTAAGGTGTTAAAATAAAGTGTGATTGCATTTAGGGCAAGGTAATTTTTATTTTGTTCTTTGTCTAAAAGGCTTAATTTTTCTCTGCTTTCTAAAGCTCTTAAATTAGCCTCTCTAGCACCCCCATCAAAAAGCAAAAAATTAAGAGAAACTTTAGCAAATAAACTTTCTTGTGGATCGATAATGAAGCGATCTTTATTGTTGGCTACATAAGCTGAGTTTAGACTAAGAGAGGGTAGGTAATTTCTAAAAGCTTGTTCTTTGTCTAAATTTGCTTGTTCGCTTTGCATTTGCTTAATGAGATAGGATTCATTATTTTGACTTAGTGCTATAAATTCGTGCAAATTAGAAGCTAACATTGCTAAGGGATAAAGAGCTAAAAATATAGCTGATTTTAAATATTTTTCAAACATTTTGATATTTTAATATGTTTTATATAAATTTCAATTGAAGTTTTTTATATAAAATAAAATTTATTTGTTTTAAACATAAATTTTGTTAAAATCCTAGCTTTAAAATTTTATATTTAGGATGAAATTTTGTCGGTAAAAAATATTAGAAATTTTTCTATTATAGCTCATATAGATCATGGAAAATCTACTCTTGCAGATAGGATTATTAGTGAGTGTGGTGCTATTAGCGATAGGCAGATGAGTTCACAAGTTATGGATACTATGGATATAGAAAAAGAGCGTGGTATCACCATAAAAGCACAATCAGTGCGTTTAAATTATAAATTTAATAATGAAAATTTTGTTTTAAATCTTATTGATACTCCTGGCCATGTGGATTTTTCTTATGAAGTGAGTCGTTCTTTGGCAAGTTGTGAAGGAGCTTTGCTTGTAGTAGATGCTTCTCAAGGTGTTGAAGCACAGACTATAGCTAATGTTTATATAGCGCTTGAAAATAATCTTGAAATCATTCCTGTGATTAATAAAATCGATTTACCTAATGCTGATGTTGAGAAAGTAAAGCATGAAATCGAGCATATTATAGGTATAGATTGCAAAGATGCAATTTGTGTGAGTGCAAAAACAGGAGTGGGTATAAAAGAGCTTATAGAAACAATTATTACTAAAATCCCTGCACCAAAAACAGATGATGAAGCTCCTACTAAGGCTTTAATTTATGATTCTTGGTTTGATAATTATTTGGGTGCTTTGGCTTTGGTTAGGATTTATGAAGGAAGTATTGCTAAAAACGATGAAGTTTTAGTCATGAGTACGGATAAAAAACATATAGTTCAAGATCTTTTTTATCCCCACCCTTTAAGTCCAATTAAAACTCAATCTTTACAATCAGGCGAAGTAGGTGTGGTGGTTTTAGGGCTTAAAACCGTAGGTGATGTACAAGTAGGCGATACCATCACTTTGGTAAAAAACAAAGCTAAAGAAGCCATAGGTGGTTTTGAAAAGGCTAAAGCTTTTGTATTTGCGGGACTTTATCCTATAGAAACGGATAAATTTGAAGATTTAAGAGATGCTTTGGATAAATTAAAGCTTAATGATAGTTCTATTACTTATGAGCCTGAAACTTCTTTGGCCTTAGGCTTTGGTTTTAGGGTAGGATTTTTAGGGCTTTTACATATGGAAGTTATCAAAGAAAGGCTTGAGAGAGAATTTAATCTTGATTTGATTGCTACAGCTCCAACTGTGACTTATGAAATTTATCAAACCGATGGAGAGTTTATTAAAATTCAAAATCCTAGCGAGCTTCCTCCTGTTAATAAAATCGATCATATAAAAGAGCCTTATGTTAAAGCTACTATCATTACTCCAAGTGAATTTTTAGGGAATTTAATCACTCTTTTAAATCGCAAAAGAGGAGTACAGGTTAAAATGGACTATATCACACCTGAGCGTGTTTTGCTAGAATATGATGTGCCTTTAAATGAGATTGTGATGGATTTTTATGATAAATTAAAGTCCTTAACAAAAGGTTATGCGAGTTTTGATTATGAGCCTATAGAATTTAGAGTAGGGGATTTGGTAAAACTTGATATTAAGGTAGCGGGTGAAAATGTTGATGCGCTAAGCATTATCGTGCCTAATGAAAAAGCGCAAAGTAAAGGAAGAGAACTTGTTAGTGCTATGAAAGAAATAGTTCCTAGACAGCTTTTTGAAGTGGCCATTCAAGCAAGTATTGGAAATAAAATCATCGCAAGAGAAACTGTTAAATCCATGGGTAAAAATGTGACAGCAAAATGTTATGGTGGGGATATTACTAGAAAAAGAAAGCTTTTAGAAAAGCAAAAAGAAGGTAAAAAAAGAATGAAAGCTATAGGTAAGGTAAATTTACCTCAAGAGGCTTTTTTGAGTGTTTTAAAGATAGATTGATGATAAATTTAAAACTTGGCTTGAAATTTGCTTGTATTTTTAATACAATTTTAAAATAATTTTCTAAGGAGAAAAAATGTTTAAAAAATTTTTGATTTTTATAGTGCCTATTTTATTTTTGAGTGCTTGTGCAACTAAACAAGATACTTTTGCTCAAGTTAATCAAATTTCTAAAAATTCTCAATGCAGTTCTTGTGAAAGTCCTGGTGGTTTTGAAGCAAAGATTAAAGGGCTTTTATACATTAGCGATGTTGGAATTCAATGTTGTGCCAATAAACGCACTTTAGACACTGGTATTGCTTTGAAAAAGGTTTATTTACATAGATTTTATGATTTAAAAGAAGGGCAAAAGGTTTTAAATGCTAAAGGGAAAAAGTTATTTGTTGATGTGAATTTTAATGCGGTATTTTATACTTATTTAAAACAAGAACTTGAAGCTAGAGGAATAGTTGTGCTTGACAATAACGATCAAAATTCACCTTATGTGAGTAAGATTGATTTAGAATTTATATCTTATGGAGCAACTCAAGATGCTATAGGATTACATTCAAAACTAGTAGGAGTTTTACAAGTTAGTGATATAAATAAAAATAAGAAATTTACAATCCGTACCAAGCAAGATGTACAAGGTTTTGATGATTTAAAAGAAACAACTTTTTATACTCATTTGTTAATAAAACAAATGGCAAATAAAGCAGCTAGTTTAATCTCTGAACTTTGAGGTGTATAAATTGCGGAGCTTTTGCTCTGCTTTGCTTTTGTGAATTATGCGAGCTAGAGCTTTCTGAATTTTCCTTAAATGTAAGAAAGCTTGATAATAATTTCAAAGTCTATTCTTTTTATAAATACCATGAAATACAACACTTGCTTCACTCTAAACATTATTTTTATGGTTATTTTGTTTATAAAATGCTTGCTAAATTAAGTTTTGCAAAATTTAAAGATTTTTTTGATCCTAGAATGACAATTAATGTTATAGCTTTAGATGATAAGGTTGAAGATATGCTTTATTCGCATTCTGCTATTTTAGCTAGATATCTTAAAACAAAATTTGTAAAACCTGTTTTTAATGTTTTAAAAGCACAAAATCATATTAAATATTCTGGAAAAAGTTTAGAATTTCGTCAAAAACATAAAAGAAATTACAAACTCTTAAAAACCATTCACGAACCTGTAATTTTAGTAGATGATATTGTAACGACTGGTTCTAGCCTTTTGGAAGCTAAAAAAGTTTTAGAAGAAAATAAAATTTCTGTACTTTTTGCTCTTGTTTTAGCTGATGCAAAAGTTTAATATGCTATAATCAAAACTTTGAACTAATAGAAGGATTTTTATGGAGAATATTTTTAGCAAAGATTCTGATATTGAACTTGTAGATATAGAAAATTCTATAAAAGGTAGTTACTTAGACTATTCTATGAGTGTTATTATAGGTCGTGCTTTGCCTGACGCAAGAGATGGTTTAAAGCCTGTTCATAGAAGAATTTTATATGCTATGCAAAATGATGAGGCAAAAAGTAGAACAGATTTTGTCAAATCAGCCCGTATAGTGGGTGCTGTTATAGGTCGTTATCATCCACATGGAGATACAGCAGTTTATGATGCTTTGGTTAGAATGGCTCAAGATTTTTCTATGAGATATCCAAGTATTACAGGACAAGGCAACTTTGGATCTATAGATGGTGATAGCGCTGCTGCGATGCGTTATACTGAAGCAAAAATGAGTAAACTTTCTCATGAGCTTTTAAAAGATATAGATAAAGATACGGTCGATTTTGTTCCAAATTATGATGGTTCAGAAAGTGAACCTGATGTCTTACCTTCTAGGGTTCCAAATTTATTATTAAATGGTTCAAGTGGTATAGCTGTAGGTATGGCGACAAACATCCCACCTCATAGTTTAAATGAGTTGATAGATGGACTTTTATATTTGCTTGATAGTAAAGATGTAAGCTTAGAAGAGATTATGCAGTTTATCAAAGGTCCAGATTTTCCAACAGGTGGAATAATTTATGGTAAAAAAGGTATTATAGAAGCTTATCGCACAGGGCGTGGTCGCGTGAAAGTGCGCGCTAAAACTCATATTGAAAAAAAGACAAATAAAGATGTTATTGTTATAGATGAGCTTCCTTATCAAACCAATAAAGCTAGGCTTATAGAGCAGATTGCAGAGCTTGTTAAAGAAAAGCAAATTGAAGGAATATCTGAAGTAAGAGATGAGAGCAATAAAGAAGGAATCCGCGTTGTTATAGAGCTTAAACGTGAGGCTATGAGTGAAATTGTTTTAAACAATCTATTTAAATCTACTACTATGGAAAGTACTTTTGGTGTGATTATGTTGGCAATTCACAATAAAGAACCTAAAATTTTCTCTTTGTTAGAACTTTTAAATCTTTTCTTAACCCATAGAAAAACAGTTATTATTAGAAGAACGATTTTTGAACTTCAAAAGGCAAGAGCAAGAGCTCATATTTTAGAAGGTCTTAAAATTGCACTTGATAATATAGATGAAGTGATTGCTTTAATTAAAAATAGTTCTGATAATAATACCGCAAGAGATTCTTTGGTAGCTAAATTTGGTCTTAGTGAGCTTCAAGCGAATGCTATTTTAGATATGAAACTTGGTCGTTTAACAGGACTTGAAAGAGAAAAAATCGAAAATGAACTTGCAGAATTAATGAAAGAAATTGCAAGACTTGAAGAAATTTTAAAAAGTGAAACCTTGCTTGAAAATTTAATTCGCGATGAATTAAAAGAAATTAGAAGTAAATTTGATGTGCCACGTATTACTCAAATTGAAGATGATTATGATGATATTGATATTGAAGATTTGATTCCTAATGAAAATATGGTTGTAACTATTACGCATCGTGGTTATATTAAGCGTGTGCCTAGTAAACAATATGAAAAGCAAAAACGAGGCGGAAAAGGAAAATTAGCCGTTACGACTTATGATGATGATTTTATAGAAAGTTTCTTTACGGCAAATACACATGATACACTTATGTTTGTAACAGATCGTGGACAGCTTTATTGGCTTAAAGTTTATAAAATTCCTGAAGGCTCAAGAACGGCCAAAGGAAAAGCAGTGGTAAATCTTATTAATTTACAAGCTGAAGAAAAAATCATGGCTATTATTCCAACCACGGATTTTGATGAGAGTAAATCTTTATGTTTCTTTACTAAAAATGGTATTGTAAAGCGTACAAATTTGAGTGAATATCAAAATATCAGAAGTGTAGGAGTTAGAGCGATCAACTTGGATGAAAATGATGAGTTGGTAACTGCTATTATTGTTCAAAGAGATGAAGATGAAATTTTTGCCACTGGTGGTGAAGAAAATTTAGAAAATCAAGAAATTGAAAATTTAGATGATGAAAATCTTGAAAATGAAGAAAGTGTAAGCACACAAGGTAAAATGCTCTTTGCAGTAACCAAAAAAGGTATGTGTATCAAATTCCCACTTGCTAAAGTGCGTGAAATCGGCCGTGTAAGTCGTGGGGTGACGGCTATTAAGTTTAAAGAGAAAAATGACGAATTAGTAGGTGCAGTTGTTATAGAAAATGATGAGCAAGAAATTTTAAGCATAAGTGCAAAAGGTATAGGAAAACGCACAAATGCTGGAGAATATAGATTACAAAGTAGAGGTGGTAAGGGTGTAATTTGTATGAAACTTACAGAAAAAACCAAAGATCTTATTAGCGTAGTTATAGTAGATGAAACTATGGATTTGATGGCTCTTACAAGTTCAGGCAAGATGATACGTGTTGATATGCAAAGCATTAGAAAAGCAGGGCGTAATACGAGTGGTGTCATTGTAGTTAATGTGGAAAATGACGAGGTGGTTAGCATCGCTAAGTGTCCTAAAGAGGAAAATGATGAGGATGAGTTAAGCGATGAAAACTTTGGTTTAGATTTGTAATAAGTTTAAAGTTGGAACGCTTATTGCTTTTTATTTTACTAATTACAATATTTTGAAGGTGTAAAAATGAAAAAAATTTATTTTATGCTAGCAATAGCAGGAATTTTCGCTGGTTGTGTATCAAGTGCAAACAGTGCAACTAAAAATTCAAGTGCAAATAGCACTGCCCCATCTCAAGATGTTATCGTGCAAAAAGTCGATAAAGATGATGTGCGTGATATTATCAGAGAAGAAAAAATGTTGGCTCCAGATGCTAGCGAAACGGAACTTAGTTTTACAGCAGTTGGTGAAGGGATTGCTCCGATGAATACAGTTTCTACTGCTCAAGCCCTAGCTTTAGCAAAAAGAGCAGCGATTACAGATGCTTACAGACAGCTTGCAAGTAAGCTTTATGGTGTGAAAGTGAATGGTAAAGACACCGTAAAAGATGCAATGCTTAGAAGTTCAACTATTACTGCGCAAGTAAATGGTTTGATAAAAAATGCAAGTATTATTGATCAGAATTTTAATCAAGGGCTTTATAGGGTAAACTTAGAACTTAAAATCGATGCAGACAAGTGGAAAGAATTGTTTGCTTATTAATCTTTCTTAGCTTTAAGCTTTTTGCCCAAGATGAATTTATTTTTTGGGCAGAGCTTTCTAGTAAAAATTTCATTCTCTTTCATCAAAATCAAAATTTATCCTTAGCAATGACGCAAAGCGAAAATGTTGAAGAACAATGGGTATGTGAAATTTCTTATAGTGATCAAGATTTAAAAGTTTTACCTCGAACTTCTTTAGGATTGATTGATGATAATATGCCAAAAACAATTAAATTTAATTTTTTAAATTCTCATAAAGATGAGTTAAGCGATTGCTTTATAGGGGCTAGAATCAGTGTTAAGGATATTGTTAATACTGACTTATTACGTGCTCAAAGTGAAACTTATGTTAAAATTTTACCCTTGCGTTTTACCGTGGAATTTGGCGAACAAAATGCGATAATTTATTATCTTAAAAAAAAGTAAATTCAAAATTAAGCGCAAATTGGATACTATAGTAGAAATTTTTTAAAAGGCTTAGGATGAATTTAGTCATAGTAGAAGATGATATTAATATGCGCAAATCCTTAGAAATTGCATTAGCAGAGTATGAAGAATTTAATATTAAATCTTATAAATCTGCTACTGAAGCTTTAAAAAAAATAGATGAGAATACAGATTTGATTATTACAGATATTAATATGCCAGGAATTGATGGTATAGAATTTGTTAAAGCCTGTGAAAATAAATATGATTTTATTATTATGACAGGAAATGCTACTTTAAGCCGTGCTATAGAAGCGGTTCGTTTGGGAGTAAAAGATTTTTTAACCAAGCCTTTTGATGTTGATACTTTAGTCGAGGCTATTAAGCGTGCTAAAATCATAAGAGAAAAAACAGCCGATAAAAAAAGCAAAAAAAATGAAAAAAAAGAAGAAAATAAAGATTTTTTTTCAACTTCTCCTAATTTAGAAAAAACATTAAATTTAAGTCAAAAAGCGGCTAAAACTGATGCCTCTGTAATGTTTTTTGGAGAGAGTGGAGTAGGAAAAGAGGTATTTTCTCGTTATATTCACACTCATTCTAAACGCTCTAATAAGCCTTTTGTTGCTATTAATATGGCAGCCATTCCTGCAAATTTGATTGAAAGTGAGCTTTTTGGTTTTGAAAAAGGTGCTTTTACTGATGCTAATGCAACTAAAATAGGGCTTTTTGAAATGGCTAATGAGGGCACTTTATTTTTAGATGAAATTGGCGAAATGCCTTATGAAATTCAAGCCAAACTTTTAAGAGCTTTGCAAGAAAAAGAAATTACGCGACTTGGAAGTACAAAAAGCATCAAAATAGATGTAAGAATTATCAGTGCAACTAATGCAAATTTGGATGAAAAAATAAAAAATGGCGAATTTCGTTCAGATTTATATTATCGTTTAAACACTGTTCCTATTAATATCCCGCCTTTAAGAGAGCGTAAAGAAGAAATTTTAGGTATAGCTCAAAAGGTTTTAGAAGATACTTGTAAAGAATATGATTTTAAGGAAAAACAGCTCAGTCAAGAAGCTAAAAATGCTTTACTTGAATATGATTTTCCTGGTAATATTAGAGAATTAATATCCGTTGTACAAAGAGCTTGTATTTTAAGTGAAAATGATGAAATTTCAAGTGAAGATTTGTTCTTAGAAGCTAGAAGTATAAAAAAAGATGTAAAGAATTTAGAAAAAGAATTGATTTGTGAAGTTCTTTTAAGTGTAGATTATGACAAGGATCAAGCTTCTCAAATTTTAGGTATGGATATAAAAATTTTAAATGAAAAAATTAAAAAATATCAAATAAAGGATAAGTAATGTCAAAAAAACAAAAAATAGCCATTGTGGGTGCTACTGGTGCGGTTGGGGAAGAGCTTTTAAATGTTTTAGATGAACTTGATTTCCCAGTGGAAAGTATTTTACCTTTAGCAAGTGCAAAAAGTGTAGGTAGTGAAGTAGAATTTAAAGGCAAAGCTTATAAAGTCAAAGAACTTACCGAAAATGTATTTAAAGAAAATCCTATTGATATTGCTTTTTTTAGCGCAGGTGGAAGTGTGAGTGAAAAATATGCTAAATTTGCAGTAGAATCAGGTGCTATTGTAATTGATAATACAAGTCATTTTAGAATGGAAAAAGATGTTCCTTTGGTGGTTCCTGAATGCAATCCTGAGGATATTAAAGATTGGAAAAAAACAGGGATTATTGCTAATCCAAATTGTTCTACTATACAAATGGTGCAAGTTTTAAAACCTTTAAATGATGCATTTAATTTAAAGCGTGTTGATGTAAGTACCTATCAGGCTGCAAGTGGAGCAGGAAAAGAAGGAATGCAAGAATTGGTTGAAGCCATGCAAAGTTTTTTTGCTTTTAAACTTGATGAATTTGAACCTCAAACTTTTCCTTATACTTTGGCACTTAATCTTATTCCACAAATTGATGTTTTTATGGATAATGATTACACTAAAGAAGAACTTAAAATGGTCAATGAAACTCAAAAAATTTTACATAAAAATTTAGAAGTTTCGGCAACTTGTGTAAGAGTGCCTGTTTTAAGAAGTCATAGCGAAGCCATTACTATGCATTTTGAAAAAGAAATAGATGTAAAAAAAGCTAAAGAAATTTTAGAAAAAGCACCAAGTGTTATTGTCATAGATGATCCTAAAAATAAAAAATACCCTATGCCCTTAATGACTAGCGATACTAATGAAACTTATGTAGGAAGAATTCGTGCTGATGTGTATGATAAAAAAATACTCCATCTTTGGTGTGTGGCGGATCAAATTCGTGTAGGTGCTGCAACAAATGCTGTGCGTATTGCGCAAAAATGGTTAGAATTAAAAAATAAATAAGGAAAAAAATGTTAGAGAAAATATTTGAATCTTTACTTGTTAGAAGTCGTATTGTTACAATTTTACCCGTAATTTTTGGTTTAATTGGAGCTTTTGTATTGTTTTTTATTGCAAGTTATGATGTTTTAAAAGTTATATTTTATACTTATAATTATTTTTTTGATGCAGGTTCTAATGTGGATTTGCATGAGGATGTGGTGGCTTTAATTATAGGAGCTGTTGATCTTTATCTTATGGCTTTAGTTTTGTTTATTTTTTCTTTTGGAGTTTATGAGCTTTTTATCAGCGAAATAGAAGAATTTAAACAAACAAAACAAAGCAAGGTTTTAGAGGTGCATAGCTTAGATCAATTAAAAGACAAGCTTGCAAAAGTTATCATTATGGTCTTAGTGGTAAATTTCTTTCAAAGGGTTTTACAGATGAAATTTGCTACTCCTGTGGATATGGCTTTTCTTGCTGGATCGATTTTAGCTCTTTGTGTAGGACTTTATTTTTTACACAAAGGTGGTCATTAACAAGGATTATCTTTTTTTGATATAATCGTTTTTTTGTGTTTAAAGAATAAAAATGAAAAAAATATTTTTAATTGGTATGATTTTAAATCATTTTGTTTTTGCAGCTCCGTTAGATGAAGTCTTTAAAGATATAGAAGTTTCAGGGACTGTTCGTTATCGCTATGATATTAAAAAAGAAAAAAAATACAACAAAAAAACACATAGATATCAAAATAAAACACAAACAGAAATTACAATAAAATAAGGAAAATCATGATTGCACGCTGGTTGTTTATTAGTTCAATATTTGTTGTTGCGCTTTTTGGTATTAACTTGAAATCATTTTTTACTTATACCTTTGATGCAAATAAGCAATATGATATGGAAAAAGCGAAGGCTTTGTATTTTCAAAATAAATGCAATACTTGCCATGGAGATAATGCTGAAAAGAGTGTTATAGGATCTAGAATTTTAAAAGATATGTCTCCTGAGGATATTAAAGGAGCTTTGATAGGTTATACTCTTGATAGTAGCAGTTCTACAACAGCTTCTCAAATGGCTTTTTATGCTAGAAATTTAAGCCACGAGGATATAGATAATATTATTGCTTATATTAAAGGTGGAAATTTTGCGCTTGATTTGCAAGTAAAAGATCTTCTTGAAGAAGAACCTGCGCAAAAAACAAAACATAATATATTTCTAAAATAAAATGTAAAAACTATAATTAAAAGGAATACTATGAAAAAACTAACTTTAACTTTAAGTGTTTTAACTATGGTAAATTGCTTATATGCTAAGGATATTAATATAGGAGTAGTTTTACCTTTAACTGGAACTGTGGCAGCTTATGGGCAAGATGTTTTTAACGGAATTGAACTGGCTAATAAGCTACAGCCAAAACTTTCAAATGGAGATGTTATTAAACTTATCACAATAGATACAAAAGGAGATAAGCTTGAAACTTCAAATGGAGTTAATCGTTTAATAGCAACAGATAAAGTCCTTGGGATTATTGGTGAAGCTACAACTCCAAATACCATTCAAGCTATTTCTATAGCAGAAGAGAAAAAAATTCCCCTAATAGCTCCAGTGGCATCTGGAGATAAATTGCTAGATAAAAAGAAATATGCAAGTAGAGTTTGTTTTAAAGATAGTTTTCAAGGAGATAAATTTGCTACTTATGTATCTAAGGATTTAGGACTTAAAAATGCTGTTATCATCATAGATCAAAGCAATGTTTATTCTTTAGGTTTGGCAAGAGCTTTTGAAAATTCTTTTAAGAATAATGGTGGGAAAATTATAAAAAAACTTGTTATTAATTCAGGAGATAAAGATTTTAGAGCTGTAGTTTCTCAACTTAAGAGTTTAAATCCTGATTTTGTTTATATGCCTATTTATCATCCTGAAGCTGCTTTAATTGCGAGACAAGCAAGACAAGTTGGTTTTGATAAACTTTTAGCAGCAGGAGATGGTGTTAATAATCAAACTTTTATAGATCTTGGCGGAAGTGCTGTTAATGGAGTAATTTTCACTGATAGTTTTGATTATAACAATCCATCTACACAATTAGGAAAAGATTTTGTTGCAGCTTATGAGAAAGTTAAAGGAACAAAAGAACTTCCAGCATTTTCGGCTATGGGGGCTGATGCGTATTTTGTAATGTTAAATGCTATGAATGCTTGCGTTGGTAATCTTAGCAGCGAATGTATTAATAGTAAAATTCATCAAACTAAAGATTTTCAAGCTGTTGGTGGTGTGATTAGCATAGATGAAAGCGGTAATGCCATTCGTTCTGTTGTGATTAAAGAAATTCAAAATCAAAAACAAAATTATAAAACAATTATAAATCCATAATTACTAAAATAAAGGTAGAGAATGAAAAAAAGTTTAATTTTAGCAAGTATTCTAAGTTTAAGTTTAAGTGCTGCGGAAGTCAAAATAGGAGTTGTTTTACCGCTTAGCGGAGCTACTGCAGCATATGGACAAAGTGCACTAGAAGGGATTAAACTTGCAAATTCAATGCAATCAGCTTTAAGTAATGGAGATAAGGTTTCTCTTACTATTATTGATACTAAAGGTGATAAATTAGAATCTTCGAGTGGAGCAAATCGTTTAGTTTCTCAAGATAAAGTTATAGGCCTTATAGGGGAAATGGTTACTGCTAATACATTGCAAGTTATGCGCGTAGCAGAAGATAATAAAATTCCATTGATCGCTCCTGCTGCAACTGGTGATAGATTACTTGATAAAAAAATATATTCTTCTCGAGTATGTTTTATGGACAGTTTTCAAGGTTCATCTTTAGCAAAATATGTTTTTTCAAAACTTAATTACAAAAGTGCTGTTATTGTAGTAGATCAAAGCACTGACTATTCCTTAGGTTTAGCAAAAGCTTTTGAAAAACAGTACAAGTCTAATGGTGGTCAAATTCTTAGAATTTTAAGAGTTAATTCAGGTGATAAAGATTTTAGAGCTATTGTAGCTCAAGTTAAAAGTTTAAATCCAGAATTTATTTTTTTACCGCTTTATTATAGCGAAGCTTCTTTATTTGCAAGACAATCAAAACTCGCAGGTTTAAATATTCCTATGGGTTCTGCAGATGGAGTTGCTGATCAAACTTTTATTAGTTTAGCTGGAGATGCAAGCGAGGGGTATATTTTCACAGATAGTTTTGATGCTAATAATCCAACTACAAAATTAAGCAAAGAATTTATCAGTGTTTATGAAAAAGCTAAAGGAACAAAAGAAGTTCCAAATTTTTCGGCTATGGGTGCTGATGCGTATTTTGTAATGCTAAATGCTATGAATGCTTGCGTTGAAAATCTTACTAGTAAGTGTGTCAATGAAAAAATTCACCAAACTAAAAATTATCAAGGTGTTTCTGGTGTTATCAGTATTGATCAAACAGGAAATGCAACTCGTTCTGTAGTGGTTAAAGAAATTAAAAATCAGAAGCAAAATTATAAAGATATTATCAATCCTTAAAGGAAAAATAGAAAGATTATGGATTCTACTTTATTTTTACAACAACTTGTTAATGGACTTAGTTTGGGCAGTATGTATGCCCTTATTGCTGTTGGCTATACTATGGTTTATGGCGTGTTAAGACTTATTAATTTTGCTCACGGCGATATTATGATGGTTGGTGCTTATGCGGCTCTTTTTTG
The DNA here is from genome assembly GCF_001762735.1 of Campylobacter sp. BCW_6461. NCBI lineage: Bacteria > Pseudomonadati > Campylobacterota > Epsilonproteobacteria > Campylobacterales > Campylobacteraceae > Campylobacter > Campylobacter sp. BCW_6461. The sequence continues at coordinate 71,400 of NZ_MJXJ01000020.1, read as the reverse complement.
CATGACTAATCTAAATGTTCCTTTTCTAGGAGCTTTGTCTTTAGCAATGATTTTTGCTGCTTGTGTTGGAATAGCTACAGATAGAATCGCTTATAAACCTTTAAGACAGGCTCCTAGAATTTCATTGTTGATTACAGCAATCGGTATTAGTTTTTTCTTGCAAAATCTTTTTAATATGCTTTTTACTTCAACACCTAGAACTTTTACACCACCAAGTTATTTTGAGGAAAGTGTTAATTTTGGTGGAGTGATAACAACTTATGGTTCTTTAATGGTTCCTGCTCTTACATTTGTTATTTTAATAGCAGTGTTATGGATTTTGTATAAAAGCAAATATGGTATAGCTATTCGTGCTTTGGCATTTGATATACAAACAGTAAATTTAATGGGTATAGATGCAAATCGTATTATTGCTATAGTTTTTGCCCTAGGTTCAGCTTTGGCAGCAGTTGGGGGTGTTTTTTGGGCTGCAAATTATTACTCTGTTGAACCTACTATGGGAACTTTAATAGGTTTAAAAGCTTTTGCTGCTGCAGTTTTAGGAGGTATAGGTTCTGTAGTAGGTGCAGTTTTGGGTGGACTTATTATAGGATTTACTGAAGTTGTTGTTGTGGCTTTTTTTCCAGATTTATCAGGCTTTAAAGATGCATTTGCTTTTATTTTTTTGGTGTTTATATTGTTATTTAGGCCTACGGGAATTTTAGGTATAAATTTTGAAAAGAGTAGGTTTTAATGATGGTTAGAATTAAGGTTTCACATTTAATCTTTTTAATTGCTTCAATTATTTTTATTTTCATTTCTCCTTATATTTTTGGGGATTATGGATTAAACATTGTTAATCAAATTGCTATTTTTATTATTTTGGCTGTGAGTTACAATCTTATTAATGGTGTAACTGGACAATTTTCACTAGAACCCAATGGATTTGTTGCGATTGGTGCTTATGCGGCTGCTTTAGTTCTTTTAAGTGCTGATGCAAAAAATGATCAGTTTTTTTTAGATGGTCCTAGTTCTTTTATTTTAGCTATCCATTCAAATTCCTTTATTCTAGCTTTAATTGTGGCTGGAATTTGTTCATCTTTACTTGCCCTGATTTTGGCTTTTGCTGTATTTCGCGTGAGAGGGGATTATTTGGCTATTGTAACTTTAGGCTTTGGAATAATTATTAAAATAGCTGCTATTAATTTTCCTTCTATTACTAATGGCTCAAGAGGGCTGGTAGATATTCCACAATTTTCCACGATCTATTGGACAGGTGGTATTGCTATTGTAGCGGTTATTTTAATTTTAAATATAGTTTATTCTAAATATGGTCGTGCAATGAAGGCTATAAGAGATGATGAAGATGCTGCAAGCGCTATGGGAATAAATACTTTTTGGATAAAAACTTTAGCTTTTAGCACTTCAGCATTTTTAGAAGGTGTAGGTGGCGGACTTTTAGCTTGTCTGTTGACTACCGTATCTCCAACTCAATTTGATTTTTTACTTACTTTTCAGCTTTTGATTATTATTGTTTTAGGTGGACTTGGTTCTACTACAGGTGCTATTATAGGTGCGATATTGGTTATTGGTGGAAGTGAGTGGCTTAGATTTTTAGATGAGTTAAATATAAAAATAGATTCTTTAAATCTTGATATCCAATCAACGCCAGGGCTTAGAATGGTTGTTTTTTCTATTGTTCTGATTTTAGTAATGCTTTTTGCAAGAAAAGGCATAATGGGTTATTATGAGTTGAGTGATGTGATTAGAGGGATTAAAAAGCGTTTTAAAAGGAGCAAAAAATGATTTTGGAATTAAAACAAATTTCAAAAAGTTTTGGTAGTGTTAAGGCTATTAATGAAACTTCTTTTAAAATCAATGAGGGTGAAATTTTTGCTTTAATTGGACCTAATGGGGCTGGCAAAACAACTCTTTTTAATATTATAACAGGTAACTATAAACCTAGTTCAGGTTCGGTTGAATTTCTAGGAGAAAGAATTGATCACTTAAAACCTCATAAGATTGTGCATTTAGGAATAGCTAGAACATTTCAAAATATTAGGCTTTTTTCAAGCATGAATGTGCTTGAAAATGTTCTTATTGGTTTTAATAAACAAATGAAATATAATATTTTTGAAGCCTTTTTGCATTTAGGGCGTTTTGGAAAAATAGAACAAGTATTTAAAGAGAAGGCTTATGCAATATTAGAAGAACTTGGTATTGCAGAATTTGCCTATGAAAAGGCTACTAGCTTGAGTTATGGACAACAAAGAAAAGTTGAGATTGCAAGAGCAATGGCTACTCAACCAAGATTATTATTGCTTGATGAGCCAGCCGCTGGGATGAATAGCTCTGAGAGTGATGAACTTGCTGAGCTCATTTTTAAATTACGAAAAGATTATAAAATTAGCGTTTTGCTTATAGAACATGATATGAAATTTGTAAATAAATTGTGTGATCGCGTATTGGTACTTGATTATGGAAAAACAATTTTTGAAGGTAAACTTTGCGATGCTGTAAATCATAAAGAAGTAATTGCTGCGTATTTAGGGGATTTTGATGCTAATAGTTAAAGATTTGCATGTTTATTATGGATTAATTGAAGCTGTTAAAGGGATTGATTTTAAAGTGGAAACAGGTCATATTGTTTCTCTTATAGGTTCAAATGGAGCAGGTAAAACTTCAACTTTAAATGCGCTTTTAAACTCAGTTAAAAGAACTGGTGAGGTTAATTTCTTAGGTTATGATACTAAAAGGCATTTAACTCATACTTTAGTTCAAAAAGGTATAGCTTTAGTTCCTGAAGGAAGGCGTGTTTTTATTAATTTAAGCGTAGAGGAAAATTTAAAAATAGGTGCTTTTAATAATGCTGAAAATTATGAGCATTTAAGAGAGCAAATGTATAAACTTTTTCCAAGACTTGCAAGTAAAAAGCATGCTTTAGCTGGAACATTGAGTGGAGGGGAAGCGCAAATGCTTGCGATTTCAAGGGCTTTAATGAGTGAACCAAAACTTTTGATGTTGGATGAGCCTTCTTTGGGACTTGCTCCAAAGATTGTGGGTGAAGTTTTTGATATTATTGTGCGTTTAAAAGAAGAGGGTATAACTATTCTTTTGGTAGAGCAAAATGCTTATTCTGCATTAAAAATAAGTGATTATGCTTATGTTTTGGAAAATGGTCGCATTGTAATGGAAAACGAGGCTAAAAATTTAATAGGTGATGATGAGATTAGAAAGAAATATTTAGGGCTTTAAAATTTAAAGGAAAAAGAATGAAAAATATAATAAAAAGCATAGGGGATTTAAGAGTTTCGGTTGTATTGTTTTTGCTTTTTGCGCTTTTTTGTGCTTTGGCAACTTTTATTGAAAGTGCTTATGGAACTCCTACGGCTTGGGCAATGGTTTATGATACTTTTTGGTTTGAATATATACAACTTTTACTTGGTATTAATTTACTATGCGGGATGTTTCGTTATAAAATGTTTGGGCTTAAAAAATTACCTTTAATGATTTTTCATATTTCTTTTTTATTTATTTTAGTGGGTTCTGCAATGACAAGATATGCTGGTTTTGAAGGTATTTTACCTATTAGAGAGCATACTCAAAATTCACTTATAGAAAGTTCTAAGACTTCTTTGCGTATTTCTGCTATAAAAGATGGAGAACGCTATAGTGCGGTTAATGATCGTTATATAGGAAATTTGCCTTTTGCTAATTCTTTTAAACTAAAACTTAATTTAGGTGATGATCAAGCTGTATTAAAATATAAAGATTTAATCTTAAATGCTCATTATACTTATAAAGAAAATAATAATTCTGATCCTTTATTGGTTTTGATGCTTTCTCAAAAAGGATCTCAAGGTGTTGATGTTAAATTTGAAAAAGGTGAAGTTAAGAATATAGAAGGGGTTAACTTTGCTTTTATGAATGATAATGTTAAAGCACCTTTTGTAAAAATTGATGAAAATTTAACTTTAAGTTCAAGTGAAAACTTACATTTTCTAAGTATGCTAGATGGACAAAATTTAGACCTTAAAATTGGAGAAAAGGCAAATGCTAAGGAAAGAAGACTCTATGAAATTAATGATATCAGCTTTGTAGTTAAAGCTGCTTCTTTGCACGCGCAAGAAGCTTTAGAAGGTTCCAATAGACCTCAAGATGAAAGTTTTTGGTTATGGTTTAAATCTGCTTGGTTAGAAGTGGGTAGAACTATGTTGATTTCTACTTTTGGCGAGCCTCAAAATTGGAAAAATTCTTTATTATTGCATTTTAAAGATTTTGCCTTAAGCAATGAGAATAAAAACTTAGAATTAACTGGCTCTAATGCTTTGAAATTAGAATTAAGCTATAAAAATGAAAATAAAGAATTTTATATTTTTGAATATAATAAACCTATTATGATAGAACTTGCAGATCAAAAATTCTTTATTTCTTGGGCACTTTCTTATGAACAATTGCCTTTTGATATTTATTTAAGAGATTTTGTATTAGATCGTTATCCAGGTTCTATGTCTCCAGCTTCTTATGCAAGTGAAATTACCGTAAAAAATAATAATGAAAATTTTGATTATAGAATTTTTATGAATAATGTTTTAGATTATGATGGCTATAGATTTTATCAAAGTTCTTATGATCAAGATGAAAAAGGGACTGTTTTATCTGTAAATAAAGATCCGGGCAAAATACCAACTTATATAGGTTATTTTCTGCTTTGTCTTGGAATGTTTATGAATTTTTTAAATCCACATTCTAGATTTAGAACTTTGGCAAGATTAATTAATAAAGACACTTTAAAACATACAAGTGTGATTATTTTTATTTTATTGTTATCTTTTGGTTCTGAAAAGACTTTTGCTCAAGATTTAAATTCGACCTTACCTGTGGTAAATACTAATCATGCTAAAGCTCTTGCCACTTTAATAGTTCAAAAATCAGCAGATGGAAGAATGGTGCCTTTTGATACGCTATCAAGAGAAATTTTAGAAAAAATTCATCAAAGTGATAGCTATAAGGGTCAAAATTCTAACGCTGTTATGCTTTCCATGCTCGTTGATGTAGATAAATGGCAAATGGAACCTTTTATTTTAATGCCACAAAATCAAGCAGTTCGTGATGCTATTGCAAATATTTTAGAAATTCCTAGTGCTAAATATATTTCTTATAAAGATTTCTTTGATGAGAATAACCGATATAAACTTCAAAAATATGTTGAAAATGCAAATCGTAAAAACCCAAATGCAAGAGGAGTTTTTGATAAGGAAATTATAAAACTAGATGAAAGAGCTAATGTTGTAAATTTAGTTTTTAGTGGTGAATTATTTAAATTTATTCCTGTTCAAAATAATCCAAATAATGTTTGGCTTGCACCTTTTTCTGCTGTAACTACTCTTAAGGGGGATGAAGGGCATATTGTTTTGGCTTTAATACAGAATTATTTTAGTGCCGTGGAAAATGCTTTTAAAGATGGTAATTGGATTAGAGCTGATGAAGGCTTGAAATTTATCAAAGAATATCAAGAAAAAATAGGATATAAAGTCATGCCTAGTAAAACCAAGGTTGAAATGGAAATTTTTTCTAATAAGGCTGAAATTTTCGTTAAACTCGCTCCTGTATATTTAATTGCGGGTTTTTTACTCTTGATTCTTGTTTTTTCTAAAATGGTCGTACCGAATTTAAAAATCTCTTTTATATTTAAAGTGGTATATGTTTTAAATGTTTTAGCTTTTGTAATTCATACAGTAGGTCTTGGACTTCGTGCTTATTTATCAGGTCATGCTCCATGGAGTAATGGCTATGAAAGTATGGTGTATATAGCTTGGGCATTGTCTTTGTCGGGTATATTTTTCTCCAGAAAAAGTCCTATAGCCTTGTCATTAACTTCTATTTTATCTGGTGTTGTATTAATGGTTGCGCATTTAAGTGAAATGAATCCGCAAATTACAAATCTTGTTCCTGTGCTTAATTCTTATTGGCTTAGTATTCATGTATCTGTTATTACTGCTAGTTATGGATTTTTAGGACTTTGTGCCTTACTTGGTATCTTTACATTGTTCTTGATGTGTTTTCTTAAGAAAGATGGAAAATATAATCTTAATATTTTGAGAAATATTACAGAGGCTACAAGAATTAATGAAATGGCAATGATTTTTGGACTTTGTTTGCTTACTGTAGGAAATTTTTTAGGAGCAATTTGGGCAAATGAAAGTTGGGGGAGATATTGGAGTTGGGATTCTAAGGAAACTTGGGCTTTAGTTAGCATTTTGGTTTATGCAGCAATTTTGCATCTTAGAATGATTCCAAAATATTGTAATCAATTTGTGTTTGCTTTATGGAGTATGTTTGCTTATTGGGTTATTATTATGACTTATTTTGGAGTAAATTACTTTTTAACAGGACTTCATTCTTACGCTGCAGGCGAAGCGGCTCAAATTCCTAATTATGTTTATTGGGGATTTGCATTGATGGTGGTTTTAGCTTTTTTTGCAAGAAGGAAGCGAAATTTTGTGGGCAAACTTTAAATGAACCATATTTTTTTGGTTATTTTTTGTGCTGCTTTAGCGCTTTTATTGTTTTTAGGCGTGATTGCTTATCTTATTACAAGTGATGGCAAAAAAACAATTAAAAAGCAAAAAACTAGCCAAAAGCAGCATGTAGCTGAAAAGACTAAAAAATTTGATACAGACTTAGATAAAATGATAATTGCTGCTTCCGATGTTAAATTAACGGATATTGAATTAAAAGAACTTGCCAAACTTTATGTGCAGACACATAAACTTGGTTCAAAAACTTCTAAAGAATTAGATGAAGCAGCAAAAAAGAAACTAGAATTTGTTTCTGCTTTGGCTGCAAATATTAATGCAAGTGCACAAACAGTAAGTTACTTAAATAAAGAACTTAAGAAAATTTCTGGATCTTACAAAAAAGAAATTGATGCTTACGAGCATATGGGATTAGCTAAAAGAAAAATTAAAGAAGATAAATAATATGGTGCGCTCAAGAGGATTCGAACCTCTGGCCTTTTGAACCGCAATCAAATGCTCTATCCAGCTGAGCTATGAGCGCAAAAATAAGTTAAAATTATATATAAATATTCTTAAAATAAGCAAAATTTTGCTTATTTTGTTTGTTTTTTAGCTTTTTTACCTTCATCTAAATCAAATTCTTTAGTCTTTTTTGAATAATAAAATATAAAACCTACAATCAAAATACAGCAAATCAAAGAAAAAATATAAAGTGTACCATAAGGGCTATCTTTGAAAAAAAGATTATTAGTATTCATTCCAAAAAATCCTACGATCAAATTTAAAGGCAAGAAAATAGAAGAAAGTATACTTAAAAGATAAATACTTTTATTCATTTTTTCATTTTTAATTGCATTTGTTAATGTATAAAGAGTATCAATTCTTGCTAGATGTTCTTTGGTGTTTTTACTTAAGATGCTGATGGATAAATTTAAAATTTTTAAATGTTTTTTATATTGTGCTTGTTCACTAAGCAAAAGATTGAAAGCTTCGCTTAGAAGATTAATTTGCTTTAGATTTTTGTTGATTTTTTGTCTTAACACAAAGGATTTTTTGTAAAAATTTTTAACAAAACCACCTTTTAAGATAATACCTTCTTTGTGTTCTAAAAGGTTTTGAAAATGAGTATTTTGTACTTTAAAATCTTCTAAAATGGATTTAATAAAATTTGAAAATTCTTCTATGCTAGAAAGCTTAAATTCTCCATCTTGAAGTTTATAAATTTTTTCATCGTTAAAAAGCCAAGTTTCCAAATTTAATCCCACATAAACAAAAATTTTTTGTCCATAAATTTCACTATAAAAAGTTTCTAAATTCTTTGCTTGTAGGATTTTTTTTAGATTTTCGTGTAGTTCTAGCATTTTATTTGCCTCTTAAGTGATAAAAATTTCTTTTAAATTGCGTAAAAGAATTGTTCAAAATTGCTTCACGCATCTTTCTTGCAAGTTCAAGATAATAATGTAGATTGTGCAGACTTGCCAAACGAAAAAAAGTAAGTTCTTTAGCTTTAAAAAGATGGTTTAAATAACCCCTTGAAAAATTACGACAAGTATAACATGAGCAAGTAGAATCTATAACTTCATGATCGTTGATAAATTCTGCTTTTTTGATATTAAATTTTCCAAAACTTGTGAAAAATGTTCCATTTCTTGCATTTCTAGTTGGCATCACACAGTCAAACATATCTACTCCTCGCTCAACATTTTCTACTAAATCTTCAGGCGTTCCTACGCCCATTAAATATCTTGGACGATTTTCATCTAGATAAGGGTTTAAGTTTTGGACTGTTTCGTACATCAAGGCGTTTTCTTCGCCCACGCTAAGCCCACCTATAGCTAAACCATCAAATGGCATTTCATTTAAACTTAAAGCGCAACGCTTTCTTTCTTCATAATCTGTACCACCTTGGATAATACCAAAAATATTTTGCCCTATACCTATACCTTTATTTTGCATATTTTTATGATAAGTAATAGCCTCTTTTGCCCAAAGTATAGTGCGATCAACAGAAATTTTAACTCTTTCTTTGGTTGCGGGTAGGGCTACTAAATCATCTAAAATCATCATAATATCAGAATTAAAATCATATTGAGTATCTAAAACACTTTTTGGAGTAAAAAGATGACGACTTCCATCAATGTGACTTTTAAATTCTATGCCTTCATTAAAATGTTTGGAATTTTTACTTAAAGAAAAAGCTTGAAAACCACCACTATCGGTTAAAAAACTTCTATCAAATTTCGTAAATCCATGTAAACCTCCAAAATCTTTTACTACTTTGGAAGTTGGACGCAAGTACATGTGATAGGTATTTGCTAAAATAATTTTTGCATCAAGCTCATTTTTCATATCATTAGCATCAAGACTTTTAACCGCTCCTACTGTGCCAACAGGCATAAAAACAGGGGTTAAAAAAGTGCTGTGTGCGGTAGTGATTTCACAAACCCTTGCCATTCCATCTTTATGCTTTAATTTAAATTCCATTTGTTATAATTTCCTTTTTGGAGTTTAAAATGAATAATATTTTAATTATAATAGATGGTATTTTAGCAAAGCATTTCTTAGAAAGGCTTTGTTTTGAAAAAGGCTTAGGTTACTTTTTTACAGTAGTGTGTCAAAATAGTGAAAAAAATAACTTAAATATTTCTAGTGAGTATATTGACTTGCATTATTTTGATCCTACAAGCACAGCGCGTCTTGAAAATATTATAAGTAAAGATTTTAAACAGGCTTTTATTTATATGCAAGATGAATTTGAAACTAAAAAAAGTTATGAGGCTTTGCGTTCTTTAAATCCAAATTTAGAAATAGAAATAATGGATTTTTGGGGGTTAAGTGTTAATGATACTCATGCAAATTTAGCTGATGCTAGAATGACTTTAAGCCGTAGATTTATGGATTTTTTACCAGATATTGCTTTAACAGCTCAGTATATAGGACTTGGGGTTGGAGAGATTATGGAAGTAAAAATTCCAGCAGGGTCTATTTTTGCTTATAGGCACATAAGTTCAATACAACAAAAAAGGTGGCGCATAGTCCTTATTTATAGAAATTCTAAGATTTATTTTGTAAAACCATCTTTTGTTTTAGAGCCAAATGATAGCATTTTGATCGTTGGAGATCCTGTTGTTTTACAAAGTATTTTTCATAATATAAGAGGCAAAGCAGGGCAATTTCCTATGCCTTTTGGAAGTAATGTTTTTGCTTTAATTGATATGAAAAATATGAATCAAAATATGCAAGAAAGAGTGCTTGATACTACTTTAAAATTAACTCAAAAAAGCAATGCAAAAAGATTTTTTATACATGTTATCAATCCTAAATTAGGGGTAATGTATGAAAAATTAAAAAAACTTTCTGAGGATAAAGAAGGTGTGTTTTTTGATTATTTCAACACGGATTTTAAACAAATTTCCATGTGGTTGCAAAATAATGATATAGGATTAGTTGTAACTGATATAAAAAATTTTGAGAAAGAAAAACAAGCTTTTTTTGATTTAAAAATTCCTATTATGAAGGTGGGCGAAGCTTCTTTTGATGAGCTTAAAGAAGCGATTATTTTAAGTGCTGATGAGAGTGAACTTGAAAACAATGCAAATGTCATTACTGATTTAAGTAAACAGCTTGATTTTGGAGTTATTTTATATTATTATAATCCAAATTCTCAAAATACTACAGATATGGAGGAGTATTTTAGAAGTTTATCTAAGCTTTATGATAAAAATATACAAATTATTAATAAAAATGATGAAAACCCTCTTTTAAATTTGCAATATCGCGAAGATTTGTTACAATTTGTGAGTTTTCAAAAAGAATTACTAAATAGAGATTTTGCCAGAAATTTAAGTACAAATTTAAATAGGCATTATTACAAAATGAGACAAAATTACCAACTTTTCATACCAGTAGAATAAATAATTAATTAAATGTGATAAAATAAATGCAAAAAGAGTAGTTCAATGCAAGTAGAAGTTAAGTTAAAAGAAAATGCTTATAAGGTTTATATTGATGAACTTGAAGAATTAGAATTTGATAGTAAGGTTTTTATACTTTCAAATCCTAAGATTTCAGGTCTTCATTTGAAAACATTACTTTCTAAAATTAAGGCAAAAGAAATTTTTATTGCCACTGTAAAAGATGGTGAAGAATATAAAAATTTAAGCACCATGGAAGAAATTTTAAACCAAATGTTTAATTCTAAATTGGATAGAAAAAGCGTACTTATAAGTTTTGGTGGTGGCGTGATTAGTGATATGGGCGGATTTGCTGCTAGTATTTATCAAAGAGGTATTGATTTTATAAATATTCCTACTACACTTTTAGCTTGTGTTGATGCAGCAGTAGGTGGAAAAACAGGTGTTAATAATAATTTTGGTAAAAATCTTATTGGCACTTTTTATCAACCTAAAGCTGTATATTGTGAGAGTTTTTTTTTAAAGACTTTGAGCTCTAGAGAACTTGCTGCAGGCATGGCTGAATTTATTAAAATGGCAGCAATGTTTGATTATAGTATACTTGATTTTATAGAAAAAATTGATGAAAAAAGTTTCTTAAATGCTACTTGTGAGAATGAAATTTTTACTCAAATTATAGCAAAAAGCATAGAGCTTAAATCAAGGGTTGTTGAACAAGATGAAAAAGAATCAAGGCTTAGAATGCTTTTAAATTATGGTCATACTTTTGCTCATGTTATAGAAAATTTTACAGATTATAAGCTTTATTTACACGGAGAAGCGGTGGCTATAGGTATGGTTATGGCAAATCAATTGGCTTTAAATTTAGGGCTTTTGGATAAAATGCAAAGTCAAAGAATAAAAGATATTTTACTTAAATTCGGTTTGCCAATATCATATAAAATCAACAATGTAGATGAATTTTATGAAGCTTTTTTCATGGATAAAAAAAGCTCTAATAAAAAAATCAATTTTGTTCTTGCTAGTCCTTTGGGTAAGGGTTTGATAAAAGGTGATATTTCTAAAGAAGATATAATTGCAACTTTAAGAGAATTCCAATGAAAAAAATTATTATTTTAACCTTTTTTGTTGTTTTTGCTTTTGGTGATGTAAATCGGACTATTATTAATAATATAAATGAGAAAATTAATACTTTAAATACTGTAATCAGTGCTAGTATTTGGAATATACGTTATGAAAATTTTATAAAATATCAAGATATAAATGATGAATTAATCATTTTAAATCTTAATTTAAAAAAGACTTCCGATATTCATCAACAAGAAGAACTTAAACGCAAGATAGCAAATTTAGAAGAGCAATTGAACTTGCTTAAAGAATATAAAGATTTAAATTTTGCACAAAGTCTTAGTGCCCCTGATAATATAGAAACTTTATCTAAGCTTACTAATCCTTTGGCTATTATAGGAGCTTTTTCTCATATTAAGAAATTAAAAGGAGAAAAGGAAGAGTATATATTTAAATTTAATGATTTTAAAAATTTAGTAGATAAAATCAGGGAAAAAAACTCAGAACTTAAGGAATTAGTTGAGCTTAAACCAAGTGTTGAGAATATAGAAGCTTTAAAAGCTTCGGATAAAAAGCTGGAAGAATTTGAGCAAGCTTTAAATTTTGCTAGTGTTTCTTATTCTGTTTATGAGAAAAAAATTGATGAAGAGCTTTCTCGAGTAAGTGCTGAGATTAAAGTTCAAAGCTTAAGGGCTGTAAATATACTTGTTGCTATTGTTATTGTTATAGCTATAGCTTTTATGTTGAAATTTATTGCTAAAAAATACATTAAGGATAGTGAAAGATATTATACTGCTACGAAGATTATTAATTTTATTAATATAAATATTATTTTTCTTATTTTGCTCTTTGCTTATATAGAAAATATTACTTATCTTGTAACTATACTTGGTTTTGCCTCTGCGGGCTTAGCTATTGCTATGAAAGATATGTTTATGTCTATGCTTGGATGGTGTGTGATTATTTTTGGCGGAAGTTTTAGAGTAGGGGATCGTGTAAAAGTTTTTCAAAACGATACTGCCTATATAGGAGATATTATAGACATTTCTTTTTTACGCATTACTCTTTATGAAGAGCTTACGCTTGAAACTTATAATAAAAATCGTCGTAGTGGGCGTATTATATTTATTCCTAATAACTATGTTTTTACAAATTTGCTTGCTAATTATACCCATCATGGTATGAAAACCGTGCTTGATGGCATTGATATAAGTGTTACTTTTGATAGCAATCTTGATAAGGCGCAAGAAATTGTAGAAAATATTGTTACACGCCATGCCAAAGGTTATACTGAGCTTGCTAGAAAAAATATAGCTCGTTTACAACATGAATATAGTATTAAAAATCCTAAAGTGGAGCCAAGGTTTTTTATGTTTTTTGAACATTGGGGAATGAGAATTTCTGCATGGTATATGACTAATGCTTATGCGGCTTTGGTATTAAGAAGTACGATTAGCAAAGAGATTATAAAAGAATTTAATAAGCATAAAGATATAAAAATTGCTTATCCATCGCAAAATTTATATTTAGGAAATTTAAATCAAAATCATTTTGAACAACATCATGAAAATATGTATTTTCATGCAAGGAATAAGGATTGAAAGAAAAAGTTTTTTTTAAAACCTTTGGGTGTCGTACAAATATTTATGATACAGAGCTTTTAAAAAGTTATGTAAAAGATTATGAGATTATAAATGATGAGAATAAAGCACAAATTATCGTTGTAAATTCTTGCACGGTTACAAATGGAGCTGATAGCGGGATAAAGTCTTATGTAAATACCATGCAAAAAAAAGGCATTAAAGTTATACTTACAGGTTGTGGTGCTGTAAGCAAAGGTAAGGAGCTTTTAGATAAAAAGCAAGTTTTTGGAGTGCTTGGAGCGTCAAATAAAGATAAAATCAATGAATTTTTAGGAGCAAAGACAAGTTTTTATGAACTTGGAAATTTAAATTTTATTGATAAAGATATAGTTTGTGAGTATGAAAATCATACCAAAGCTTTTGTGAAAATTCAAGAAGGTTGTGATTTTGCTTGTTCTTATTGTATTATTCCTAGCGTGAGGGGAAAATCAAGAAGTGTGGATGAAAAAGCTCTTTTAAAACAGGTTGAAATTTTGGGAGCTAATGGTTATAGTGAAATTGTTTTAACAGGGACTAATATAGGTTCATATGGGCTTAAAAATGGCACAACCCTAGGCAAGCTTTTGCAAAAAATGGGACAAATTTTAGGTATAAAACGCATAAGGCTAGGTAGTTTAGAACCTGCACAGCTTGATGAAAGTTTTTTAGAAATCTTAGATGAAGCTTGGCTTGAAAGGCATTTACATATTGCATTGCAACATACAAGTGAAAAAATGCTTCGTATAATGAGAAGAAGATCACATACGGATAATGATTTAAAGCTTTTTAATACTATAGCAAGCAAAGGATATGCTTTAGGGACGGATTTTATAGTAGCTCATCCAGGCGAGAGTGAAGAGCTATGGCAAGAAGCTTTAAGAAATTTTAAAGAATTTCCACTCACTCATATCCATGCTTTTATTTTTAGCCCTAGAAACAACACGCATTCTACTACCATGAAAGATGTGATAAATGGAACTTTAGCTAAAGAAAGGCTAAACACTTTAAAATCCATAGTAGAAAAAAATAATTATGAATTTAGGAAAAAAAATCAAGTTTCACTTGAAGTTTTGGTAGAAAATCAAAAAGATGGTTTTTTTGAGGGTTATGATCAGTTTTTTAATAAGATCAAAATTAAAAGTGATAAAGATATAGCTAAAGAATGGATCGTTATATCTGAATATGAAGTACAAGAAAAGTCTAACTTTGCAAATTTAAAAGGCTAGATAATGAAAAATAAAAAGATAATTTTAGCATCTTTTATGGTTTTATGTATGCTTTTGGGAATTTTATATTTTAAAAATGAACCTAAATATATAGATGAAAATCTTTATCAAAGTCTGTTAAGTCAAAATTTAATCCAAAAAGCTGTGATTGATAAAGACGAAATTTGGCTTAAGGCAGAAGGTGAAAATTACATAATTATAAAAGATGGCATAGATATAAAAACACTTTTATCAAAAGTTCCCGTAGAGGTTAAAAAAGATAATACGCTTTGGGTGTTTTTTGTTTTACTTATTTTTATTATCGCACTTTTTATAAGTCTTGGTTATTTTGCTCGTAAAAAAGAGTTGGCTAAATATCCAATATCAAATAAGAATCAAAATCACACTCAAGCTCAAAATTCAAATATAAATTTAGAAAGTTCCCATATAAAACCTGTGATTTCAAATATTACTTTTAATGATGTAGCAGGTGTTGATGAAGTTAAAATGGAGCTAAGCGAACTTGTGGATTTTTTACAAAATCCTGAAAAATATAAAGAATTTGGTGTAAAAATGCCAAAAGGTGTTTTAATGGTAGGCCCACCTGGTGTAGGAAAAACATTGATAGCAAAAGCAGTTGCAGGAGAAGCAGGGGTGCCATTTTTTTATCAAAGTGGTTCAAGTTTTGTTGAAATTTATGTAGGTATGGGTGCAAAAAGAGTTAGAGAGCTTTTTTCAAAAGCTAAAATGATGGCGCCTAGCATAGTTTTTATTGATGAAATAGATGCCGTAGGTAAGGCAAGAGGAGAAATGTCCAATGTTGAAAGAGATAGCACTTTAAATCAACTTTTAACTCAAATGGATGGTTTTGAGGACAATAGCGGGGTTATAGTTATAGCTGCGACAAATAAAATCGAACTTATGGATCCTGCTTTATTGCGTTCGGGGCGTTTTGATAGGAGAATTTTTTTATCTTTGCCTGATTTTAAGGATAGACTTAAAATTTTAGAAATTTATATGAAAGATAAAAACAATAATATCAATTTAAATAAAATCGCTAAAGCAAGCGTAGGTTTTAGTGGAGCAGGGCTTGAAACTTTGGTCAATGAAGCAGCAATTAATGCTTTAAGAAGAAATAGTGCTTTAGTTGAGGAAAGCGATTTTTATGCTGTATTAAATAAAGTTCTTTTAGGTAAGAAAAAGATTTTAAGTTTTAATAATGAAGAGAAGAAAATTCAAGCCACTTATCAAGCTGCAAAAGCTTTGAGTGCGTATTATTTTGACATAGGATTTGAAAAAATCACTCTCATTGAAGATCGTTTTAAAGAATATGAGCATAATATAAGATCAAAATCAGAGCTTATCAATCGTATAAAAGTTTATTTGGCTGGTTCTAGAGCCATGAGATTGATTTACAATGAAAGTTATACTAACTCGCAAGATGATTTTTTAAAGATTAAAGAATTGCTTGATTATATGTTGAGTTTTGATATGTTGAAAGAGTCAAATTTAAGTGAACAAAAAAAAGAAATGGATGAATTTTTAAATTCTATGAAGGATAAAATTTTAAAATTATCAGAGCTTTTGCTTGAAAAAGAAAAGATAGAATATAACGATGTTAAAGATATAATGCAGGTTTGATGATATGTTTAATCATCAAATTCTTTATATAAGATAGTTCCATTAAAATCTATAAGAATTTTTATATCGTTATCAAGTTTAATCTTATAATGGTTGATTTTTCTTTCAATTTCTCTAGCTTTTGTATTTGGAAATTCGTTTTTGATGATATTGGCTAAATTTTGAGGTAAAAAATCTAGATCAAAAGGAAAGGCTTTATTTTCAATTTCCTTCCAAGCTCCATCTATATCAAATTCAAGCTCTGTTCCATCGCTAAGATAGACTTCATAGGAATTTTTGTCTTTTTGCACGATCCCTATAGGCGCTTTGAAATTATGTTGTAAAAATTCTTTAGAAACATTCGGTAAATTATCAGCAGAAATTATTATATCAGCATTTAAAGATAAACTTAAAATAGTAATAATATTTAAAAATTTAATTTTCAATATTTTTCCTAAATTATTTTTTAGTAAAATTGTAAAGAATTTATGTGAATTTTATGTGAATTTTAAGACAATATTATAAAAAATAAAGGTTTTATATTTTGCTTACAATTTTTTTAATTTTTTTAAATATTTTATGTTATTTTTTGATTTCTTATGATTATTACAATATCCTTGGTTTGAATATTTTATTTTTTAATGGAGCTTATTGGCAGCTTTTAAGTTCAATGTTTTTACATGGAAATTTAACTCATCTTATATTAAATATGATAGTTTTGTTTCAATTTGGGCGTATGTTAGAAACTTATTTGGGTGCTTTGTGTTTTATTTTTATTTATTTTATTGGCGGATTGTTGTGCTCACTTTTAAGTGTTTTTTATGTGTATTTTGATTTTAAATATTTTGGAGAAAATATAAATGTCATAGGCGCTAGTGGTGCAATTTGTGTTTTAATGGGCTTTTATGCTGTTATTGATAAAAATAGCACAAAAGGACTTATAGTGGCAATTTTACTTATGAGTTTTGTGCCATTGCTTATGGGGGTAAATGTTGCTTGGTATGGTCATATTTTCGGGTTTATGTGTGGTTATATTTTAGCTAAAATAAAAGAGGTAAAATGAAAAAAATTTATATTATAAGACATGCAAAAGCAAGTAAGAGTGAAGACATCGATGATTTTGAAAGAAAACTTACTAAGAGTGGAAAGGAAGATTTAAAAAAACTTTTTAAAAATCTTGCTTCGCATGAAATTCATCCTGATTTGGTGCTATCAAGTCCTGCTGTTAGAACCGCTAAAACAGCGAAAAAAATAGCCAAATTTTATAATTTTGATAAAAATAGAATTTGTTTTGATGAAAGATTGTATCTTTGCAATGTTGAAAATTTGCTAAAAATTCTGCAAGATATTGATGATGAGTTTAATGAAGTATTTTTAGTGGGTCATAATCCTAGTTTAATGGAGCTTGGAGAGTTATTAAGTTCGCTATGTTTAGCTTCTTTTCCAACTTCTTCTATCTTGTGTTTAGAATTTGATATTAAGGAATTTAAAAATTTAAAAAAACATAGCGGAAAATTAGTTTTTTTTGAACATGTACGCAAGTTAAAAGAAGAAAAAGATCTGGGTTTTTAGTAAGGAGATTGACTCTTACTTCCAACCTTCTATATAATTTTTTAGTTTTCTTCCTACTTTAGGGTGTTTGAGTTTTTTTATAGCTGAGCTTTCTATTTGTCTCACTCTTTCTCGAGTGACATTAAGTTCCTTTCCAATTTCCTCTAAAGTTCTATCACTTTCATCATCCATTAAACCAAAACGCATACGAATTACCGCTTTTTCTCTATCGTTTAATTGATCTAAAACTTCATCAATTTGTTCTTTTAAATCATCCTTTAAGATATGATCCATTGGAGAAAGTGAATTTCTATCTTCAACAAAATCTCCAAATTTACCATCATCTTCATTTCCTATTGGAGCTTCAAGAGAAATTGGTTCTTTTGTGATTTTAATAACTTGTTTAACCTTATCTACGCTTAAACCTACTTCTTTAGCTATAACACTGACATCAGGTTCTTTTCCATCTTTTTGTAGATGTTCGCGGATAATTTTGTTAATTTGATTGATGGTTTCTATCATATGGATTGGAATTCTTATGGTTCTTGCTTGATCAGCTATAGCCCTTGAAATAGCTTGCCTGATCCACCAAGTTGCATAAGTGGAAAATTTATAACCCCTTTTGTATTCAAATTTATCCACAGCTTTCATCAAACCTATATTTCCTTCTTGGATAAGGTCTAAGAAAGGCAGACCACGATTTGTGTAGCGTTTAGCTATGCTTACAACAAGGCGCAAGTTTGATTTTGCCATTCTTCCTTTTGCTTCATCAGAGATTTTTTTACCGCGTTTAATTTGCTCCAAAATTTCTTTTAAGCGTGATTTTTCAAGATCAAAGCTTTTTTCACTGGCTTCTTTAGTTTGAAATAGTTTTTTAATTTCCATATAAGTGCTTACCATGGTTGTTTCTAAAGCTCGCTCTGTGATTTCTTCTTTGCTCAATTTTGTAATATCTTTTAAAATATCTGCATGGCGTTTTTTAAGTTCATCAGAAAACATAGGTAAGCGGTATTCTAAACGCTTAAGTTCTTTGTCAAATTCTTCATCACTTTTTAGTGCAGTTTCCATTGATTTTACGATTTCGCTAATAAGTTTTGAAGTAGGGCCTAGATCCATTAATTTTTCTTTTAAAATATTTTTTTTGAACGCAATGCTTAATTTATCTAAAAGTTCATCTCCGCTTTCTTTGTCTTTGGATGTTTTTAGCCAATCTTTTTTAGCTTTTTCTAGAGCTTTAAATTTTTCTATAACTTTTAAAGTTCTTTCATCTTCTTTTTTGCTGTTTTTTTTAGTATTTTCTTCATCTGATTCTAATTCTGTTTCGTTTTCTTCATCTTCATCTATATCAAGTTCATCAAGTTTATCATCACTTTTTTCTTCATCGTCAAAGCTTTTAAATAGTTCTTTTACCCTTCTTTCTCTGTTTATTAAAGGTTCTTTATAATCTAAAATAAAATCTATCAAATAAGGTACAGAACAAAAAGCATCAATGATAATATCTTCGCCAAGTTCTATTTTTTTGGAAATTTCAATTTCTTCATCTTTGTTTAATAAAGCAATTTGTCCCATTTCTCTTAAATACATACGAACAGGAGAGTCTGATCTGCTCCATTCTAATAAATCGTTTTCATTGGCTAAATCAAATTCGTTCTCAAGGCTTGTATCTTGGAGTTTTTGTTTTTCTTCTTGAAGTCTTTTTGCATCTTCTATGTTTTTCATTTGTGCAATTTCAGCTGCTGAAAAAAGTTGCACTTTGTGTTTTTTCATTAATGCTTGCACTTTTTTAGTGGTTGATGCACTTGGTTGTTTTGTAAGATATTTTACCAATTTTTCATATGTGATATAATCTTTTGCATTTTCTTGAAATAATTCTTCTAATTCAGCTTCTTGAGTTTTGGCGTTCATTGATTATCCTTGAAATTTATATAAGCTTTGGATTTTATCTAAAAATTGCTTAACTTTCTATATAAATCGGTTATTATGTTTATGATTTGAATATTTTTTCAAATTTTTCTAAAGCTCTGTTAAAATTATAATTTTTTCTTTTTAAGGTATAAAATTTACGCTTTAGGTCGATATTTTTTAATTTAATTTCATAAAGTGTTGAATTTTTTAATTCTTTTTCTATGCTTTTTTTGGAAAAAATAGAGATTGCTTTTTTTTGTAAAACAAGTTCTTTAATCGCAGCCATTCTATCAAGTTCAAGAAAAATATTAAGTTTTTTTGAGCTTGCACCAATTTCGTTTAAAAATTTATCCCTTAAGCCTGAGCCTACTTCTCTTAAAATCCACTTTTGTTCCAAAAGTTCATCGATATAAAATTCTTTTTCATTGAGTTTTTTATCACTTGTAGCTACTATAAGTTCATCATCTTGCCAAAAATTTATTTCTAAATTTTCATACTCCACTAAAGCTGGATCAAGTTCTGCTTCAATGATTGCAAATTCTATATTTCCGTTTTTTAGTAAATTTAAACATTCTTTTGAATTCTGCGTTTGAGAGCGAATTTCTATGTTTTTAAATTCTGCCTTAAAATCAAATAAAATAGGAGCTAAAAAATGTTCAGAAATGCTTTGAGTTGAGGCTATTTTTATTTCCCCTAAGAGCATACTTTCGTCGTTTAATTTTTCTAAGCTTTGGTAGTAGGCTTGTATAATTTTTAACCAATTTTTTCCTAGTTCTAAAGCTTTTGGTGTAGGTAAGAGTTTTTTTCCAAGTCTTTCAAATAAAATGCCATCAAATTTATTTTCTAAATTTTTAATTACTATTGAAACATTAGGTTGAGTTATGGAAAAATTGTTGGCTGTATGAGTTGGACTTTGAGTGTTTAAAAGATCTAAAAATATTTCCATATCTTTGATTTTCATGAGTGATTCCTTTATTTAATAAAAAAAATTTATTATAAAAATTAAAATAATATATTTCTATAATTTTAATAAAAAAAATATAATAACACAAAATTTACAAAAAGGAAAATAAATGAAAACAAGTTTTTTAGCACATAGCGTGGCTATAGTGCGATCAAATTTTAAGGGTTTGCTTTTTACTGCTTGTATAGTGATTTTTGCTATGTATCTTTCTAGTGTTCAAAGTATCAAAGATACCACTCATTTAGCAGCGACTGCTTTTGCTATTATCATAGGAGTGTTGCTTTCTCCTTGGTTTTTTAAATACCAGCATCATTTTCAAGCCGGAGTGCATTTTAGTGCGAAAAAACTTTTAAGACTTGGCATTGTTTTATATGGTTTTAATATCACTTTAACTGAGCTTTTAAGCGTAGGATTGAAAGGATTTTTGCTTTCTGCTATAGTGATATTTTTTGTTTTTATTATTGCTTTATTTGTGGGAACGAAAATTTTTAAACTCGATAAAGAAACTTCTATGCTTGTTGGAGCTGGAAGTGCGATTTGCGGTGCGGCAGCGGTTTTAGCACTAGAGTCAAGTTTGAAAAGTGATCCTTTTAAGGGAATTTTAGCTGTAGGTACGGTGGTGATTTTTGGACTTGTATTTATGTTCTTATATCCCATAGCTTTTTCTTTAAATCTTTTTCCTTTTTTTGATCAAAATGCTATGGGTGTTTTTATGGGAGCTACTTTGCATGAGGTGGCAAATGTCGCAGGTGCTGCTGAAATGGCAAAGGATATGGCAGGATTTGAGCAAGGTGCTTCTAATGTTGCAGTGATTATAAAAATGATGAGAGTGATTTTACTTGTGCCTTTTTTGCTTATAGTGACTTATTTTTTCGCTAAAAATCAACATTCAAGCAGTGGAAAAACTGCAAAAAGTATCACTATACCTTATTTTGCTTTTGCATTTTTAGGCATGATAGTTTTAAATACTTATTTAGCAAGCAAAGAAAGTATTTTAGGTATTGCTACGAGTGATATCATCTCTTTAGGTAAAACACTTTGTACTTTATGTATCGTTTTTGCTATGGCAGCTTTAGGCTTGCAAATTGACTTTAAAAAATTTTTAAAAAGTGGCTCTAGGGTATTTGGCTTGGCTTTTGTTTTAGGGCTTGTTTTGATTTTTGGAGGATATTTTTTAACCTTAGCTTTTAAAGGTATACTTTGGTAATAAAAATTATTTTTTATTTTAGAAAATTTTATTTTATTAATCAACTAAGAATATAATTTAATTCATTAATTAAATTTATTAAAAAGGAATAAAGATGAAAAAAATTCTTGTAAGTGTTTTAAGTTCTTGCTTGTTAGCTTCGGCTTTAAGTGCTGTATCTTTTAAAGAAGATAGTTTAAAGGTTTCTTTTGAAGGATATAAAACTAAAGATATGATAGGAACAAAAGGTGAATTTAAAAATGTAGAATATAAATTTTCTAAAAATATAAAGGATTTGGCAAGTTATCTTAAAGGCGCTAAAGCTACCATAAAGCCAAGCAATGCTTTTATGGGTGAAGGCAATGATATTATAACCAATAATATCACAAAAGTATTTTTCCCTGCTTTATTGGGAGATACGGATATTAAAGTTGTTTTTCAAGATGTGATTGCGGGTGAAAATAAAGGCGTTATTTCAGCAAAAATTACTATGGATAAAAAAAGTACTATTGTACCTTTAACTTATACCATCAAAGATAATAAATTTGAAGCTAAAGGACAACTTGATTTGCATACTTTTAAAAATGGTTCTAAAGCATTAAAAGCATTAAGCGATGTTGCTGCAGGACATGGTGGAATTTCTTGGCCTTTAGTGGATATCAGTTTTAATGCTGATTTAGCAGAATAAAAAGTAGCCTTAGGGCTACTTTAAAATACAATATCTTCTTAAATTATTTTCAAAAATTTCATAATCTTTTATATTTTCAAGTTCTTGATAAATTTCACTACCTTTCCATAAAATAAAAACTGTATTTTCATCTTTTAGATTTTTGCAAATTTCAAGCAAAGGCTTGACATCCATTAAGGCTCTTGAAGTGATGATATCAGCTTTAAAGGTATTCTTGTATTCTTGAACTTTTTTTTTGTAAATATGTAAATTTGGAAGTTCACATTCTATTTTTAATGTCCGCAAAAAGGCAGCTTTTTTGGGATTGGGTTCGAAAAGATGAAAATTGCTTTGCAGTAAAAAAGCTAAAAATACAGCTGGAAATCCTGCGCCACTTCCTATATCGGCAATATTTTTTGCTTTAGAAAAATCATAAAAATCTAAAATTTTAATACTATCAAAGATATTTTCATCTATATTTTTTAAATGAGTAAGATTGTGAATGCGGTTAAATTTAGATAATAATTCTTTATAAATTTTTACCTTTTCTTCAAAGTTTTTTAAATCGTAGTTTTGCAAAAAATCATAATCTTTAAAAATCATTTATTTAAGATGTCCCATTTGAGTTTGTTTTATGTTTAAATACTCTACATTAAAACGATTAGGTTCTATTAAAATCGGTATGCGTGTGATGATTTTTTCTTTGATAGAATCTAGCTTTTCAGGGTTATTTGTGAGTAAATTAACCTTAGAAATTTCATAGTGTTTGAGTATAAATTCTACAATTTCATAAGTTCTCTCATCGGCTTTAAAGCCAAGCTGATGATTTGCTTTAATCGTATCAAAACCTTTATCTTGTAAAGCATAAGCATTAACCTTGTTAAAAAGCCCTATACCCCTTCCTTCTTGCCTAAGATAAATCACCATTCCGCCATTCTTTTCTATATATTTTAGTGAAAATTCAAGCTGTTCCCCACAATCACACTTTAAACTTCCTAAAGCATCTCCTGTTAAGCACTCTGAATGAATTCTTAGATTGAGTGTGTCTTTTGGAGTATTTTTAAATATACATAAATGTTCTTTATCATTTTCTTTGAAACTTTGTATTTGGAAATTTCCCCATTTGCTAGGTAAATTCGCAATTTCTGAAATTTTTATTTTCATTTACTACTCTCTATAATCAAATTTATGTTAAGATTTTAGCAAAAAAAGGACAAAAAAATGTTTAAAAGATTTAGAAGATTAAGGCTTAATGAAAACTTAAGAGCCATGGTAAGAGAAAATTCTTTAAGTGTAAATGATTTGATTTATCCGCTTTTTGTGGTTAATGGAACGGGGATAAAAAAAGAAATTTCTTCTATGCCTGATGTGTTTCAAATGAGTTTAGATGAAATTTTAAAAGAGTGTCAAAATGTAGTTAATTTAGGCATTAAAGCCATTATACTTTTTGGCGTTTTGGAAAATGAGAAAAAAGACAGCTGTGGAAGCGATGCTTTAGATGATGAAGGGCTTGTTGCAAGAAGTATAAGAGAGATTAAGAAAAATTTTCCAGATCTTTTTATAATCAGTGATCTTTGTTTTTGTGAATACACAGATCACGGGCATTGTGGGATTATCGATCCAAAAACAAAAAGTGTGGATAATGATGTCACTTTAGAAATTTCAGCCAAACAAGCCTTAGTTCACGCAAGAGCAGGGGTAGATATGATAGCACCTAGTGGAATGATGGATGGTATTATCACTACTTTGCGCAAAGCTTTAGATAAAGAAGGTTTTGAAAATTTGCCTATAATGGCGTATTCTACTAAATTTGCTTCAAGTTATTATGGGCCATTTCGAGATGTAGCAGAATCAGCTCCAAGTTATGGAGATAGAAAAAGCTATCAAATGGATTTTGCTAATGGTAAAGAAGCTTTAGAAGAAAGCTTGGAAGATGAAGCACAAGGAGCTGATATTTTGATGGTAAAACCCGCTCTTGCTTATCTTGATGTGGTTAAAGAAATATCCCTTCATTCTAACTTGCCTTTGTGTGTTTATAATGTAAGCGGAGAGTATGCTATGTTAAAGGCAGCTAAAAATGCAGGAGTGATTGATTATGAAAAAGTTTTGTATGAAACTATGATAGCTTTTAAAAGAGCAGGGGCAAAGCTTATCATCACTTATCATGCCAAAGAATTAGCTAAAATGTTAAAAGGAGAAAAATGAAACATTTTTTAACTTTAAGAGATTTTTCTAAGGAGGAAATTTTAAGCCTTGTAAATCATGCTAGCGAGTTAAAAAAAGAGCCTAAAAAACTTTTACAAGATAAAACTTTAGCAATGATTTTTGAAAAAAACTCTACAAGAACAAGAATGGCCTTTGAATTAGCCATAACAGAGCTTGGCGGAAAGGCTTTATTTTTAAGTAGCAATGATTTACAACTTAGTCGTGGCGAGCCTGTAAAGGATACAGCTAGGGTGGTAGGGGCGATGGTTGATTTTGTGATGATGAGAGTCAATAAACATGAAACTTTACTCGAATTTGCAAGATATTCTAAAGCCCCTGTGATCAATGCTTTAAGCGAGCTTTATCACCCTACTCAGGTTTTAGGAGATTTGCTTACTATCAAAGAATGGAATAAGATGCAAAATGGTATAGCAAAAGTTGCTTTTATCGGAGATAGTAACAATATGTGCAATTCTTGGCTTATTGCGGCTGCGATTTTGGGCTTTGAATTTAGTATAGCTATACCAAAAAACTATAAAATTAGCCCTGAAATTTGGGAATTTGCTATGAAACAGGCTTTGATTTCAGGAGCTAAAATTTCCTTAAGTCATGATAAATTTGAAGCCTTAAAGGATAAAGATGTAGTCATTACCGATACTTGGGTTTCTATGGGTGAAGAGAATGAAAAAGAACGCAAGATTAAAGAATTTGAAGGATTTATGATTGATGAAAAGGCTATGAGCGTTGCCAATAAAGACGCGATATTGCTTCATTGTTTGCCTGCTTATAGGGGTTATGAAGTGAGTGAAGAAATTTTTGAAAAACATGCAGATGTGATTTTTGAAGAAGCAAGAAATCGCCTTTATGTGGTAAAAGCCTTGCTTTGCTTTTTGGATAATCAGAGAGGAAGAGAATGAAAGAGCTAGAAAAGTATAGCACTTGCTTAAAACGCATTGATGAATTTAGTCAAAATCTAGGAATAAAGAAAAAAGATAGAACGATTTTTAAAATGAAGCAAAGCGAGAATGAAAACGAAAAATGTTTAGTTCTTGAAAATGGAAGTTTTGATTCTCCTGAGCCTTGGTTTGTGATCGATGAAAACGATGAAATTCACACTTTGCTTTCTTTACAAAGTCTTAAGAATATACTTGAAAGTTTAAAACAAAGTCAAAAAGAGAATTTTGAATTGCGTTTAGAAAAGGCGATTTATCAACAAATTCCTGTAGATTTTAACGATGTTTGGACGGTTGCTATGGATGAGATCAAGCAAAAGGCGCAAAATGGCACCATGGAAGTTAGTATTGATCTTGAAAAATTAATTTCTAAAATCAAACAAGAGCATCCAAATTTATTTGTAGATATGCAAGCGATGATAGAAAGGGTAAACCAAAATGAGAGATTATAAAGCTTTTGTAAAATACTCTAAAGCAGGACCACGCTACACTTCTTATCCTACAGCAATAGAGTTTAATGCAAATTTCAAATACGAAGAATATATAGAAATTTTAAAAAAGCAAGATAGATCTTTATCGCTTTATTTTCATTTACCATTTTGTAGGAGTGCCTGTTATTTTTGTGGTTGCAATGTTATTTATACTGCAAAAGAAGAGAGTAAAGAAAGGTATTTAACTTATATTTTTAAAGAGCTTGATATTTTAAGTACTATTTTAGATACTAAAAGAGAAGTGGTGCAAATGCACTTTGGGGGCGGAACTCCAACTTTTTTTAGTGCTAAACAACTTCAAAATTTGATTTTAAAAATTAGATCTGTTTTTGGAAATTTTTCTAAAGATGCAGAGATTAGCTGTGAGATCGATCCGCGTTTTTTAAATGAGAAACAAGCCATAGTTTTAACGCAAAATAGCTTTAATCGTATCAGCTTTGGAGTGCAGGATTTTGATGAAAAAGTTCAAAAAGAAATTCATCGCATCCAGCCTTTTGAATTAACACAAAATGCTTTAAATCTTGTAAGAAATAAAGGCATAAAGTCTGTAAATATGGATTTAATTTATGGTTTGCCTTATCAAAATTTACAAAGCTTTACACAAACTTTAGAAAAAGTTATGCTTTTAAACCCTGATCGTTTGGCGATTTTTAATTACGCTCATGTGCCTTGGCTTAAGAAAAATATGAGAAAATTTGATGAAAATACCCTGCCAAGTCCTGATGTTAAACTTGAAATTTTAGAATTTTGTGAGAATTTTTTGAGTAAAAACGGCTATAAAATGATAGGAATGGATCATTTTGCAAAAGAAGATGATGAGCTTTTTAAAGCTTTAGAAAATGGAACTTTACATAGAAATTTCCAAGGTTATACCACCAAAGGCGGTGCTGATTTAGTCGGTGTTGGGCTTACAAGTATAGGTGAAGGACAAAGACATTATGCACAAAATTTCAAAGATATGTCAAGTTATGAAGCTGCATTAGATAGAGGAGTTTTGCCTTTTGAAAGAGGTGTAGTTTTAAGCGATGATGATGAGCTTAGAAAAGCAGTTATTATGGAGTTAATGGCAAATTTTAAGCTTGATATTAAGTCAATAGAAAAAGAATTTTGCATTGATTTTCAGGAGTATTTTAAAGAGGATTTAAGAGCTTTAGAAGAATACAAAGATTTTATTAATTTTGATGAAAATTTTATCAAAGTCAATGAAACAGGCGTTTTGCTTATAAGAAATATTGCCATGTGTTTTGATGCTTATATGAAAAACATTAGTGAAGATAAAAAAGTATTCTCAAAAACGGTGTAAGATGAAATTTAGTCAAATAAGTGATGCTTGTGTTAAATGTGGCAAATGTATACCTGTTTGTACTATACATGAAGAAAATCGCGATGAAATTACTAGTCCAAGAGGATTTTTAGATCTTTTAGCTGCTTATAAAGAGGGAAGTTTAGAACTTGATAAAGAAGCTAAGAAAGTTTTTGAATCTTGTTTTTTATGCACCAATTGTGTTGAAGTATGTCCAAGTAAATTAAGAGTAGATAATGCCATAGAAGAAGTTCGTTATGATATAGCTAAAAAATTTGGTATAGCTTGGTATAAAAAACTTATTTTTTTCTTTTTAAGAAGACGCAAAATTTTAGATTTGGTAGCTAAGCTTGGCTATGTGTTTCAAAGTTGTGCGTTTAAAATTCAAAATGAGAATGAAAATACAGGTATGAAGGCAAGATTTTCCATGCCTTTTGTTAAAAAGGGAAGATTACTTACAAGTTTTAATAAAAAAAGTTTCTTAAATTCTAATCCAAAATTTATCAATAATGATGGAGAAAAAACAATAGGTTTTTTTGTAGGTTGTTTGGCGAATTATTTTTACATAGATACGGCTAATGCAGTGCTTAAAATCGCTAAGGAATTAAAAATCAATGTGGATTTGATGAAAGAACAAGTGTGTTGTGGAGCGCCGCAATTTTTTACGGGTGATTTTAAAAGTGTTGAAGTTTTGGCTAAAAAAAATATTGAGTATTTTGAAAAAAAATTAGAAAAATTAGATGCTATTATAGTTCCTGAGGCCACTTGTTCGGCTATGTTAAAGATAGATTATGAACATTTTTTTATAATGCAAAATGATTTAGACTGGGCAAAACGCGCAAAATGTGTGTCATCTAAGATATATATGGCTAGCGAGTATTTTTATAAATTTACTTCTTTAGAAGAAATTTTAAAAACAAAAAATAAAATTAATTATAGCATTACTTATCACGATCCTTGCCATGCAAGAAAAATGCAAGGGGTTTTTAAAGAGCCAAGAGAACTTTTAAAAACAAATTATCATTTTGTAGAAATGAGTAATTCTAATACTTGTTGCGGTTTTGGCGGGGTGGGTATGCAAACGGATTATTATGATAGAGCCTTAAGTGTAGGGCTTAAAAAAGCACAAATGATCGATGAAAGTAAGGCTAGTGTGGTAAGTGCCGAGTGTTCAGCTTGCAGAATGCAAATTTCAAATGCATTAGAACAAAATTCAAGCAAGGTTGTTTTTGCTAGTCCTTTAGAACTTATAGCAAAAGCTTTGTGATGATGAAGATAGTATTTAAAGGCAAAAGTTCTGAATATGAAATTCAAAGATCGTGCTTTTGTGTTGATGCTTTTGTGATTAAAGATAAGATTGAAGAACGAGATGGTGTTGATTTTATTACTTCAAATGTAGATCTTTTGGAATTTAGTGATGACAGTTTTACTTTTGAAGAAATTGTAAAACATTTTAATATTTGTGATAGTGAAGATATGATTATCGTTGAAGATTTTGACATGAAATCAAACAAAGATAATCAAAACCAAGAAGATGATATAGAACACAACATCTTAAAATCCGAAAAAATAATACATGAAAACACAAAACAAACAAGTATGCAATTTAAAAATTTAAAATTTTTTTCAAGAATTTTTAAAAATGAAAATTTTCTTTCTGATTTTAAAGAAAGTAAGCAAGAAGTTGTTACTATCAAAAAACATGAAAAACTTGAAATTTTTAAAAATTTATCTCAAGAAGATCAAGAAATTAGCTTTGTTAAAATTGAAATTTTAAATTATGATAGCAATGAAGATAGTTTAAGCTTTAATCTTGATATATTTCCAAGCGGTATGAGCTATAAGTACGGAATTTTAAAAGGCTCTATGCATATTATTTTACAAGGTAAAACTTCTAGTACGATGCTTTTTCCGTTTTTAAAAAGTATGATTTATAAAAATAAAAGCGAAAATTCAAGTGAAAAAATTTTTACTTTAATGATAAATCAGAAAAAACACTATAAGCTTATCGCAAATCTTTCTTAGTTTTATTTTATTATATTTTCTATATTAGAGCGATTTTTTTCAATTAAAGAGCGATTTTTTTGAGTTGTTTCTTTAAGATCGGCTATATCTTCTTTCATATTTTGTATGTTTTGGTTGAGTAATTTTATCTTTTTTTCATAGCGAGTAACGATGATAAAGACTACAAATAAAAATATAATAATCAAAAAAATAAATGCTAAAAATTCCATATTTTTCCTTTTTAAAACTAGATTTTGAAATATATCATTTAAATACTTCAAAAAACTTTTACGGGTTTTTTTATTTTGTATTTTAGTTTTTTTATCTTTAAACTTATATATAAATTTTCAAAAAGTAACAAAAAAATATATAAAAAAATAATTAAATTAAAAAAATAATTAAAGATAATAAATATCTTATTTTTTCATGTTATATTTTAATAAATATCTAAAAAGGATTTTAATATGGAAAAATCACTTTTATTTCATTTTAGACGCATTGGAGTTGAATTTATCATTTTTAGTGTTTATGCTGTTTTTAGTATCTCTTGGGCAGCAACAGGGTCTTTAATGCCTTTGATTTCAAATGATCTTGCCCTAAATACTCAGCAAGCTACTTTAATCACTAGTATGATAGTAGTTGCGAAAATTTTTGGTGCTTATCTTGGATTATTTTTTAAAAGAAAAAATATCTCTTTTAAAATAATGCTATTGTCTGGAGGAGCGTGTATTTTTATATGCGGATTTTGTATGTTGTTTTTACAAAATTTAGTATTGATACAGATTTTTGCTGTGTTATCAGGCATTTTTTATTCTATGTGGTTTCCATTTTTCTTTAATCTACCTTCAGAATTAAAAAATTCCAACCCAAATCAAACTGCTTATATTATGAGTGCTTTTTGGAGTATTACCTTTGTTATACTATCATTTAACCTATGGGTAGTATCTTGGAGTGTTGATAAAACCCATAGTTTTACTTTGGGTTTTGTTTATATTTTTGCTTTGATTTTTATTTCAGCGATCTTAGCACAATTTGTTTTACCTAGAAGAGAAAATTTTATACAAGGAGAAAAATAGAATGAATTTAATTCCAGAAATACTAGACTTACAAGGCGAATTTGAAAAAATTCGTCATCAAATTCATGAAAATCCTGAGCTTGGTTTTGATGAATTATGTACTGCAAAATTAGTGGCGCAAAAATTAAAAGAATTTGGTTATGAGGTTTATGAGGAAATAGGAAAAACAGGCGTTGTGGGGGTTTTAAAAAAGGGGAATAGCGATAAAAAAATAGGACTTCGTGCAGATATGGATGCTTTGCCTTTGCAAGAATGCACAAATTTGCCTTATAAAAGCAAAAAAGAAAATGTAATGCATGCTTGCGGTCATGATGGACATACTACTTCTTTATTGCTTGCTGCAAAGTATTTAGCAAGTCAGAATTTTAATGGCATTTTAAATCTTTATTTTCAACCTGCTGAAGAGGGTTTGGGTGGTGCTAAGGCAATGATAGAAGATGGATTGTTTGAAAAATTTGATAGTGATTATGTTTTTGGATGGCACAATATGCCTTTTGGTAGCGATAAGAAATTTTATCTTAAAAAAGGTGCGATGATGGCTTCTTCGGATAGTTATAGCATTGAAGTTATTGGAAGAGGTGGTCATGGAAGTGCTCCAGAAAAGGCAAAAGATCCTATTTATGCTGCTTCTTTACTTGTTGTGGCTTTACAAAGCATAGTATCTCGCAATGTTGATCCCCAAAATTCAGCAGTTGTAAGCATAGGAACTTTTAATGCAGGACATGCTTTTAATATCATTCCAGATATTGCAACGATTAAAATGAGTGTTAGAGCATTAGATAATGAAACTAGAAAGCTAACTGAAGAAAAAATTTATAAAATTTGTAAAGGTCTTGCACAGGCTAATGATATAGAGATTAAAATCAATAAAAATGTTGTTGCACCAGTGACTATGAATAACGATGAAGCTGTGGATTTTGCTAGTGAGGTTGCAAAAGAATTATTTGGCGAAAAAAATTGTGAATTTAATCATCGTCCTTTAATGGCAAGTGAGGATTTTGGATTTTTTTGCGAAATGAAAAAATGTGCCTATGCTTTTTTAGAAAATGAAAACGACATTTATTTACATAATTCTAGTTATGTTTTTAATGATAAGCTTTTAGCTAGGGCTGCAAGTTATTATGCGAAGCTAGCTTTAAAATACTTAAAATAAAAACTAATCTAGAATTTCAAGCACAATTTCTTCCTTTAAACCTTTGATTTGAATTTCTTTGAGTTTTAGGTTTGAAGGAAGGTTTGCTAAAAGCTCTTTATTGTTTTTTATTTGGTTTTTTGCGCTTATGGAGAGTAAAATTCCCCTATAAGCTTTAGCAAAATGACTGATGACTTTACCATTTTTTACAAATTTATAAGTATAAAATTTCTTTTTTGGGGTGTAGAATTTATCATAAAATCCTGCTCTAAGGTCAAGTATTTCTTTATTTTCTAAGTATTCATCTAAGGCTTTACTAAAATGTTCTTTATAAAATTTCTCTATGGCAAATTTTCCTATTTTAGCCCCTTGCTTGAATTTATAAAAAGGTAGGGTATCATTAGCTCTTACAACGCCAAAAAGATTAGAAAATATAAGAGTATTTTCTAAAATATAAGCTTGACTTTTTTTATCTAAAGCTTTAAAATTAAGATATTCATAACTTACCCCAGTATAAAGCAATATAGCTTCTTGAGTGGGAGCTTGTTTTAAGTTGTGTTTAAATTTATCAATTTCATTTTCGTTTTTAATGCCAAAAAGTTCTTGTAAATTTTTTAAACTTGCATTTTTGATAAATTCTCCATAATGCTTTAAAGCTTCCATTCTATAAGGAAATAATTCTTTAAATATAAATGAGTTTTCATCGATGGGATTTTTTGTACAATTTTCATTTTTGCTTTCACTAGGGGAGAATAAAATTTTCATTTTAGCCTTTTTTGTTAATGTTATGAAAACATTAAGAGCAAAGAAATTTAATCTTGCTTTTAATGTTTTTGAAGTTTTTATCATTTTAAAATTTAAAATGACGCTCCGCCCATTAACATAGAAAACATGATAAATGGAAGTATAATTTTTAACGCTTCTGTGGCATCTTGATTGTTGATGCTTAGTTTTTCTATGCTGTCGATTCCCTGTGTGCTATAGTCACTAACAGGGATGTTTTTAAATTTTAAATCAAGATTGAGTTTATAATCATCATTTTGAGTGATATTGTTTAAAATAGCTAAAGCTTTATCAAAGATTAATGCTTGTTCTTCATTTTGACTTTGAGTTTTTAAGGTTTGTAAATTTTCCTTAGCAGTTGTTATATAGCTACTAAATACGCCTTCGGTTTTAAGAGTTGAATCAATTTTAAAATTGTTTAAGATGATGTATTTTTGGATTGTATTGCTAAAATCTGAAGCTTGTTCGTAGTTTGCTATATTAAGAAGTTCATTGATAGCTTGTTCATCCATAGCTAAAGTTTGAGTGTTAAATTTTATACCCTTAGAATCAAGGTAATTAAGCAAATCTTCTTTTAGATTTATATTTAGATTTGTATTGAAATTTAATTTTGCGTTATAAAATTTTATATCAAGATTATCTAGATAATTGTTTTCTTGTTTGTTTATAGAGTTATCAAATGATAAAGTATAAGAATCCGAGCTTAATTTATTGATAAAAGATCTGATTTTTGGATCTTGTTGAAATAAGCTTGCATTGATGTCACTAACAACTTTTTCTCCAAGTTTAAAATCTTCAAAAACCAAATTTGATTGTATGCTTTTTTGGTTTTTAAAAAGATCGTTGTAATATTCTTTAATGCTAATTGATGTATTTGCTTCGCCTTTGTAAATTTCATTTGAACGAATTTTGATATTTTTTGCTTGAAATAGTTCTTGATACTCATCGTTATTATCTTTTGCAAGAGTTTTGAAATTTGGACTTAAACACGCTATAAAATCACCATCTGCATTGCATTTAAAATCAGAAAATTCAATCTTTATTCCAGAGTCCTGAGAAAGACTTGCAATTTCTTGTTTAACTGTTTGATTTAGTTGATTTTCATATTTTTTAACTGTTTTTTCATCTATGGAATTTCCGCAAGCTGAAAACAAAACAGCTATTCCAATAGAGAGAAAAATACCTTTTTTCATAGTTTTCTCCTTAAAAATTTAAAAAAAAGATTATATCTTTTTTTACTTAAAATTTAAACAATACTAAAAGAGAGTGTGTGATTAATTACATTTTTACACATAGGAAAATCTTTTTAGTTTGTTTCAAATGCATTATTTATAATTTTAAGTATAATTAACTTTGCAATTATTATATATTTTTGCAACAGCTTTAAGCTTATTTTTAAAGAAAGGAAATGTATGAAAAAAATACTTCTAAGTGTTTTAACGACCTTTGTTGCAGTAGTATTGGCTGCTTGTGGAGGAAATTCTGACTCTAAAACTTTAAATTCTCTTGATAAGATCAAGCAAAATGGAGTTGTTAGGATTGGGGTATTTGGCGATAAACCACCTTTTGGTTATGTAGATGAAAAAGGAAACAATCAAGGCTATGATATAGCTTTAGCTAAACGCATAGCAAAAGAACTTTTTGGCGATGAAAATAAGGTGCAATTTGTTCTTGTTGAAGCTGCAAATAGGGTTGAGTTTTTAAAATCAAATAAAGTAGATATTATTTTGGCTAATTTTACTCAAACTCCGCAAAGGGCAGAACAGGTTGATTTTTGCTTGCCTTATATGAAGGTAGCTTTAGGCGTAGCTGTACCAAAGGATAGTAATATAACTAGCGTAGAAGATTTAAAAGATAAAACCTTGCTTTTAAACAAAGGTACAACAGCAGATGCTTATTTTACGCAAAATTATCCTAATATTAAAACTTTAAAATATGATCAAAATACCGAAACCTTTGCCGCTTTGATGGATAAAAGAGGCGATGCTTTAAGTCATGATAATACCTTGCTTTTTGCTTGGGTGAAAGATCATCCTGATTTTAAAATGGGTATCAAAGAGTTAGGTAACAAAGATGTTATCGCACCAGCGGTTAAAAAAGGCGATAAAGAACTTAAAGAATTTATCGATAATTTGATCATTAAACTAGGCCAAGAGCAGTTTTTTCACAAGGCTTATGATGAAACTTTAAAAGCTCATTTTGGAGATGATGTTAAGGCTGATGATGTAGTGATTGAAGGTGGAAAAATTTAATAAAGGGCTTTTTGCCCTTTATATTGATTTAGGATAAAATATGCAAAAAAAATACAAAAATATTATTTATGCTTCTTTGGGTGGAATTTTAGAATTTTATGATTTTGTGCTTTTTGCCTTTTTTTTGGATATTTTTGCTAAGGTATTCTTTCCGCAAAATGATGCTTTTTGGATGCAGATAAATGCTTATATAGCCTTTGGTGCTGCTTATTTAGCGCGTCCTTTTGGTTCTATTGTGATGGCACATTTTGCTGATAGATATGGAAGAAAGAATATTTTTTATATTTCTATGCTTTTGATGGTTTTGCCTAGTTTTGCTTTAGCTTTTTTGCCAAGTTATGAAAGTATAGGTATATTTGCTACTTTGATTTTATTTACTATACGCATTTTGCAAGGTTTAGCCGTTGGAACTGAGGTGAGCGGAGCTTGGATTTATGTGAGCGAATTTGTCAAAGGGCGTCAAATTCCTTTAGCTCTTGGTTTTATTTCAGCGACTTTAACCATAGGTTTATTGCTAGGAAATATTGCCACTTTAGGCATAAGATCTTATTTTACCCCAGAAGAAGTTCAAAGCTATGCTTGGAGAATTCCTTTTATCATAGGAGGATTTTTTGGAATTTTAGCTTTGTTTTTAAGAAATAAACTCAGCGAAACTCCAGAATTTATAAAAGTTCAAAATGAAAAGAAAATTTTAAGTTTTCCATTGTTCGAAGCTTTAAAAACTCATAAAATGAGTATGCTTGTTTGTTTTTTAATGACCATGGTTTTAACAAGCGGTGTGGCAACTTTGATGATTTTACCTAAGTATTTTGAAAGTCTTTTAGCTATGAGTAAAACTTCTGCTTTATGGGTGCAAAATTTTGCTATTTTAGCGGTGATTTTTGGAGCTTTATTTCAAGGTTTTTTAGCAAGCAAATGGGGAAGCTATAGGATTTGTTTTATTTTTAGTATAGCTTTTATTATTTTTGGTGTGCTTTTTAGTTTTTATGATGAGAATTTTTTATTTTATTTTTTACTGGCTTGTTTTGCACAAGGTATTATTACTTTCGCGCCTGTTTTTATGACGCAAATTTTTAAAAGTGAACTGAAATTTAGCGGGCTTAGTTTTGCTTATAATATTTCTTATGCGATTTTAGGTTTTTTAACCCCTTTTATAGTTAATGCTTTTTATAAAGAGTATTTGGGTATTTATCTTGCTATAGTGGGATCTTGTTCCTTGCTTTGCGTGTTTTTGTTAAAACGCGTTTTTGCAAGAAGCAAGATTAAAGAATTAAGCATTGTCTTTTAAAACTTCAAAAACAACCTTAGATATTTTTTCAACTGAAGCGATTTCACAATGCTCATCAGTTGAATGAGGATTATGGATATTTGGGCCTATAGAAGCGCATAAAAGCTCTTGTTTTTTCTCTATAATGCCACACTCAAGCCCTGCATGGATAGCTGAAACTTTGGCATTAGGCGATACTTTTTTAAGCGCTTTAAAAACCATGTCGCTAAGTGCGTTTGGTTTGCCTTCCCAAGGTGGATAGAAATTAAAACTTCTTACTTTAAAATCAAAAGCCTTGAAAAATTCTAAAGTTTCAAATTCTACTTGCTTAAGTCCATCAAGTATATTAGATCTTGCAAAAAGTGCGAATTTGATTTGGTTATCTTGCATTCTTAAAGTAGCTAGGTTAATGCTTGTTTGAACTATATCTAGATTTTCATCATAAGCTCTAACTCCATGAGTGAAAGAATTTATAAGGCTTAAAAGTTTTTTACTTTGATCGCAAATTTCAAATTCGCCTTCTTCTTTAAATTCACATTTTATCCAGTTATTACTCTTTACTTCATCTTTAAAATGCACTAAAGCTTTGGCGTGTTTAGGTATAGAATTGATTCTTTCTCCGCCTTCAAAAGAAATGATTTCTCCTTCATTCTCTTGTATGAATTTAGCCATTTCTTTGATGGAACTTTTTTCATTGCGTATGATATTTATGCCTGAGTGTCCACCTTTAAAATTTTGCGCACAAAGCTCATAAATTTTACCCTTTTTTCTAAGGGTATTAAAAGACAAACTTGCTTCTATATCTACTCCACCTGCACAGCCTATCATGATCTCATCATCGCTTTCATGATCTAAATTTAAAAGCATTTTAGATTCTAAAGTGTGCTCGAGTGAATTCACTCCCATGAGTCCTACTTCTTCATCGTTTGTAAAAAGACATTCTAAATTTTCAAATTCAGCTATAGCACTCATCATGATGGCTATACCTATGCCATTATCTGCACCAAGACTTGAATTTTTGGCTCTTAAAAAGCCATTTTCTTCATAAACTTCTAAGTTTGGTGCATCGCCCATACAGACCATATCATAATGGCTTTGTAGACAAATTTTTGGTTTGCCTTTTATGGCATGGATATTTCCTGCCTTATCTACACTCACCTTAAAGCCTTTATCTTTGGCGTAAGAGCTTAAAAATTCTTTCATTTGTTCTGTTTCATAACTGCAATGAGGAATTTTGCATAATTGTTTAAAATTTTCTATAACATTTTGCATTTTATCTCCTTTGTTTTGATAAAATTATGGCATATTTTTTAAAATTTAAAGGCAAAATGATTAAAAAATGAGAATAAATTATAAAAAATTATTTAATCTAAGAAAATTATTAAGTGATCCAAAAAAACTTTTTTCTGTATTAATCTTCACTCTTGTAGTTGTTTTTATCCAGAACTATATTGCCCAAAATTCTAGTTTTGAAGGAAAAGTAGTTAGAATTATTGATGGAGATACTATAGAAGTTAATCATGAAAACAAACTCGCTAGAATAAGATTTTTTGGTATAGATGCACCAGAACTTAAACAAAGTTTTGGAAAGCAATCAAAAGAAACTTTAAGTAGAATTTTAAGCGGCAAACAAGTTGAAATTATTTATAAAAATAAAGATACTTATGGTAGAATTGTTGCTATTGTAAAGCTTAATGATGTTGATATTAATCGATTTTTGGTAAGCAAAGGCTATGCTTGGGCTGATACTTACTATAGTAACGCTTATACCAAAGAACAAGAAAATGCTAAGAAAAATCATTTAGGCCTTTGGAAAGAGAGTAATCCTATAGAGCCTTATAAATGGAGAAAACACAATAAATTCTAAGGAAAAACATGAAAAAATATACTTTAATGGTGCTATTAGCTTTAGGAATTTCTGGATGTTTTGTAAATGAAAGAGGGATTTCAAATCGTTTTTATGATGATTGTAAAGAGTATTATGATGGAAGCGGAACTTATCATAAGGATTGCCCAAAAAATTGGGTAGATATTAAAATGACTCCTTGATTATTTTCCACCCACAGAGGCCATTAATGCAGCTGCTACGGCTTCTGGATTGTTGATTTTGGCACCTTGTTCTTGATTTTCTGTAGGTTTAACAGTGTTAAGTGGCGGACGCTTGAGTTTAAATATATGCTCATCGGTGCTAACAACTTGTATCGTTCCTTCAAACATTTTAACTTCTTTAACATGTCCAACCACTTTTACATCTCTTTTTTTGGAGGTTTCGTCAAAAAGTGCATGAGCTTCAAGTTCTAAAACATCGCCTAATTTAAGCGGAGCATAAAAAAAACATTTTGATCCAATAATCACTGAAAATTCTTTATTGATAGAGGCTTGTGCTACATAGTTTGCCGCAGCGAAAATAAAGGCATCAAAAATCAATCCTTGATCATCTGCTACCATTTCGCTTGTGGTTATTAAAATTGATTTGGCATAGTTTTTATCAATTTCTATAATGGTTCCAGCAAGCGAGGTGTTTAATTCAGGACAAGTGAGTAATTCTGCTCTAACGCGAGATATATCTTCTGCAGATGCGTATTCTTCAAGTTGTGCATATTCTTCAAAATTATCTTTTTTTGCCATATCTAACCTTTAAATTCTACTTATCTACTTCAAAATATCTAATTTTCAATATCGGTAAAAAATAAAAAGAATTTATATTTTAATGCGTATATAAACTCTTTTGGGTGCTTCATAGCCTTCAATGGTAAGATTTTTATCCTTTGGATCTAAGAAATTTTCCAGCGAAAAAGAGTCTATCCATTCTGTTTTTCTTTGTTCGTTTTCATCGGTTTTTTTTGTAGCCAAAACTTCAAATTCTTTAAATCCTGCTCTTTCACACCAGTTTTTTAATGCACTAATGCTTGGTACAAAATAAATATTTGGAATTTTAGAATAAGTTTTATTAGGCACAAGAGCGATTTCTCTCTCATCTTCTATATACATGGTATCTAAAAAAACAACTCCATTTTTATTAAGTCCTGCTTTTAAATCTTTTAGCATTTTTATAGGATCACTTCTATGATAAATCACCCCAAGACAGAAAATCACATCAAATTTCAAGCCATAGCTTGGAAGATCTTCTACGCCTAAAAGTTCGTATTTTATAGGAGTTTTAGCTAAAGCGTTAATGAGTTCAAATTGCAAACGGTATTTGATAGAAGGATCAAAACCTATGAGTTTTGCAGGATTAAATTCAAGCATTTTAAACATATAATAACCATTATTACAGCCTATATCAGCAACGCATTTTTGAGAAATTTCGTTCATGAAAGGCTTTAGAATGTTGAATTTAATAAAACTTTGCCATTCTGTATCGATGAAAAGATCGTCTATTTTAAAAGGACCTTTTCTCCATGGTTTAAGTTCTTTTGCTATAGCTAAGATTTCATCTTTGGCTTGAGAATTTGTAGATAAATTTACACTATCATCTAAAGAAAAATTACAAGCAAGATTGAGAGCTTTAAGTTCTTGAATTTTAGCGTATAAAGGGTGATTTAGAAATTGTTTTTCAAGTAAATTTTCTTGCATTTTTATCCTTGACATTTGCTTTTAATGCTAAATTATAACATTAAAAGCTTTTATGGCAATATAAATTATATGCATTAAATATTTGATCAAAAATAACTCAAAAATACTTTCTAAAGATTACATAAGCTTTAGAACTATAATCATCATCTAGCTTATACTTCTTTAAAGCTCTAGCTAAATCAAGCTTGACATAAAAATTCCCTGTTTTATTATAAAGCAGTTGTAAACCATAAGCATCTATATAGTTTGTATAAGAATCATTCTCATACCAAGAATAACTTATATCATAAAAAGGAGTAATATAAAAAATCTTTTAAAGGAGTAGCCATTCTAAGTCCAAAGCTGGCCACTACAGCATTATCTCCTTCTCCATCTCCATTATTATAAGCCCTTACTCCATAAGGACCTCCTAAAGATATGGTTTCACTACTATCTAATGTAGATCCATTGATAACTTGTTGATAATTTAAACTAAAAAGATGAGTAAAGGTATCATTAAGGAAATAAGCATTGTTAAGATTGACATTGAGTTTAGCAAATTTTCCAAATTCTACTCCACCTACTTTGCTTGTTCCTATACCTACTATAGTCATACCTTCATCTTTAACATTACCATAGCTTATTAGCACTATAAGAAAAACTATCATTACTAATACCATTATAAACTCCTTCTATACCAAAGCTTATTGTATCAGAGCTTTTATCAAAAGTTAAAATATCAAATTTAGAATCACGAAGCTTTTTATGATAATAACTTGAAGTTAAATAAAAAGAATTATAAGTCGTAATCCCCAAAGGATATTTTAAATTTATACCTAGATTTTCAGAAATTCCTATAAAGTCAAATTCTCTCCAAATTCCCCATAAAGCATAGTTTCCTTTAGAATAGCTTCGAGTGATTTTTAAATTCCCCAAGAAAGTAGTATAATTTATACCATAGTTAGTTTGTGCTTCATCGCTTCTTTGCAAGTAAGCATTAGACTATCTCCTTGATGAGCTATGTTATTAAAACTCATGCTAGTACCACCCCTATATCTGCCTGATTCTTTTATACCGTAATTATCCCCATAAAACAATACAGAAACAAAGCTATCACTAGGGGTAGTTTCTATCACTATATCTGTGTCACCTAGATTATCTCCTGCTTTTAAAGAAGCAAGGGTTTGTATGCCATACATTTCATTGACTTTATAAACCGCATCTTCTACTAATTTAGTAGTGATGATTTCACCTTTATGATTAGGTAATTTGCTTTCTATAGCATAATCTCTTACACTAGAATTGTTTTGAACCACATATTTACCTAAAACACCTAAGGTGATATTGATTTGAATTTGATCTTTTAGTTCTTGTTGTGGGATATAAGCTGTAGCAGCAGGATAACCACTAACTTGAACATAATAAGAAATAATATTGGCTATATCTTGTAAGTCTTGAACTGAAATACTTTCTTTTTTGTAATCGTTTAAGGCTTCTTGTAAAACTTGCTCATCTAAACCTAGATCTTTAAAGTTTATGTTTTTATTGGTAATATGAAAGTTAAAGCTAACTTTATGAATTGATTCTTCTTTAGAAGTATTTTTTAAAGAAGGAGTGTTTGAATTTGGGGTTTTAGTTTTTAAAGTATTATCATTAGACAAGTTAGGTTGATTTTTTTGAGTGTTGTTATTATCTTTTTGAGTGTTTTTCTTTGTGTTAGTGGTTTTTGAATTATTATTATCACTAGTATTAGAATGATCTATGATAATCACTCCATCTTTTACTTTTAAAGTGTTATTGTAGTTTTTTAAGTTAGCATCTTCTTTATAAGGAGATTGTTCTAACATTTGTATGGTTTTTTTATTATCTTTAGTATCACTAGCATAAAGGCTTAAGATAGCTAAACTAGATAGTAAGATAATGCGTTTCATTTGTATTTTTCCTTTTTAATGATTTCATAAGAGCTTGTTTTTAGATTTGGTTTTTAATCTTTTTTATTTTTTGCTTTTTCTGTTTTTATTTTTTCTTTCTTTTTATCTTTTTATTTTTTGTATTTGCTTGATTGATTATCAATCTTTTTTGATTTTTAATCTTTAAATTTTGTTTTATTAATTTTTAACAAGATCCAAAAGGCTTTTAACCTTTTGGATTTTATCATCTTGAGCAAGGATTTCCTGCTTTAAAATTATCCGATACTATACAAGTATTACCACTTAATTGAGTGCTGGCTTCATCTATACTTGCTTGTTTATCATCTTCATTGATATTTGGATCTTCATCTGTAGTTTGCATAAGCAAAGCTGTAGCAATGTCAGGTTCTTGTTGTCCTATGGTATCATTTGGGTTATTATTAGAACCGTTGTTGTTACCATTGTTAATATCACCTGAATCGGTTCCATCGTTTCCGTTGTTGGAGTTGTTAGATCCTAAATTTATAATGGATACTGGCTTATAGTTTGCACTATATTTTCATTGACTGTAAGATGACTAGTTCCATTTATGCTCGCACTTGCTAAAGTTTTATTAGAATTTTCTAAACTAGAATTAGTACTCGCTGTAGCGATTTGAAGAGCTATTGTAGCTTGTTGTAAATCACTAGAAACTTTATCTACAGCTTGTTTTAAACCTGCAATAACTTTATCGCCATTATTACCTGTTATACCACTTAGAGCTGTATTGCAAGCTTTAACTGCTTCATTATAAGCATTTACAGCAGTATCGTAAGTTTTTTGAGCGTTTTCTTGCCCTTTGGTCATTTTAGGAATTTTGAGAAAGAATTTCCTTTGTTTTAATAATGACTTGATTAGCTTTTCCTAGATCACCATAAGAATTTCCCAATACTTCCTTTAAAGCGTTTGCAAATGTTGCATTATTGCTATCTTGAGTTTGTCCATATAAAGCAGTAATAAAATCCATACTTTGATTAATGCTTGTTAATTCATCAGCTGTTAATATTTTTCCATCTTTATAAAATTTACTTAAGTCGCTAATATCAACACTAGAATTAAATTTCAAGTCATTAAATATAGAATTTAAAACTTCATTTGAGATGTTATCTTTAGCAATAAGATCGCTAGTTTCTTTATAGTTTTCACGATTTTTTATCGCTCCTGTTCCAACTAAAGATTTTGTAGCACCTGTCATAGATGGTCCATTTGCTGCTAAAGATGTAAAAAAATCATTAGGGCTGTAAACATACAAATAAGCCGGTTTTTCTATTGTGCTTGTAAAAAAATATCTACCATGATTATTATTAGAATCATATTCCGTCACATATTTTCCCACCATAGCAATCCCTTCTCGTACTGTCATAGTTTCTAAATTTATAACATTTCCTGCATTGGATTTAATTACAGGTGATATTGTTTTAGGATCTCCTTCAAATGCTGAAAGTTTTCCATCTTTTGCCTTATCCTATATTGATGAAGCAGACAGAACAATTTTTTTGCATTAATACTTCCACCATTGAGTGTTCCATCTATAATGAGAGCTTTTAGAACCATAGGCAATATTTAAATAATTTTGGTTAGTTTTTCCTTGTCCAAAATTTACAGTTTCACCACTTGCTATATTAAAACCACCACCCCATTGGATAACAGAGTTTGTTTTACTTCCTGAGATATTCATAGTGCCACCACTAA
The DNA here is from genome assembly GCF_001762735.1 of Campylobacter sp. BCW_6461. Taxonomy (NCBI): domain Bacteria; kingdom Pseudomonadati; phylum Campylobacterota; class Epsilonproteobacteria; order Campylobacterales; family Campylobacteraceae; genus Campylobacter; species Campylobacter sp. BCW_6461. Next base: position 28,536 of record NZ_MJXJ01000020.1, on the reverse strand, counting down.
CACTTATACTTCCACTTGTTCCATAAGTGAACTTACCCCCACTTGGTAAAGCATAGCTTTGTGTAAAAAGAAAGAACCTATAACTAAAGACAAAGAAAGTTTATTTAACTTTTTCATGACTTGCTCCTTTTTGTAAGATTAAGATTTAAGAATCTTTTGTTTATATTTATAAAAATACAAATAAATCATTCCTATCTTAAAGATAGGAATGATTTATTTTATCCTTGCGTAAATGCTTTTGCCATCTTGAGATATTCTTACTTCATAAGAAAGTTTTTGTAAATTCATCTTTTTTAATTTATCTATAGAACTTAGTTTAAAATCTTCTTTGTTTTTTTGCATTTTTTCAATAAAGCTTTGAAGTTCTTCTTGATTTAAAGTATTAGAGTTTTCATCTATAAAACCTTGCTCACTTTGTAAGATTAAGATTTCTTTATTTTTAATATAGGGGTATTACTCTTTGAGGGTGTAAAGAGCTAATACTCCTTAGCTAGAAATATTAATAGGAGCATCGTATGACTTCAAAAAGGGGAGTTGTGTTGATTTTATTGGATACAATAAGATAATAATGCTCAAAGTTATTAATAATTCTAGCTTCAACTTTAGTATTTAAAATCAGTCTATTGTTTTTACTTAAACTGATATCTGAAGGAGCTATAAAAACAGAATTGTTATTTTTATACTCATCAAGATTGAGATTGTTTATGATTAAGGTATTATCATGGCCATTGTTTGAAAGTCCAGCTATAATACTTAAAATTCCTTCTCTTTTATCTGAAGCTACACCAAATAAAGTATCATTGATAATGATTTTATTATAAGCAGCTTCATTATAAGCCATAATCAAATAAGCATTATCAGCTGCATTAGAAGAATAGTTTTTTATATCTATGGTATTATGATTGGCTTTATCTAAAGCTCTTATGATGATTTTAGAACCTTTATCTGTATTACTTGCATCAGTAATGCTTTGAACATTGTTATAATTTATAGTATTATAAGAAGCTTCTTTGGCTTCTGTTAATACAGTTAGATTTCTAAAAGAAGCAAAATCTTTAATCGATACTTTATTGTTATTAGCACTACTAGGATAAAAGTCTTGATTATTAAGAAGGTTTTTCTTAGCTGTATAAATGTATACAGGTAAGGTTGACATAGAATTATTAATATAAACTTTATTATAATCCGCACTGCCTTCTAAGGTTCTAGCAGCTATAATATTTAAAGCATCTTTATAGCTTTGAGAAAGATCGGTTGTGGTAAGATCGTTTTTAATGTTAATGGTATTATGATTAACTCCTTTAGTTGCAAAGTCACCATAAAAAGAATGTTGGTTATAACCTAAGAAGTTATTAGCGATTTCTAAAGGATGTTTTAATTCTATGTTTAAGGTATTATAATTTACTTCTCCATTATTATAAGCTCCTGCGTAGAAGTTAAACAAAGCTTGAGCAAAAATGTTCTCATTGTTTTTATTTTTTTAGGTTTTTAATATCTTTTAATATTGATAGTATTATCTAAGGCTTGTCCTTGTTCGGTTTTTCCACCCAAAAAATCAGCAAATAAAACAGAATTATAAGCTAAGGGTTGTTTATCATGGTTCATATACATATCAAGATTAAAACTATCTATGTCTAAAAGGTTTTTACTGGCTTGAAAGTTTTTATTATATAACCTGCGCTAATATGAGCAGCAGCTAAACTAGCATAAGCTTTGCTTGGACCATGGATAATCATATTAGCATCTTTGATAAAGATTTTATTGTTTTTTACATTACCTTGATAAGCTAAACCACCTACAAGGTGAGTGATTCTTTCATCAAAGGTATTATTACCATTTTTATCTTTTTTAGGCAAGGAAGTAAAAAACTCTACACTGCTACTTGCTTTTATATTTAAACTATTATTTGTAGAATCTCCATAAGTGGTTATAGCTCCGATTAAATAAGGAGAACCATTTAAGGCTAAATCATAAGTGTTCTCAACTCCCATACTAATATGGGCATCTTTTTGAAGTATGGTTTGGTTATAGCTTGCATTACTATAATGAGTAAAGGTAGAACTCATTAAGAAATTCATGCGTTGATTGCTTTTAGAATTACTAGGGTTTTTATATGAGTATCTTTAGGTTTAAGATAAAAAACTGAACTAAGTTCTCCTTGTTCTAATATAAGTTTGTTATAACTTGCATCAGCATGATCGGTTTTTGCTGTGATTAAAAAAGGAAGCACTCTAACTGTTTTTTATACTACGATCGGCTGTATTAACACCATGCCTTGCTTTAAAAGAAAGAAATTCATCTTCTCTCATATCAGGAGTAAGTAAATAATGTTTAAAATTTAAATCGTTTATATTTGTAATATTTGGTTTATGATTGTTAAATATTGTTAATATATTGTTTAGAACTCTTAGCATAATAATTTATACCTTGGAATTTTTTATAAGTAGAATTGGTTTTATCATAAAGTTCGTTATCATTAAAATAATGCTTTGGAATATTGAAATTTCGATTGTCTGTAGTATTTGCTTGAGTGGCTGCAAAAGCGTTGATGCTTAAGAAGGTAACAATGGAAAGTTTAAAACAAAATTTCTCTATACCCCCTCCCAGTGAAGTTAAAAAGCTTTATTAAATTAAGATTGGACGGAATTTTTAATATAAACTAAAAAGCGATATCAAAGAATTTCCGTTGTATAATCTAATGTTTTTTAAATGTGAAATATTTTTTAAGGTAAAGCGATGAAAATGCGTGTGTATTATGAAGATACTGATGCGGGTGGAGTGGTGTATCATAGTAATTATTTAAAATTTTGCGAGAGAGTAAGAAGTGAAATTTTTTTCAATAAAAAAGTAGATATTTTTGATGCGTCTAAGGGACATTTTTTACTTACAAAAGCAAATTGCAATTTCTTAAAACCTGCAAAACTTGGAGATATGATAGAGATTAAAACAAAAATTTTAGAAGTCAAAAATGCTTCTGTGGAAATTTTACAAGAAATTTATAAAGATGAAATTTTGTTTTTTAAAATGGAATTAACTTTAGCTTTTATTAAAAACGAAAAACCAGCTAGAATGGATATGCAGTTAAAAAAGCTCTTTGAAGAATTATTTTAATTCTTCAAAGCTTGCTTGCTTACCTTGCATAAGACGCACTTTGTAATCAACTTGAGAATTTTTGATTTTCTCATCAAATAAACTTTCGCTTTTTTTATTTAGGAATTCGGTATAAAAGTAATCAACTCCTATGCTAGTAGCATAAGCAATCCAGTTATAATCTATACTTTGATTAAAAATTTCATTAAGATAGACTAAGTTATCATCGTGGTTATTGATAGAATTAGCAATGATAAAATTTTCTCTATCTCCTTGTTGTGTTAAACTTAAAAATGTTGGATTATAGTTGATTTGAGTGGATAAAAGCACATAAGGATGAATGTTATAAATTCTTAGTTGAGAACTTGCTAGAGCTGTTTTGATCAATGGAGTGTTAAAAAATATTGAGGCATTATTAACTCCACCTTGTGATCTTAAAAGCCTGCTGAAATCAAGCTTCTCGCCTTCTATGGTATATATTCTAGCATTATTATTTTGAGCAAGAATTCTTGAATTTAGATTGCTTGATAAGGCAGAGCCATCGCTAAATATTGCGATATTAGCATTTGATTTGCTTAAAAGTGTGGCAATTTGAGCATCATAGTCAATACTTCCAAAAATAATATTTTGATTCGAAATTTGTATGTTGTTTTTATGGATAGTCGGTATGAAAATTTTCATATTTCCTGAGTAATTTTTCAACTCATTAGCACCTTTTAAGGTAAATCCAGCTATGGCATACTGATATCCTTGAGCTTGTGCTGCATCAAGCGCGGCTCGAATTTTATCACTATCTTCTGTGCCGGTTAAAAAAACTTTTACTTTGATTTCAGCTCTTTGTCTTAAAAGATAGGCTATGCTTGAATTTATTATAGTATTTGAGTAGCTTTTTATGGTTTTTTCTGGGATAATTATCGCAAGTTTAACAGAAGTAATTTTTTGAACATTTTTTTCAAAATCAGTAATGGAATTTAATAATTTTGCATAAACATTGGATAAAAATTGATCGTTTTGGTCTGCAAATTCACTTAAAAAACTGAGATACAATCTTGATTCTAAAAGATCAAAAAGACAATTTGTGTTGCATTCTTGAACGCTTAATTTAGGATAAAAATTTTCAACAGGTTTTACATCGACTAATTTTTGCTCTTTTGCATTAAGCAAAAAGCAAGATAAGAAAAATATTAAAAATATTTTTTTCATAAAAATCCTTTAATTTTTTTTAAATCTTGTATGAAATTTTTTTCATAACTTGGATTTTTTTCTATAAAATCTAAATCATAACTTGGCATTATGAAAAAATTTTTATAAGCAAAAACTTCACCTTTTAAAATGTGATAATCTTTAAATCCCAAGCTTTTAAATGTATATTCTCCTAGACAAAGCAAAAAAGCAGGTTGAATCAGTTTTAGTTCGTTCCAGAAAAATGGTAAGCAAGATTGTAGCGAAAAATCATCAAATTTTCCATTACAAAAACATTTAAATAAATAAGAAAAATAAAAATCTTCATCGCAAAGCCCTAAAATTTGATAAATATAGTGTTTTAATTTTTCACCTTTTTTTGAATTAAGTAAAATTCCGCTTTCATTTTCACTCTTTTGCCCAAAAACATCAAGAATTAGCAATTTGACATTTTTTATCTTAGGTTCCATAAGACTAAATTTTCTTGTTTTGGAAAATTGGCATAAGGTGCAAGATGAAACAAGTTGTTTTAATTCTTGAAAATTTTGTACTTGTTCAAAGTGGTTTGTATGTGTATCAACAAAGTTAAATCCCATAGCTTTTAAATAATAAAGACTTCTTATCATAAATCACACAATTTTTCTAAATTTTCTCCACTTAGACGATAATTTCTCCATTGTTTAAGATGTTTAGCGTTTAAACTTTCATAAAAATTAATACCTAAAATATTATCATTTAAGCAAACCCAGTCGAGTCTTTTTAAATTTTCTTTTTTGCAAATTTCTCCTAAAAATTTAAACACAGCTTTTCCATAACCTTTTTTACGAAAATTTTCTCGTATATAAATATCTTCAAGATAAATTCCACCGCTGCCCCAAAAAGACGAAAAAGTATAAAAATAAATCATATAGCCTATAGTTTTTTCATTTTCTTTTAACAAAAAAGCACGAGCAAATTTATTTTTTAGTAAAGAATGTTCCAGTTTTTCTTTCGTGCATTGAAGAAAATCTAACATATCTTCGTATTTTGCAAATTCTATGATCATTTCTTGTAAAATATCTAAATCTTCTTGTCTTAAATCAATAATTTTAAATTCTGACATTTTTAACCTTTTAAAAATAATTTCAAAATTTATCAAAAGAATTTAAAAATTACTCTTAATCAAAAGCAATTTATAAGTAAGATTAAGATAAAATACAAGTTTATTTTATAATTTTTTAAGGAAAAATCAAATGAAAAGAACTTATCAGCCACATGGCACTCCAAGAAAACGTACTCATGGTTTTCGTGTTCGTATGAAAACTAAAAATGGTCGCAAGGTGATCAATGCAAGACGCGCTAAAGGTAGAAAAAGACTTGCTGTGTGAAAAATTTTGATAAATTTAGCACAAACGAGGAATTTTCATCTGTATACAAAATAGGTAAAAAATGGCATTGCGAAGGTGTGATTATTTTTTATCTGAATAGTTATGAAAAAAAAATAGCAGTTGTTGCTAGTAAAAAAGTTGGAAAAGCAGTGGTTAGAAATCGTTCAAAACGAATTTTAAGGGCTTTGTTTGCTAAGTTTGAAAGATATCTTCGAGATGGCAAATATATTTTTGTAGCTAAAAATGAAATCACTGAACTTTCTTTTTCTAGGTTAGAAAAAAATCTAAAATGGGGATTGAAAAAACTAGAATGTTTCAAATGATATGCCTAAAAATACTCCGTTTTTATCAGAAATTCTTAAGTCCTTTAAAACCCGCTGCTTGTAGGTATTATCCTAGTTGTTCTGAGTATGCGCTTTGGCAGTTTCAAAAAAAGAATTTTTTTCTAGCTTTTTTTTCTACTTTTTTTAGAGTTTTAAGATGCAACCCTTTTTTTAAAGGGGGGTTTGATTATCCTAGAGTTTCTAAAAATTTTTATCCTATAAATTTATGTTTTAAGCCTATATTTTTAGCAAAAAAACAACTTTGTTTTTTATATATACCTTATAAAAATAAAAGTTTTTATCTTATAAAAATCATCTTTAAAAGGACAAATCAGTGAATAATTCAAATAATATTTTTCAGCAAAAGCGTATACTTTTAGCTGTTGTGATTTCTTTTTTATTTTTTGTTGTTTACGATTATTTTTTCATTCCAAAACAACCTTTAAAAATAGAACAAAACATTACACAACAAAATCAACAAAACACAAGCATAAATAACACTCCTAATATACAAAATACCACCACAAATACTCCAAGTGCAGCTTTAGTTTCACAAGATAGTGTGATATCTAAGGTTCAAAGCAAGCATTTTGAAGCACAAATTGACTCTTTTGGTAGAATTTCTGCTTTTTATTTAAAAGATAAAAAATACCAAAATGAGAAAGGAGAATTTATAAATCTTGTTAGCAAGGAAAATAGTCCTTATCCTTTAGAAATGCGTTTTAGTGATCCAAGTATTAACTCAGAGGCTTTTAAAATTCCTTATGTTGCTAACGCTAGCAATCTTTTTGTTGATGAAAATGGAAGTCAAGTTTTAAAACTCACTCAAAATCTTTCTGGATTGAAAATCGAAAAAGATATTACTTTTTATCCAAAAGGAAATTATGAGATAGAAGTTAAACTCAGCAAGAATGCAAATTATTTTATAAGTCCAGGATATCGTCCAAATATTGCCGTAGATAGTTATACAGTTCATGGTGCTTTGGTAATGGATAATAAAGAAACCATCGAAACTTATAAAGATGGAGATGTAGAAAAGGATGAAAGTGCTAATAATGTCGTAATGACTTCGGCTTTTGATAGATACTATGCAACTTTCTTTTATAATTTTGATAAACCTTTAAATGTGGCAATCAGCAAGGATGCTAATCAAAACCCTATAGTTTTTGCTTATAGTGATAATGAATTTAAAGCAGGGGGCTATATAGGCTCTAAAGAACATGTGATTTTAAGAAGTATAGATCCACGCCTTGAAGCAGTTGTTGAATATGGTTGGTTTACTTTTATTGCTAAGCCTATGTTTGAGTTTTTGAATTTCTTGCATCAGTATATAGGAAATTGGGGTTGGGCTATCGTTGTGATGACTTTAATTGTGCGTATTATTTTATTCCCGCTAACTTATAAGTCTATGATTTCTATGAATAAACTTAAAGATCTTGCTCCTAAAATGAAAGATATTAGAGAGCGTTATAAAGGCGATCCACAAAAAATGAATATGCACATGATGGAGCTTTATAAAAAACATGGTGCAAATCCTATGAGTGGTTGTTTGCCTATACTTTTACAAATTCCTATTTTCTTTGCTATTTATCGCGTTTTGCTTAATGCTATTGAGCTAAAAGCAGCTCCTTGGGCGTTTTGGATACATGATTTATCGGTAATGGATCCTTATTTCATTTTGCCTATTTTAATGGGTGCAACGATGTTTTTACAACAACTTATTACGCCTATGACTATACAAGATCCTATGCAAGCTAAGATTATGAAATTTTTACCAGTGATTTTTACTTTTTTCTTTATCACTTTCCCAGCAGGACTTACGCTTTATTGGTTTGTAAATAACCTTTGTTCTTTGGTTCAACAATGGGTTATCAATAAAATATTTGCTAAAGAACATCACAAAAAACAAGCGGAGCATGAAAAATGAAAATCGAAGCCATTGATCTTCAAAGTGCCTTAACAGAAGCTTCAAGAAGTTTAGAATGTTCTGTGATGGACTTAGAATATGAGATTATTCAGCATCCAAGAAAAGGTTTTTTTGGATTTGGAAGAAAAAAGGCAATTATAGAGGCTAAAGCAAAAAAAAGGATTTTGAAAAAAAATCCTAAAAAAGAATTTACAAGTTCAAAAAATCACAAACCAGAAACACATGAGCCAAAACAAGAAAACAAGATTGAAACAAAAAATGAAAAAAATAAAAGCCAAAAAGAAAAATATACAGTAAAAAGTGATGAAATTTTTGATAGTTTTCATCGAGAAAGCAAAGGAGTGCGTAATACTCAGGATATTTTAGATGAGATTCGCATTCAGCTTGTAAAACTTTTAGAAAGCTCCCAGTTTAAAATAGAGCTTAGTGAACTTAGAATGTATGATGAAGATTGCGTTTTGATTCGATTGGATGGGGAAGATGCTGCTTTGATGATAGGTAAAGAAGCACATCGTTACAAGGCTATTTCTTATCTTTTACATAATTGGATCAATTTAAAATATAATCTTTTAGTGCGCCTTGAGATCGCTCAATTTTTAGAAAATCAAATTCAAGGTATGCAGCTTTATTTACAAAACGTGATTGAAAAAATTAAAATTCATGGACGTGGTCAAACCAAACCTTTAGATGGGGTTTTGATAAAAATCGCTTTAGAGCAGTTAAGAGCTGAATTTCCAGATAAGTATGTAGGAATTAAGCAAAATAATGATCAAAGATTTGTTGTAATAAACGACTTTTTCAAAAAAGATGAGTGATACTATAGCGGCTATTGCCACAGCTCATGGTGTGGGTTCGATTTCTATTGTAAGATTAAGCGGTGAAAGGGCTTTAGAATTTGCCTTAAAGCTTAGCCACAAAACCAAACTTACCCCACGCCATGCTACTTTTACAAAACTTTTTAATCAAAATAATGAAATTATCGATGAAGCTATAATGATATATTTTAAAGCCCCTTATAGTTTTACAGGGGAAGATATAGTAGAGTTTCAAATTCATGGAGGATTTAGTGTGAGTGAAGTTTTACTCGAAGAACTTGTGAGTTTAGGAGCAAGACTTGCTTTAGCAGGGGAATTTAGCAAAAGAGCGTGTTTAAATGGCAAAATGACTCCTTTAAAAGCTTTAAATATACAAGATCTCATACTTTCAAAATCTGCACTTGCAGCTAAAATTATAGCACGCAACATGCAAGGAAACTTAGGAGAACTTTTAGAAAAAATTCGCACAGATTTGGTTAAAACTTTAGCTTTTGTAGAAACTAGTATTGATTATGCTGATGATGATTTACCTTCTGATTTATTAGAACAAATTTCTACTATGTGTGAAGAAAATTCTAAAATTTTAAAAGAAATTTATACGCTTTCTCAAAGCAAAAAAGGACTCATAGAAGGTTTTAAAATCGCTATTGTAGGTAAGCCAAATGTAGGCAAATCTTCGCTTTTAAATGCCTTGCTTTCTTATGAAAGAGCTATTGTTTCAGATATAGCAGGCACCACTCGTGATACTATAGAAGAGAGCTTTAAATTAGGAACGCATTTATTACGCATTATAGATACAGCGGGTATTAGGGAAAGTAAAGATGTTATAGAACAAATCGGCGTAGCTTTAAGTAAAAAAAGTTTAGAAGATGCAGATATTATTTTGGCAGTCTTTGATGCTTCAAGAGTGCAAGATAAAGAAGATGAGAAAATTTTTGACTTATTAGCAAATACTGATAAAAAAATCTTTTGGATTTTAAATAAAAGTGATTTAGAAAATGTTTTCAAAAATACTCAAAATAAAAATTTTATCAAGCTTAGTGCTCAAAAAGACATCACTTTGTTAAAAGAAGAATTGCAAAATTATCTTAATTCTTTTGATAGTGAAGGTATTATGGTAAGTTCTTTAGATCTTATTAATGCTTGTAAAATTTCAAGTGAAGCGATTTTTAGAGCTAAGGGACTTTTAGAGGAAAGTTCTTTAGAACTTTTTGCTTTTGAACTTAATTTAGCGATTAATGAACTTGCAAGATTTACCAAAGATTTTCAAAGAGATGAAATTTTAGACGAAATGTTTGGTAATTTTTGTTTAGGAAAATGAAAGGATAAAAATGGACAAAGAAACCATAAAAGCACACAAAATTAGCGATGAAGAATATACACAAATTTTAGAAATTTTAGGACGTGAGCCAAATTTATTAGAGCTTGGGGTTATTTCTGCGATGTGGAGTGAGCATTGCTCTTATAAATCTAGTAAAAAATATCTTAATGGTTTTCCAACTAAAGCACCTTGGGTGATTCAAGGCCCAGGTGAAAATGCAGGGGTTATTGATATCGGGCAAGGTATGGCAGCAGTTTTTAAAGTAGAAAGTCACAATCACCCTAGCTTTATTGAACCTTTTGCAGGTGCGGCTACAGGAGTAGGGGGAATTTTACGTGATGTTTTTACTATGGGTGCAAGAGTGGTTGCAGGGCTAAATTCTTTAAAATTTGGCAATATTCATAATGAAAAATGCAGCAAACATCAAAAATACCTTGTTAAAGGTGTGGTAAATGGAATTTCTCATTATGGAAATTGCATGGGTGTGCCAACTATAGGTGGAGAATGTGCTTTTGATGAGTGTTTTAATGGAAATATCTTAGTTAATGCCTTTGCTTTAGGGGTTTGTAAAAGTGAAGATATCTTTTATGCTAAGGCTGAAGGTGTAGGAAATCCTGTGATTTATGTGGGTTCAAAAACAGGGCGTGATGGACTTGGTGGAGCGGTTATGGCAAGTGATAGCTTCAATGAAGAAAGCAAATCTTTGCGTCCTACAGTGCAAATTGGCGATCCTTTCAGTGAAAAACTTCTTATGGAAGCTTGTTTAGAGCTTTTTAAAACTGATTATATTGTGGGTATTCAAGATATGGGTGCTGCAGGGCTTACTTCAAGTTCTTTTGAAATGGCAGGAAGAAGTGGCAGTGGCATGAAACTTTACTTAGATAAAACTCCTATACGTGAAAGCGGTATGACTCCTTATGAGTTAATGCTTAGCGAGTCTCAAGAAAGAATGCTTATTTGTGCGAAAAAAGGCTATGAAGATAAGGTTATAGAAATTTTCAAAAAATGGGATTTAGATGCTGTGGTTATAGGTGAAGTTACCAATACAGGAAAAATGGAGCTTTTTTGGCATGATGAGCTTGTAGGGCTTATTCCTATCGAGCCTCTAAGTGAAAAAGCGCCGATTTTAAGTCGTCCTATAAGTGAGCCAAAATATTTAAGTGAAATTAAAGATTATAAATTTGAGTTAAAATTAAGCATTCAAGAGCTTTTTATACAAATGCTTCAAAATGAAAATATTAACAACAAAGCTTTTATTTATGATCAATTTGATTCAAGTGTGCAAACCAATACTATAAAAGCTGATGGAAGATTAGGTGCTAGTGCCATTCGTATCAAAGAAAATGGTGCAAGTGTGGCTATGGCTATAGAATGTAACTCACGCTTAAATTATGTAAATCCTAAAATAGGAGCAGCTTTAGCAGTAGCTTCAGCAGGAAGAAAAGTTGCTTGCACGGGGGCTAAGCCTTTGGCAATAAGTGATTGTTTAAATTATGGAAATCCGCAAAATCCTGAAGTGATGTGGCAATTTGCACAAGGTTGCGAAGGCATTAAAGAAGCTTGTAAAGAGTTAAATACCCCAGTAGTAAGCGGCAATGTTTCACTTTATAATGAAACTGAAGGCGTAAGTATTTATCCAAGTCCTACTATAGTAAGCGTAGGGGTTTTAGAAGATGCAAATAAAACCTTAAAAGCTAGTTTTGAAAAAGAAAATTTAAGTGTTTATCTTTTGGGTGAAAGTTTAGGGGAATTTGGTGGATCTATGGTAATGAAAATCCAAGATAAAAAAGTATCAGGAAGTCTTAAAGAGCTTGATTATAAAGCTGAAATTGCACTTTGGGATTTGCTTTATAAAGCCAATCAAAATTCTTTACTTGAGTGTGCCAATAGCGTAGGAATAGGGGGTATTGCTATGACTTTGGCAAAAATGTTTGCTATTTCTAGTGTAGGTGCAAATTTAACAAGTGGTTTTGATGATGAAAAAATGATTTTTGATGAGAGTGCAAGTCGTGCTATAGTAGGGCTTAGTAAAGAAAATGAAGAAGCTTTTTTAAATTTAGCCAAAGAATTTGGAGTAAAAGCTTATAAATTAGGTGTGAGTACTAGCCAAAAACATTTTAAACTTGATAGCATTGAGTTAAGCAAGGCTGAACTTGATAAGCTTTATTTTGAAAGTTTTAAAGAGCAAATCCAATGACTTTAGTTTTAATTATACTCGTTGTTTTGGTGTTTTACTGGTATTATAAAACTTGGGGAAAACAGGATTTTTTAAACTCAGCTACAAGAGGAGCCAAAGGCTTTGCTAAGGGTTTTGCTCGTGGGGTTATGGAAGAAAGAATGGATGAGTTTAAAAGGCGTATGAATTACTATGTTATCGCACTTTTGGCAAAAATTGCAAAAAGCGATGGCAGAGTAAGTGAAAATGAAGCTGAAATGATCAAAGATCTTTTAGATGCAAATGCCAAAGATGAAAAAGAAAGAGCTTTTTTAAAAGCAAGTTTTAATGAACATAAAGAAAATTTAAGCGATGCTTTTTACGTGGCAAAAGATTTTTTAAAAGAAGTACCTTTACCTAAAAATGAGCGTTTTAATGTTTTGCGTGTGCTTGTTTTTATGGCTTTAATCGATGCAGATTTTAATGCTAAAAAGCGTGAAATTTTAGAGCAAATCGCTAAAGCCTTTGATATAGCAAAAAGCGAATTAGACGCTTTTATAGCAAGTCTTTCAAATTTAAAAAGTTCTAAAAAAGAATTAAGTCTTGATGAAGCTTTTACTATTTTAGAACTTCCAAATAATGCAGATTTAAATGCGGTAAAAAAACAATACCGCAATTTAGCAAAAAAATATCATCCTGATATTTTAAATGCAAACAATGTTAGTGAAGAAGAGCTTAAAATCGGTGTAGGGAAATTTCAAAAAATCAACGAAGCTTACGAAAAAGTTAAAAAACATTTAGAAAGGTAAAAATGAGAGCATTGCTTAGTGTGAGTGATAAAGAAGGTATAGTAGAATTTGGCAAAGAGCTTGAAAATTTAGGCTTTGAGATTCTTTCAACAGGTGGGACTTTTAAGTTTTTAAAAGAAAATGGAATAAAAGTTATGGAAGTGAGTGATTTTACAAAAAGTCCTGAGCTTTTTGAAGGGCGTGTAAAGACTTTACACCCTAAGATTCATGGTGGAATTTTACACAAAAGAAGCAATGAAAATCATATCAAACAAGCAAAAGAAAATGAAATTTTAGGAATTGATCTAGTTTGTGTGAATTTATATCCTTTTAAAAAAACCACTATCATGAGTGATGATTTTGATGAAATTATAGAAAATATCGATATAGGTGGGCCTGCGATGATAAGAAGTGCAGCAAAGAACTATAAAGATGTGATGGTACTTTGCGATCCGCTTGATTATGAAAAAGTCATCGAGACTTTAAAAAAAGGTCAAATTGATGAGAATTTTCGTTTAAATTTGATGATAAAAGCTTATGAGCATACGGCAAATTATGATGCTTATATTGCAAATTATATGAATGAACGCTTTAACGGAGGTTTTGGAGCGAGTAAATTTATAGTAGGACAAAAAGTATTTGATACAAAATATGGAGAAAATCCACATCAAAAAGGGGCTTTATACGAGTTTGATGCCTTTTTTAGTGCAAATTTCAAAGCCCTTAAAGGCGAAGCAAGTTTTAATAATCTAACCGATATTAACGCAGCTTTAAATTTGGCTAGTAGTTTCGATAAAGCTCCAGCTATTGCTATAGTAAAACATGGAAATCCTTGCGGTTTTGCTATAAAAGAAAATTTAGTACAAAGCTATATACATGCTTTAAAATGCGATAGCGTTAGTGCTTATGGAGGAGTGGTTGCAATCAATGGAACTCTTGATGAGGCTTTAGCAAATAAAATCAATGAAATTTATGTAGAAGTAATCATCGCAGCCAATGTAGATGAAAAAGCTTTAGCTGTGTTTGAAGGTAAAAAACGCATTAAAATTTTCACTCAAGAAAGCTCGTTTTTAATCCGCAGTTTTGATAAATATGATTTTAAACATATTGATGGGGGTTTTGTATATCAAAACAGCGATGAAGTTGGCGAAGATGAGTTTAAAAATGCAAAGCTTATGAGTCAAAGAGAGGCAAGTAAGGAAGAATTAAAAGATCTTGAAATCGCCATGAAAATAGCAGCATTTACCAAATCAAACAATGTTGTTTATGTAAAAAATGGCGCTATGGTGGCTATAGGCATGGGTATGACAAGCAGAATCGATGCAGCAAAGGTAGCAATCGCTAAAGCTAAAGAAATGGGGCTTGATTTGCAAGGTTGCGTTTTAGCAAGTGAAGCCTTTTTTCCTTTTAGAGATAGCATAGATGAAGCAAGTAAAGTAGGAGTTAAAGCTATAGTAGAACCAGGCGGAAGTATAAGAGATGATGAAGTGGTAAAGGCGGCTGATGAGTATGGTATGGCGCTTTATTTTACAGGAGTAAGACATTTCTTACATTAAGTTTAATGGAATGTTATGTTTTTTACACATAATTCAATAAAAATTAAATAAATTATGTGTAAAATATTTCCGAAAAATTTTATTTTTAGGAAACTATGATGTTTAAAACTATAGGATTTAAGGTTTCTGCTGCAATTTTTGTGGTGTTGCTTATAAGTTTCATTGTAATGCAAGTGATTTTAAATTTGGATTTTAAAAATACTGCCAATAAAATGAGCAGGGCAAATTTAAATACCGTAAGTACTTCTGTTTTTCAAACAATGAGAATGGCTATGAATTTAGGAGATCCTGAAAAAATTAAAGAAGCCATTGAAGATGTAAAAAGTATAGAGGGTATTAGTGATATTAAAATTTATCCTTCAAAAGATACTATAGATCTTTTTGAGATGAAAGCCCCTCAAATTTCAAATGATAAGCGTATTGTAGAACAATTTTCAAATCCTAAAATTCAAGCTTTGGAAGAAAATATAAATGGTGTTGTGTATTTAAGATTGATACGCCCTTTGATTGCAGATGAAAGTTGTGTTACTTGTCATGAAATGCTAATACAGGAAGTGTGATTGGGGTTATGGATATATCACATTCTTTAGAAGGTGTTTAAAAAGATATAAGCAAAACCGGTCAATCTTATATTATAATATTTACTATTGCTTTGATTTTTACCCTTTGTGGTGGTTCTTTTAATGCTTAAAGTTGTTGTTGGAAAGCCCGTTTTAGAGCTTTTAAATCATGCTAAAGAATTAGCTCAAGGAAGCGGCAATTTTAAAAGCTCGTATTTCAGTTAAAGGTCAAGATGAAATTGCTTTAGCTTGTGGATATATCAATCAATTTATCGAAAAAACTCACAAGGCAGTTAGCAGTGCAAGTCATAATTTAAAAAATGTAGAAAAACAAAGCAATCTTTTAAATTCAAATGCTATTTTTTAAGTGATATCAGTTCACAAAGTCATAAGCAAATAGATCAAAGTTTTAAACTTGGTGCAAATGTTGGCAATGAACTTAGAGAACTTGCTAGTTTGTCAAATAAGGCAAATAGTGCCAATGAAAAATCCTTTTTATTATTAGAGCAAATGCTTAAATCTTTGTTTAATGTTGCTAATAAAGTATCAATAGTATCCCAAAATGAAAATGAATTGGCTAAAAAAGTTGAAAACATGGTTAATCAAGCAGGTAATATACAAAAAGCAACTCAAATGATGGATAAGATCGCAGATAAAACAAAATTACCATCCCTAAATGCTGACATAGAAGTAGCTAGGGCTGGTGCATTTGGACTAGGTTTTTCTGTAATTGCTGAGGATGATAGGCAGTTGGCTCAGAACAGTGAAGAATTTTTGGGAAATGTAGCTCAAATTACAAAAGAGCTTTTGCAAAGTATTAATGAGGTTAACGCAGAATTAAAGAAAAATACTCAAAGTATACAAGCTTTAAATGATGACACCGCTTTATTGGTTGATGATGCTAATGAGGTTAAATTATGTAACGAAGATGCTAGGGCTTTGGTAACTCAATGTACTGAAAAAATAAAAATTTCCCAAGAGAATATATAAAATTTACTTTCTCGTATGCAAGAAAATGTTGAAGTAAGTGAAAAGAATGAAGAAATTTCTAAAATTCTACTTCAAGTTGTAGATGAGTTAAAAATAGTGTGTCATAATCTCGAAAGCGAACTTAACCAATTTTAAATTTAAAGGAATAAAATGAAAAAAACGCTTCAAATTGCTTTAGCTGCAACTTTTTTTGCAGGTTGTGCTAGTACTTCTGTTACTTCATCTGTTTCTAAAGGTAGTAATGAACTTATGCAGAATCAGCTTTTCAAAATAGAAAAAATTATAGTTAATGGTAAAACTTTTGATCCAAAAAACGCGGAGGAAAGTCCAAATATTAGTTTTGAAAATAATAAATTTTATGGTTATTCAGGGTGTAATCGTTTTTTTGGTTCTTATCAAACTAAGGCGGATACTTTGCAAATCGAAGGTGATCGCGTAGCTTCAACTCAAATGCTTTGTCATCCAATGGATGTAATGGATTTTGAAAATTCTTTCCTTTCAAATTTCAAAGGAATTTTTAAAATTTCAAATGAAAATGGAAAACTTGTTTTAAGTAATGATGAAATGAAGATCTTTTTTAAATAATATCCTAAAGCCTCGAAATATCGAGGTAATCTTCTTAAATTTGACAAAAGTCTAAAAAATGATACAATTATAATTTTATTATCAAAAAAGGTAGTTAAATGATAAAATCAATTCCTGAATGGAGTGAGCAAGAATACCTCATGCTTTCTTTACCCCATGAAAAAAGCGATTGGAATCCCTATTTAGAGGAAATTTTGCAAAGTTATAAAGAATTTGTAAAAGCAGTGAGTGAATTTCAAAAAGTTTTACTTATAGCTCCTAAACAGAGTGATTTTGAAAATTTTAAAGATATAAAAAAAGTAGAGTATTTTAAATGTGATACCAATGATACTTGGATACGTGATTTTGGAGCTATAGATATAATAGAAAATGGTCGTTTAAAGGCTCTTGATTTTACTTTTAATGCTTGGGGAAATAAATTTCAAAGTGAGCTTGATAATGCTGTAAATTCTAAGCTTTTTAAAGAGAAATTTAAAGAGGAACTTAAAAAGGTTGATTTTATTTTAGAAGGAGGAAGTATTGACTTTAATGGAGAGGGTGTGATGCTTACAAGCTCTCATTGTCTTTTAAATGAAAATAGAAATTCTCATCTAAACAAAACCCAAATTGATATAAAATTAAAAGAAATTTTTGGTTTAAAGCAAATTATTTGGCTAGAAAATGGTTTCATAAAAGGTGATGATACAGATCATCATATCGATACCTTAGCAAGATTTATAGATAAAAATACCATAGCACATTGTATTTGTGAAGATGAAGAGGATGAACATTATTTGCCTTTGCAAAAAATGAAAGAAGAGCTTAAAAAAACAGGCTTTGATTTAGTAGAACTTCCTATACCTAATCCTTTATACTATGAAGGAAGAAGATTAGGCGCAACTTATGCGAATTTTGTTTTTATAAATAATGCTTTAATTGTGCCTTTTTATAAGGATAAAAATGATGAAATCATAGCTAAAAGACTTTCTAAAGCTTTACCTAGTCATAAAATTATAGGAGTAGATGCAAGAGTGTTTTTACGACAAAACGGTTCTTTGCATTGTTCTTGTCAAAATCGTTTCAAAGGTTTAAGATGAGTTTGCAAAAAAAAGCAACTCTTGTAGCAAGTTTATGTGCCATTGTTTTAGCCTTGGTTAAATTTATAGTAGGCTTAACAAGTGGTTCTGTTGCAGTACTTTCAAGTGCGATTGATTCTTTAATGGATTTTGCTATTTCTGCTTTTAATTTTTTGGCTCTTAAAAAAAGCTCACAAAAGGCGAATGAAAATTATAATTTTGGTTTTTCTAAAATTGAAGCTTTAATGGGTTTGTTAGAAGGTGTTTTTATAGTTGGCGTGGGGATTTTTATTTTTTATGAGAGTATTTTAAAGATTTATTATAAAGAAGAAATTAAAGATTTAAATTCAAGCATCTATGTGATGATTTTTGCTTTAATTATGACTTTTTTTCTTGTACTTTTTTTAAATTATGTAGCTAAAAAAACCAAAAGTTTAATTATAGAAAGTGATGCTTTGCATTACAAAACAGATTGCTTAACCAATGCTTGTACTTTAGGGGCTTTGGTTTTGATTTATTTTACAAATTTACATATTATTGATGCTATTTTTGGGATAGTGATCAGTCTTTATACGGCATTTTCTGCTTTTAAAATCATTAAAAAAGCTTTAGCTTTTTTAATGGATGAGGCTTTACCTAAGGAACAAGTGGATAAAATTTGTACTTTGATTTCTAATAATCCTGAAATAATTTCCTATCATGAATTAAAGACGCGTAAAACTCCAAGTTGTAATTATTTAAGCGTGCATTTGGTTTTTTGCCCTATAATTTCGCTTTTAAATGCGCATAAAATTTCAGATGAAATAGAAGAAGGTGTGCGTAAGATGTTTGAAAATGAAAAATGGGATATACAAATTCATTTAGATCCTTATGATGATGCAGAACAAGAAAGGCAAAGACAATGAAAATCGCTTTAATACAACAAAAATTTCATTTAAATAAAGAACAAACTATAAAAAAAACTTGCGAATTTATAGAAGAAGCCTCTAAACAAGGAGCTGAGCTTGTTTGCTTAGGAGAACTTCATCAAAGTGAGTATTTTTGTCAAAGTGAAAATGTGGATTTTTTTGACTATGCTAATGATTATGAAAAAGATGTGAAATTTTGGGCAAATATAGCTAGAAAAAATCAAATAGTGCTTATTGCTTCATTGTTTGAAAAACGAAGTGCCGGACTTTATCATAATACTGCAGTGGTTTTTGAAAAAGATGGTTCTATAGCAGGCAAATATCGCAAAATGCACATACCCGATGATCCTTGTTTTTATGAAAAATTTTATTTTACTCCTGGAGATTTGGGTTTTGAACCTATAAATACAAGTTTAGGTAAGCTTGGAGTGCTTATTTGTTGGGATCAGTGGTATCCTGAAGCAGCAAGAATTATGGCTTTAAAAGGAGCTGAGATTCTTATTTATCCCACGGCAATTGGTTGGTTTGATAAGGATAAAGATGAAGAAAAACAAAGACAGCTCAATGCTTGGCTTGGCGTACAAAAAGGACATGCTATAGCTAATGGTTTATATGTAGTAGCTATCAATAGGGTAGGTTTTGAAAAAGATGTAAGCGGGGTAGAAGAGGGCATTAGATTTTGGGGAAATTCTTTTGTTTTTGGCCCTCAAGGTGAAGAACTTTGTCTTTTAGATTCTCAAAACGAATGTGTAAAAATCATAGAAATAGATAAAAAAAGAAGTGAAAATGTGCGTCGTTGGTGGCCTTTTTTGCGAGATAGACGCATAGAATATTTTGCAGATTTAACTAAAAGATTTATTGATTAAATCAATAAATCTTATTTGTTTTGTATATTTTCAAGATAGCTTTTTATTTGCTCTTTTTCTTGTTCGTTTAAATTTATAAAACTTATTTCTTTAAGTCTTGATAAAAGCAAATTATCTTCTAAAATTTCATTTTTTCCTATTTCTAAAGAAGTGATGACGCTAGAACTTATGAGAAGTCTTTGGGTTGCATCTTTTCTTAAGCCCCATATATTATGTATGGCAATATTATTATCTGTAATTTGTCCCGCATAAAGCATAATATGTCCAGGTAAATAAAGTAAACTAAGATAAGCTTTCCCAAAGCGGTTTAAAAAATCTTTTTTTTGAGAATTACTAAGAGTGCTTATATCAAAATGATTAAAAGAATTTTTTTGTGCAGCTGAATTTCTTGGTAGATAAAGTCCAAAAGCTGAAAAGATATCACGAGTTAGTAAAGAACAATCTCTTTCAAAATTATAACCGCCCCAGCCATAAGGCAAATTTAAAACTTGTGAAAGTTGATTTTTTAAATTTTTATCATTGAATTGTAAAGGAAATTTAGATACATCTTTTTTAGAAATTTTATATTTTTTAGAACCTATTTTTCCATAAAAATAGTTTTTATCTTCTTTGTAGTAAGGATAAATAGCGCCAATTCTACTTTCAAAGAAAAATTTACCATCCTCGCTATAGATAGGAAATTTTTCTTTTAGTGGTGTGATAAAGTTGAGATTTTCATAGATTTTCGCTCTATCGTTTGAGAAAAATTCCAAATTTTTACTTTCAACAAATCCAAATCCAGCTTCACCTAAAACAAAAGCATAACGCTTATCTTTACTAAAATGTGAAATTAAGACAGGGGTTCCAGTATTTAAAATGCCATCGCTTGCATAGTCAAAAGGAATTCCTTCATTTTCAAAAAAAGGATTTTTTAAGATAGCTCTTTGGGTTGGAAGATTTTTAATGATTGTATTTTGGATAATTAAAGCTTTTTGATTAAGTTTACCGAATTCTTGGATATTTGCGTTATTTATAGCGTTTTTAAACCATGAAAGTGGAATAATTTGTTTATTGAAAAAATAATAAGTATTTTTTGAATTTAAATATAAAGGAAAGGACCAAAAAATATTTTGTCCTTTGTAATTTTTAAATGAATCATGCCAAGGATTAAAGAAATGTTTTTTATATCGTTTTACATCAAAATTAATATTGTAAGTAAATTGTGGTAAAATGCTTACATTTTGTTCGTATTCAAGTTTTGCATAATGTTGATTTTCATTTTTTTGTTCTAAATTTTCATGATGAAGCGAAGTTAAATTTTTTGTTGAACAAGCTGTTAAAAATAGCACTATAAAAGTAAAATATAAACAAGATTTCATAATCAACCTTTTAGAAAAAATAGTTATAATTAAAGCTAAGGAAATATAATGCTTGATAAACTAGAAAAAATTTTAGCTTATGATAATGTTTTTTTAAGTGGTGGCGCTGGAGTTGGTAAAAGCTTTTTGACAAATGAGCTTATCAAATCTTATAGAAAACAAAAAAAATTAGCCATAGCTCTTGGTTCTAGTGCTCTATCGGCGTTTAATATAGGCGGTGTTACTTTACACAGCTTTTTTTGTTTAGGGTATTGTGATGATATGATGAAATTAAGCGCATTGGATCGCAATCAAAAACAAAAAGAAAAATTAACAAAACTTAAAGAGCTTTTAAAAACGATTGAGCTTATTATTATCGATGAAATTTCCATGGTTAGCGCAAATGTTTTTGAAATGATAGGCTTTAGACTTAAAAATTCTCAATTTAATGGAAAAATTTTAGTTGTTGGAGATTTTTTTCAACTGCCTCCAGTAATTAAAGAAAAAAAAGAAACTTTATTTAACCATTCTTATTATGCTTTTTCTTCATTTTTTTGGCAAGATTTAAATTTTAAGAATATTAAACTTTCTCAACCTAAAAGAACGCAAAATATGGAATTTTATAACCATTTATCTTTGATTAGACAAGGTTTTTTAGATGAAAAAATTTTAAGCTTTTTTGAATCTTTGCGAATTGATTATAAAGAATTAGAAAATTTAGAAGATGATTATACTTTACTTTGTGGTATCAATAAAAAAGTAAACAATATCAATCAAGAAAAATTAAGCAAACTTGAGACCCCGCTTGTATGCTTTAAGGCTCAGGTTAAAAAAGAAGATAAGAGAATAAAAGATGAAGAGCTTGATTCTTGGATTAGAAGCTTAAATATATTGGAAGAATTAAATATTAAAATAGGCGCTCGTATTATTTTTTGCGTAAATAATTGGGATAAAAATTATTATAATGGAGAGCAAGGTATTATAGAAGATATTCTTTATGAAGAGGAGAAAATTTATATTAGCATTATTAAAAATAATGGGATGAAAATTTTACTTGAACCTTATACTTTTTTCATGGAAGAACTTGAGCAATCAGGTAAAGATTTTGTTGTTAATATTCTCGCAAGTGTTACACAGTTTCCTATTAAATTAGCTTATGCTATTACTATACACAAATCACAAGGTATGAGTATTGAAAAATTAGTGTGTGATATTGATCATATTTTTGAAAATGGACAGCTTTATGTCGCTCTTTCTCGCGCTACAAACCCAAATACTTTAAAAATTTATTCTACAAAAAAGATAAATTTTGGATTTTATTTTGCTAATATTTTAAAAATAGATTCTAATGTGATTGAATTTTATAAAAAACATAATTTTTTAGATCTCGAAATACAAGAACAAATCATTTAAAGGCATTAAATGAAAAAAATATTTTTAAGTGTTTTTTTGGTTTTGAGTTTAAATGCTCAAAATCTTGAAATAGATAAAATAAGAACAGATTTGTATTCTAAAAGTGGGACAAATGTTCTTAAAAAAGTCGAAATTTCTTTGGAATTTGATGGGAATAATTTAAAAGAAAATGAAAATAAGTTAATTGATGCTGTAAATACAGTAATTTCAGGGTTTTTTTACGAAGATATTTTTACAGAAATTGGAAAAAATAATTTCAAAAAAACTTTAGAAAAATTTTTAGATAAGAAGTATAAGATTGAATTAGATGATATATATATCATATCTTTAAGCGGAGTGGAAAAATTTGATTTAGAGGAGTTTAAACGCTTTTTAGAAAGTACTGAGGCTAAAGAGAAGGGTATGGGCAGCGAGGTAAAAAAAGCACTTAAAAACTTAGAAGTTCCTAAAACTCAAGTTCCTAGTGTTGAAAAGATCCCAACTCCTAGTGTTCCAAATTTAGAAGTCAAGCAAGTTGAACAGCTTTTCAAAGATCCAGATGAAGAAAATAAAAATGACAATGGAGAAATCAATATAGATAATTTAAATACACCTAAAATGACTCCAGATATAGAAGAAAAAATTAAAAGAGATTTAATCGCCAATCCTCCACAAATATTCAAAGAAAATAACGCAAGCAAGCCTTATCATTTACCACAAACAGGCTATGATATAAAGCTTGATGAAAATTCAACGCAAAATTAGCGAACTATATCATAATTTTGCGGAATTTTTGCCTTGAAAATATCGGAGTTGATTTTTGGATTTTTAATTTGATTGTTTAGATTGATTATAACATCATTTTCAAATTCATCTTTATAGGATATGCTTTGAATTTGCTCTTCATTAAGCTTAATTGTATAGTTTATATTATCATATTTTGCTGCAAGTTTATCCTTATCTATAAGACTTGCTTTTTTGAAAATTTCATTAAGATTTGGAATGTTATCAAGATGAGAGAAAATGACTTGTTCTAGATCGTGCTCTACTATGGTTACTTGATTTTTGTTGATATAAATCTCTTTTTTACTAGGAGTATCATAACTCCAATATGCTTGATCTTTGCTCAGTATAAAATGCCCAGAATAAGAAAGTGTAGAGTTTTTGGATTTCACTATTTGGGTAAAATTGCTTGAAAAGGTATTAAAATTAAGATCAAGGGCAAAAAGTTGTCCTATAAAAATAAAAAATATCAAGAATGTTTTTTTCATTTATTTTCCTTAAAAAAATATATTTTTTATGTCATTCTAGCTAATTTTAATTAAATAATCGTTATAATGATAGTTTGAAAAATTTATAAAGGTTTAAAAATGTTTTTAAATACTTTAAAAGCCGTGTTTGGCACAAAAAATGATCGTGAAGTTAAGAAATATTTCAAGCGTGTAGCACAAATCAATGCTTTAGAAGGCAACTATCAAAATTTAAGCGATGATGAATTAAAAGCCGAATTTGCAAAATTTAAAGAGCAAATTTTAAGCGGAGAAAAAAACGAAAATGATGTTTTAAATGATGTTTTTGCTATAGTCAGAGAGACAGGTAAGAGAACTTTAAATATGCGTCATTTTGATGTGCAGTTAATCGGTGGTATGGTTTTGCACGATGGAAAAATCGCAGAAATGAAAACAGGAGAAGGTAAAACTCTTGTAGCAACCTTACCTGTTGTTTTAAATGCCATGAGTGGCAAAGGCGTACATGTCGTTACAGTAAATGATTATCTAGCCAAAAGAGATGCTGAGCAAATGAGTGCGATTTATAATTTTTTAGGTTTTAGTGTTGGCGTGGTGCTTTCTTCTCAAAATAGTGATATAGAACACAAGCAAGCTTATGATTGTGATATTACTTATGGAACCAATAATGAGTTTGGTTTTGATTATTTGCGTGATAATATGAAATTTTCAAAAGCTGAAAAAGTTCAAAGAGAGCATAATTTTGTTATCGTAGATGAAGTAGATAGTATTTTAATTGATGAGGCAAGAACTCCGCTTATCATCAGTGGTCCTACAAATCGTACTTTAGATGGTTATATTAAAGCCAATGAAGTAGCTAAACAAATGCAAAAAGGTGAAGCAGTTTTACCCCCTGCAAAACCTGAGGGTGATTTTGTAGTAGATGAGAAAAATCGTAATATTTTAATTACAGAAGCAGGTATTGCTAAGGCTGAAAAACTTTTTGGCGTAGAAAATTTATACAGTCTTGATAATGCTATCTTAGCTCATCAGCTTGATCAAGCCTTAAAAGCACATAATCTTTTTGAAAAAGATGTGCATTATGTTTTAAGAAATAATGAAGTTATCATTGTTGATGAATTTACAGGGCGTTTAAGCGAAGGACGTCGTTTTAGCGAAGGATTGCATCAAGCTTTAGAAGCTAAAGAAAATGTAAAAATTCAAGAAGAAAGCCAAACTCTAGCAGATATTACTTTTCAAAATTATTTTAGAATGTACAATAAACTTGCAGGTATGACAGGAACTGCACAAACAGAAGCGACTGAATTTTCTCAAATTTATAGTTTAGATGTTATTTCTATACCGACAAATATTCCTATTAAAAGACAAGATAAAGATGATCTTATCTATAAAACTCAAAATGAAAAATTCAAAGCTGTAATTGAAGAGATTAAAAAAGCCAATGCTAAAGGTCAGCCTGTACTTGTAGGAACCGCAAGTATAGAGCGCAGTGAAGTTTTTCACAATATGCTTGTAAAAGAGAAAATCCCTCATCATGTTTTAAATGCTAAAAATCACGAGCAAGAAGCTTTGATTATCCAAGATGCAGGTAAAAAAGGTGCTGTAACTATCGCTACAAATATGGCAGGTCGTGGTGTGGATATAAAAATCGATGATGAGATTAGGGCTTTGGGTGGGCTTTATATCATCGGTACAGAAAGACATGAAAGCCGCCGTATTGATAATCAACTTCGTGGTCGTGCAGGAAGGCAGGGTGATCCTGGAATAAGTCGTTTTTATCTAAGTTTAGAAGATAATCTTTTAAGAATTTTTGGTGGGGATCGTATTAAAAGTATTATGGATCGCTTGGGCATAGAAGAGGGCGAAAGCATAGAATCAAGAATCGTTACAAGAGCGGTTGAAAATGCGCAAAAAAAAGTTGAAAGCTTGCATTTTGAAAGCAGAAAGCATTTGTTAGAATACGATGATGTAGCAAATGAACAAAGAAAAACTATTTATCGTTATCGTAATGAGCTTTTAGATGAAAACTATGATATTAGAGCTAAAATTTCTCAAAATATCGCTGAATATAGTGCAAATGTAATGAATGATTATATACTTGATGAGAGCGGTTCTAATGTAAATTTTGAAAATTTGAAAGCAAAAATTTTATACGAATGTTCAACTCAGATTAGTGAAAAAGATTTTGAGAATTTAAGTGTCATTGAAATGCAAGACAAGCTAAGTCAAATTCTTGAAAATTCTTATAACGAAAAGATGTCAAGACTTGAGATTAAAGAATTGCGTAATATAGAGCGTATTTTATATTTGCAAGTTTTGGATAATGCTTGGAGAGAGCATTTGTATCAAATGGATATTTTAAAAACAGGAATAGGGCTTCGTGGATACAATCAAAAAGATCCTCTTGTGGAATATAAGAAAGAAAGTTATAATCTTTTCTTGGAGTTGGTCAATCGTATTAAATTTGATAGTATTAAACTACTTTTTAGCGTGCAATTTAATCAAGAAGAGGTACAAAATTTAGAAAATAAAGCCAATGAAGAAAATGAAAAGCTACTTCAAAGCTCAGTAGAAATGGGCGCAAGCGAAGATAATCTTGGCGAAGCTGAGTTTAAAAAAGTTCCACGCAATGCTCCTTGTCCTTGCGGAAGTGGAAAAAAATTTAAAGAATGCCATGGAAAAAGTGGTCCTAAGCAAGGAATTTTAGCTTGAATAAAAGCGTTTTAAAATATTTACTTTTTAAATATTTAAGATTTGATAAAGAACAACCCTTTATCAATCTTTCTATGCTTTTGGCCTTTTTAGGAGTTTGTGTAGGACTTTGCGTTTTGCTTGTAGCTATGGCAATTATGAATGGTTTTGATAAAGAATTTGAAAAACGCTTTTTTGTGATGAATTATCCTATTGCTATTTTGCCTAAATTTTACGCTCCTGTAAATGATGAATTTATAGATGAGTTAAGAAAAACATTTCCAAATTTGTTATTTAGCCCTTATATAAGCACTCAAGTTGTTGTAAAGGGAGATAATCGTTTTGAAGGTGGTGTGCTTTTTGGCGTTAATTTTAATGATGAAAAAAAAATAAACGAAGTGGTTGCTAAAGCTTTAAAGGATGAGAATTTAAGTGGTTTTGATATACTTGTAGGATCAGCACTTACCGATGAATTTGGTTTGCATAAAAATGACAAACTTTCACTTATTTTTTCAAATCTTAATCCTAGTGGATTTTCTTTAATACCGCAAACTAAACGTTTTGATGTTAAAGCGCGTTTTACTTCAGGGCTTGCATTTTATGATAAAGCTTATATGTATACAGATGTTGATGCATTGAAAAAAGTACTTGGAATGCCTAAAAATCCAAATTATGATGGAATTCATGTATATAGTGATAATGCTTTTAAAGATGTTGAAAAAATTAAATCTTATTTAAAAGATGATTATGCTGTGGTAGGTTGGTGGGAACAAAATAAAAATTTCTTTTCAGCCTTAGAACTTGAAAAAAGAGCGCTTTTTATAGTGTTGATGCTTATTATTTTGGTTGCAAGTTTAAATATAGTAAGTTCTTTATTGATGATAGTAATGAATCGTCGCAGTGAAATAGCACTTTTACTTGCTCTAGGTGCAAGCAAAAATGAGGTAAAAAAGAGTTTTTTTGCCTTAGGTATGCTTATTGGTGGTGGTGGTATGATAGTGGGTGTGGTGCTTGCATTTTTTGCTTTATGGCTTTTAGGAAATTTTGATATTGTAACTTTACCTGCTGATGTTTATGGAACTAGTAAATTACCACTTGATTTGTCTTTAATGGATTTTTCTTTAACCATTGTGGGTGCTTTAATAATCATAGCTTTATCATCTTTTTATCCTGCAAAAAAAGCAACTCAAATTAATATTTTAGATACTTTAAGAAATGAATAAATTGTAATTTTGGAGATTTTTATTGTCTTTGTTTATTCAAAAAAATAAAAATTTTAAACCTTTAAAACCTCTATCAAAGTCAAAAATAATCACCAATTTAATTCTTTTGATTTTATTTTTAATATTGTTTTGTTATTGTAGTTTTAGTGTAAGTGCTTATCATTTTGATTTTAGCGCAATTGCGACCTATAAAGAAAAATTTCTTCAAGGTTTTTTAAATACTTTAATAATCAGTTTTTTTTCTTTATTGTTGAGTATAATTTTGGGTGGAGTTTTTTGTGCTTTTTCTTTAAGTTCGATTGTTTTTTTAAGATTTTTATCTACATTTTACATAGAGCTTATCAGAGGAACCCCTTTACTAGTGCAGGTATTATTGATATATTATATCATTGCAAATAATTTAGGACTTGATAATCGATATGTGGCTGGAGTTATTATTTTATCATGTTTTTCTGCTGCTTACTTAGCTGAAATATTTAGAGCTGGAATTTTAAGTATTTCTATATCTCAGCTTGAGAGCGCTAGGGCTTTAGGGTTAAAAGAGATGCAGGTTTTTGCGTATGTAATTTTTCCCCAAGCTTTAAAAAATATTTTAGCACCACTGAGTGGACAATTTGCAAATTTAATTAAAGATAGTTCCTTATTAAGCGTTATTGCTGTAAATGAATTAACCCAAAGTGCGCAAGAGATAAATTCTTATACTTTTGCTACTCTTGAAGCTTATGTAATTTTGGCTATTACATATCTTGTTTTGACTTTACCTATAAGTATATTTTCTCGTTATTTGGAGAGAAAATGCCAAAAATGATTTAAAAAAGCTTGACAAATAGAGCTAATTTTGGCATAATCACATTTTTATTTCAGATAAATGTCTCGTTAGCTCAGCCGGTAGAGCATCTCCCTTTTAAGGAGGGGGCCGTTGGTTCGAATCCAACACGGGACACCATTATAAAGGTCGCTTAGCTCAGTTGGTAGAGCGCCACCCTTACAAGGTGGATGTCATAAGTTCGAGTCTTATAGTGACCACCATTTTATAAAATCATAAATAGGTTTTATAATCTCTACTTCTTTACTTTGGATGCAGCGGTAGTTCAGCTGGTTAGAATGCCGCCCTGTCACGGCGGAGGTCGCGGGTTCGAGCCCCGTCCGCTGCGCCAT